>CAIPXZ010000144.1 GCA_903869075.1 uncultured Myxococcales bacterium | reverse complement strand
CGCCGCCGTCATCCTGGCTGCGCCGCGCCGCAGCGTCATCGCGGCAAGGTGCGAATACGCTGGCGGAGATGCAGCCGCCCCCCCGGTTTCGGGCCGCATCGCAAGACGCGCCGACTCTTGGCTTTACCCGAGTTGACACTCGTCCAATCCAGCGCGAAGCTTTTCTGGTCGGCGCAAGTCGCGCCATTCCTGAGCTTGAACAACGAGAAATCCCCCGGCGCTCGAGCCGTCTCACGTGCGTAAGGAGTCCAATCATGCCAGTCCCACCACTTGCAACCCCCGCCGACCACCTCCGGCGCGACGGCGTGTATATCCAGTCCCATCTCCAGGCGGATCCGGAGACCGCGGCATTGGCCAATGTGCTGGAGACAGCGCAGGAAGGCCTGATCAAGGCCATCGGTGGCCTGCAACCCGTCGATACCGCGGCGATCATGGCTGCCGCTGTCGCCGACTTTCGCTTGAACGCCGTGCAACGCGCGATTGTCGCCTTTGGCACCAAGTGCTTTGGCCACTTTGGCTCGCGGCAGGATCCGGGCTACTTGCTCGTGTATCCGGTGGCGCCGAGCTCGATTGCCCACGCAGCCCAAGGCGAGCGCGCTGAGTTGGTTGCCAAGCTGCGCAAAGCGGCGACGAGCAGCACGCTGCCCAAGGAGCTGGCGCCAGCGGCGAAGGTCCTCGTTGCCGCCATCGATGAGTGGACGGCGGGAGATGCCGCTGCGGCCACCGCCAACGATGCGCTGGAAAAGGCCAACAAGACCGTGGCGATGGCCGCCGATGCGTGGCAGACCGCGGTGCGCAAGCTGCGCGGCAAGCTCATTGACCTGTTCCCGCGCGACATCAAGCGCCAGCGCAGCTACTTCCCACCGGCGAAGCCCGCCAAGAAGCCGCCGCAGGGTCCGGCGTAACCGCTGCATGCGCGCCGGCACCTTGCGCGGCCGCCCCTGCACGTGTGTCTGGCGGCAACAGGACCTTGTGCAGCAAAGATGGATCGCGTTTTTGCCGCAACAGGTCCTTGTGCGCCGCAACACGCGCGCGTTTTTGCGGCAACAAGCCCTTGATCCGCCGCTGACGTGGATGTGGCTGGCGGCAACAGGTCCTTGCGCGACAAAAATGCAGCGGATTTTTGGCGAACAAGGTCCTTGATCCCGCGCCCACGCGTGCGTTCTTGCCGGGCAAGGTGCTTGGCCCGCGGTCACCGTCCCCATCACCCACCCGCTAGCGCATCCGCCCGCTCTCCGCTACGCTCACACCGCGGTTTCGTGCGGGTTCCCACAGTTTTTGCCAACCCTTTGGTGCAGGTCATCATGCCGAGTTCTGTCCGATCGTCTGTCGCGGAGTGCGCAGCCATGGCCCGCGTGCGGGTGCTGGGCGTCAAGAACAACCCCCAAGGCCGCGTGGCGCTGCGCACGGCGTGGTATGCGCGCTATGCGCCGTCAGGTCTGGGCGGCTCTGAGCTTGATTTTGAGGCCTGGGAGGTCACCCGCGGCGTCCTCAACCCGCTGCATGACCCCGCAGTGTCCCGTGGCAGCCCGTGGTGGCGTGAGGTGAACCTCAACCTGTGCTTTGACGCCGAGCTCGCCGGGCTGTTGCACGACGCCGGCTACCTTGCCGCCGATCCCTCGCCCGAGATCCCGCCGGAAGCGCAGCTGTGGCTCGCGTTCATCCAAGCGCCGACGTCGCGCGCGTGGTACCGGGCGCACAACCGCAGCATCGTCGATGGCTACCTGCGGCACTGTGTGCAGGCGCGGCAGGAGCGGCAGACCGAGCAGGACTTCATGAACGAGGTGCTCTACCGCCTGTTGTTCGCCCAAGCCGCGGTCAGGGGCGACGTCGAGGGGCCGTTGGGCAAGCTGGTGGCCGATCCGGCGCTGCCGGCGGTCGAGTGGCTGACGCACATCGTGACTTTCTACCCGCTCAGCTATCCGCTGGGACCGTTTGCCAAGCTGTGGGTGGAGCACGAAGGTGACCCGTTGGTCGACATCCTCGATGAGGTCGTCATCCTGCCACACCTGACGGCGCTGTTCGCGGCGTGTGCCGCCGAGATCGATCAGCCGGCGCTGACGGCGCTGGTGGTGGACGGCAAGCCGATCTATCCGGAGATGACGCCGCAGGTCGACATTGGTCCGTGCCCGCTGCACGCGATGGCGCCGCCCGCGGCACCGCCGGCGCCCAAGAAGGTCGTGATCCTCGGCGGTGGCATGAGCGCGCTGACAGCGGCGCATGAGCTGACGCAGTATGAGGGGTGGCAGGCGCAATACGACATCACGGTGCACGTGCGCGGCTGGCGGCTGGGCGGCAAGACGTCCAGCGGTCGTGGGCCATCGGACCGGATCGAGGAGGTCGGCATCCACATCGCCCAGGGCTGGTACGACAACGCGTTCCTGCTCATCGATCAGATCTACCGCGAGCGCCGCCGCCATGGCATCGACCTGCAGAATCCCTACCAGGACTGGCAGGACGCGTTCCTGCGCAACAACGCGACGCTGCTGACCGAGTATGCCGCCGACCGCGGCATCTGGTTGAACTGGCCGATGGTCTTTCCGCAGAACGCCGACATCCCGGGGCAGGGCGCGGCGGAGTCGACGCTGATGCTCGTGAAGAAGTCGGCGGCGCTGATCGTCGAGATGTTCCTCGGCTCGCCGTACGCGACCGGCGAGTCGATCCTCGCCAAGGGCATTCTCGACTGGTTTTTCCCGCCGTCAGGCCAGGGCGTGCAGCCCGGTGAGAGCGTGGGACCGCTGGCGCGCTTCTGGCACGGCACAGTCACGGCGATCGAGGACGTGGCCGAGGCCGTTTTCCAGCGCATCACGGGTGAGAGCATCACGCAAGCCGTGCTGAGCGCGGCGCACGCGCTCGTGGAGGCGATGGAGAACAGCCAAGGCTTCCAGCGCGTCATCGACTTTTTGCGGCATGCCATCGGTCTCATCGAGCAGCTGCTGGGGGCGCTGTTCGGACCGCAGGATGAGCTGCGGCGATTGCAACAGATGCTGGAGTTCGCAGTCGTCAACCTGACCGGCATCCTGGCCGACGTCTACGATCCAGCCGATGGCCAGTTCCACTTCTACCGCATCGACGACATCGACTACCGCGCCTGGCTCAAGAAACACGGCGCGTCGGACACGCTCACGCACTTCGTCGCCGTCCGCTTCTTCTACACCGGCACTTTCGCCAACCAGATCGGCATCCCTCAGCAAGGCGGCAGCGTCGCCGCGGGCGTGGCGCTGGAGTTCGTGCTGCGCTCGGTCGGCTACAAAGGCTCGTTTGTGTGGCAGTTCCGCAGCGGGATCGGCGATGGCCTCGTCATGCCGCTGTATCAGGTGTTGGCGCACCGCGGCGTGAAGTTTGAATTCTTCAGCGAGGTGCAAGCGGTGACGCCCGGAACCGATGGCACGATCGCCAGCGTGCAGGTGGCGCAGCAGGTGACGCTGGTGCAGCCGTACGATCCGATCCACCGCGCGCCGAACGGCATCGCCGCGTGGCCGGCACAGCCGCGGTGGCAGTTCATCGAGCCAGCGCAAGCGGCGCAGCTGCAAGCGGAGCAGATCGACCTGGAGTCGCCGTGGGCCAACTGGCAACCCGTTTCGACGCGGACCCTGCAGCTGGGTCGCGACTTTGACCACGTCTTGCTGGCGATCCCCATCGCCGTGCTGCCGGCGATCTGTCCGCAAATTATCGCCGAGCAGCCAGCGTGGCAGCGGATGCTCGCGGCGGTGCAGACGACGCAGACGATCTCGGCGCAGCTGTGGATGAAGCCGTCGCTCGTGGCGCTGGGCATGGAGCAGCGCAAGTGGGGGATGGGCGAGCAAGGCTGTGCGGCGAACGTCGTCGTCTATGAAAACCCGCTGTATTCGTGGCTGGACGAGTCGCAGACGATCGTCAATGAGGGCTGGACGGGCGAGAAGCCGCAGGTCGCGGCGTACTTTACCGGCGCTTTGACCGATGCCGCGCCGATCCCGCCGTACAGCGACCACGGCTTCCCCCAGACGCAGTTCCTGCGCGTCAGTACGCTGACCGAACAGTGGCTGCACGACAACATGGGCTGGTTCTGGCCCAAGGCGACGACGCCGTATGCGCCGCGCGGCGTCGATCCGGCGCTGATCCAGTCGGCCTTTTACCGCGCCAACATCAACCCGTCGGACCGCTACACGCTGTCGGTGCCGCAATCGAACGCGACGCGGCTCGCCGCCAACCAGACCGGCTACAGCAACCTGTGGATCGCCGGCGACTGGACCAATTTTGGCATCAACGTCGGGTACTTTGAGGGCGCGGTCATCTCTGGCTTGCGCGCCGCGCACGCGATCATGGACGCCGATGCGTGGAGTGTGTACGTGGGCGTCAATGAGGCCGAGGACACGGTGCGGTTGACGCTGCGGTAGCGGCGTGTGGCGCGGCGTGGGAGGAGCTGGCGCGGGGAATTCGCGCGGGTGTGGGCTTGCGCGAGGGTGTGGTTTGCGTTTGGGCGCATCGGCGCTGGCGCGCCGACCGCGTCGCCAATCGCCCCCGTCGAACGGGGGCGACCGGGCCGCGGTGCGCGTCCCGGCCCTGCGGGTTGGGCCGCTTGCGCGCTGGCGCCGGAACGGTCGGGCCGGCGCTCGATCCGGGCGAGGCGCGATGCCGCGGCCGCGACTTGGCGCGCGAAAGGGGCCGGGATCCGCCTGGATCGCCTGCCCACGGCAGCGTGCGCGGATGCCGAAGGGGCGGGGCTAGCGCTTTATGCCTGCACGTCCGCCACGCGACCTTCGACAAAATGCATCACCATGTTGCCCTTGTTCTTGGCCGCGACCGCGCCGCGCTCTTCGCCGACGTACGCGCCGGCCAACAGCGCCCAGGTCGCGCCGCTCACGTTCACGCGGCCGATGGCGCCGGACTGTTCCATGCGCGCCGCGGTGTTGACCGTGTCGCCCCAGATGTCGTAGGCGAACTTGTGGCTGCCGACGACGCCGGCGATGACGGGTCCGGTGTGGATGCCGATGCGCACCTGGAAGCGCGCGCCGCCGCCAAAGCTGGGACGCGCGGCGATGAAGTCGCGCAGCTCCAGCGCGGCGTCGACGACGTTGGCGGGTGAGCCGCGCGTGGGGTCGGGCAGGCCGCCGGCGCACATGTAGGCGTCGCCGATGGTCTTGATCTTCTCGACGCCGTGGCGGCTGACGATGGCATCGAACGCCCGAAAGCATGCGTCGAGTTCGCTGACGAGCTCCTCGGCGGTGACTTGCTCTGCCACGCCGGTGAAGCCGGAGAAATCGGTGAACAGGACGGTGACCTGGGCAAAGCGCCGCGCCTGCGTACGGCCGGTTTCCTTCAACTCGCGGGCGATCTCCACCGGCAAGATGTTCAGCAGCAGCGCATCGCTCTTGGTTTTCTCGTCGGCGAGCAGCAGCCGCTGCCGCTCCAACTCGGCGGTGCGCGCCTGGACCTTTTCCTCCAGCCGCGTGTACAAGTCGGCGTTCTCCAGGGCCGATCCCGCCTGGCCGGCGATGAGGGTTGTGACCTCCAGGCGGTCTGCCGTGAACGCCCCGGTCATCGCGTTGTTCTCCAGGTAGACGATGCCGTCCAGCCGCGCTTGGTGCAGGATCGGCGCGCACAGCACGCTGCGCACCGGCCGACCCATCGCCGCCACCTGGCGGGCAAACCGCGGATCCTGGCTCGCATCCTCGACGACCAAAGGCAGCCGCGAGCGCTCCACATACTGCACGATGGCCATGCAGACGTCCGTGGCGCGCTCCAGCGACCCCGGCGGCGCCAGCGAGACGCCTGTTTCGTCGATGATCGCCACGCGCTCCAGGCCACCAGCCGCTGGCCGCAGCAGCGCACCGCGCTGGGCGCCGGCATTTTGCGCCAGGATCGCCAGCACCTGCCGCACGAGCCGCTCCATCACAATCTCGCTGCCGATCGCCGAGGTCGCTTTGACGACCGCATGCAGGTCCAGCGACGTATGCGGCGTCTCCGAAGACGTGTCCGAGGCGCGCGTCTCGCTGATGTGCGTCGTCCCCGGCGTCAGCCCCGGCGTGCGCCGCGACATCACGCGTTGCGGGTGGCTCGCCGCCCAGTGTTCCATGCACGCCGTCGCGCCCCAATCGCGCAGCGCGAAGCTCGTCTGCAGCTCCATCAAGTCGGCGATCGGCTTGTGGCCCAGCGCCGCGAAGACGCCCGCGGCCGTCTGCAGGATCAGCGCGCGCTCCGGCAGCGGCGCGTCGTGCTCCTCCATCAGCCGCAGCGCCTTGTCGATGTTGTCACGCGCCCGCACAAGCTGTCCGGCGGACCAGGCGAGCTCGGCATCCAGCAGCGCTGACTTGTGGGCATAGTTCGCCGGCGACTCGCGCGCCCACTGCCGCAGCTTCACCGCGCTCTTGGCGGCTTTGCGCAAGCCGGCGCGCAGGCTCGGGTCCTTGCGCGCCGCGCGCACGCGCACGATCCCGCCGTAAAAGTGCGCCAGCGGCAGGAACGGCATCGGGTTGAGCGCGGCGTAGTGCGGCTCCAGCGCGTCCGCCTGTTGCGCGGCGTGGGCGTTGGCGTCAAAAAACGCGGCGACGACGACGCTGTTCAGCAGATACAAGCCGATCTCGACGGCATCGCCGGATTCCGTGAAGCGCAGCGCCGCCTTCTGCGCGTCGTACAGGTCGCCTTCCAGCACGTGCGGCTGCGGCGTCGGCGTCGTCAGGTTGGCGATCGCCTGCAGCAGCTGCTTGGACGTGCTCAGCGCGCCCTCATCCCAGCGCAGCAGGTGCGCCTGCGCCGTCAGCTGCTCGCCCAGCCGCGGCAGCGACGCGCCGGTGAACCAGGCAAAGATGTGGCCATAGGCCGCCGCCCACGTCGCCGTGAAAAGATCGCCCTGTTCCAGGCCATGGCGGTAGGCGTCCTGCAGCCCGGGGATGCTGAGGCGCAGCGGATCGCGCCAGTGGCGCACGAGGCTGTTGAAGATGAAGTGGATCGCCGACTGCGGGTACGCCCGATCGATGCGCAAGCCGAGCTGCGCAAAGCGGTAGCCGGCGGCAAAGTTGCCCAAAACCGCGCACTGGGCGATGGCGAACGAGCCATACGCGAACGGTGCATAGCGCGAGTTGCCATGGCGCGCCGACTGCACGACGAGCTCGAAGACAAACAGCGGGAACAGGTTCTTGCCCGAGCGAAAGGCGACCGGCACAAGGGTCACCATCATGCCCAACGCGGCGCGGCGCTGCGGATCGGTGAGCTCCGGCAGCCCGGCGAGGTCCGCATCCTGTTTGCCGCGCAGGCTCAGCTGCGCCCGCACCAGACCGCGGACGATGTGCAACGGGTTTGGCCGCGCCGGAAAGTCCACGCCCAGCTCCGCCAGCGCCTTGCAGCCGAGCGCCAGCGCGCCGACGAGATCCTTGCGCGCCATCGTATCGGTCACCAGCGCCTCGTACACCGGCGCGCGGTCGAGCCCGGGGCGCGCATGCGCCAGCACATCCGCGCTCGCCTCCGCCAGCCGCGGGCCATCGGCCAGCGCCGCCGCCGCCAGCACCTGCAACTGTCGCAGCCCCAGGGTCGTTGCGTAGTCCCGCTGCCACGGCGTCGCGCCCGACCACTGCATGCCGGCGTCCGCCAGCCCCAGCGCCGCGCTGCTCGCCGTCGCGCGATGCGCCTGGCGCGCCGCTGTCAGGTTCAGCTCAGCGATCGCCGCGCGCTCAGCCTCGTCGGTCACCAGTGCCTGCGCGAGGTTCAGGTGGCGGACGACGTCGAACACGCTGCCACCGGCCTGTTCCCGCAGCCGCCGGCCGATGCGCAGGTGCGTCGCGGCGCGCGCCGGCTCATCCAGCTGGCCATACGCCGCTTGCTGCACACGATCGTGGGCAAAAGTGTAGCGCGCTGCCAGCTGCACGTCCGCGTCCGCCGCCGCCGTGACCCAGCGGTGGCCATCGCCGACAGCGGCAATCAGCCCGGCGTTCACCGCCGGCTCCAGCGTGTGCGCGATGGCCAGCGGCGCGGCGGCCGTCAGGTGCGCCAGCGTCGCCAGATCGAACGCGTGGCCGACGCACGCCGCCACTTGCAGCAGCGTCTGCGTCGCCGCATCGAGCTGGCCGAGCTTGTGGCCCAGCAGATCCAGCACGTTCGCCGCGTGCGGCAGCGCCTGCAGTTCCGCGACGTCCCAGATCCAGCGGCCCTGCGCGGCATCCAGGCGGATGAGCTGCTGATCGGCCGCCAACATCAGGAACTGGTGGACAAAAAACGCGTTGCCGGACGTCTTCTGCTGCACCATCGCAATCAGCGGCAGCAGCTCCCGGTCATCCGGCGCGCGCTCCAGGCTCTCGGCGAGCAGCGCCACCAGGCCGGCGTGCGGCAGCTCGCCAATGTCCAGCAGGATCGGCGGGTTGCCCTCGCGCGCCACGTTCGCCAGGGTCAGCAGCAGCGGATGCCCGGCCGGCGTCTCGGCATCGCGCCACGCGCCGACGAGCAGCAGGTGATGGCACTCCGGGTCCGTCAGCAGGCCCTGCAGCAGGTCGAGCGACGCGGTGTCGGCCCACTGCAGGTCGTCCAGGAACAGCACGAGCGGCTGCTCGGGCCGCGCCATCGTTCGCAGCAGCCGCCGGAACAGATAGCGCATGCGGTTTTGCGCCGCAGCGTCGGGCAACTCTTGCACCGCGGGCAGGGCGCCCAGCAGCAGCGGCAGGTTCGGCACCAGCGCCAGCAGCACGCCGCCGAGATCGCCCAGCGCCTCGCCAATCCGCTGCCGCCACGCATCCAGCTGCGCGGCGTCTTCCGCGAGCAGCGCGTCGATGAACTGGCCCAGCGCCTGGCCGAGCGCTGAAAACGGCGTGCTGCGCGCGAACTGGTCGAACTTGCCGGCGATGAACACGCCGCGCTGCGCCGTCATCGGCCGATGCACTTCCCGCACAAGGCTCGACTTGCCGGCGCCCGACGGCCCGCGCACGCCGACAAAGACGACGCGACCCGCGGCGGCGTGGCCAAAAGCGTCGAGCAGCTGCGCCGTCTCGCGGATGCGGCCGTACAACTTGTCGGCGATCTGGAACCGCGCGGCGCGATCGTGGCGCTGCAGCGGGAACGGCGGGATGTCGCCGCGCTGCTTGAGCTCCGTCAGGCAGTGGCGCAGGTCCGCTTCCAGGCCAAAAGCTGAGCGATAGCGGTCTTCCGGATGCTTGGCCAGCAGCCGCATCACGACCGCCGACACAGCGTCGGGCACCGCGTCATTGCGCCGCGCCGGCGCCACGGGCGTGCGCGCGAGGTGCGCGTGGACAAGCTCCATCGGCTCGGTTGCATCGAACGGCGGCTGGCCGGTCAGCACATGGTAGAACGTCGCGCCGAGCGCGTAGAGGTCCGAGCGCGTGTCCACGCCGCGGTTCAGCCGCCCGGTCTGCTCCGGCGCCATGTACGCCAGCGTGCCCTCGAGCTTGCGCGGGCTCGCCAGCGCGACGTTGTGCGCCTGCACCGTCGTCGCCAGGCCAAAATCGATGATCACCGGCTGGAGCCGCGCGTCGACGATCACGTTCGCCGGCTTGATGTCGCGGTGCAGCACGCCCGCCGCGTGCAGCTCACCCAGCGCGTGCGCCAAGGTCGCGGCCACGCTGAGGAATTCCATCAACTGACTGGCATCTGCCACCATCATCGCACCGAACTCGCGGCCTTCGATGTATTCAAGGATGATGGTGTG
>CAIPXZ010000143.1 GCA_903869075.1 uncultured Myxococcales bacterium | reverse complement strand
CGGCGAGTTCGGCCACCTTGAAGCTGTGGATCGCCACGCGCGACTGCACGAGCGCCTGGTGCACGTCCTTCAGGTTGTACTTGGCGTCCGCCACGTCCATGCCGAGCTGCTCGGCGTGCTGGCGACGGCGTGGCTGTGGCTGGCGCACCGCGGTGAGCCGCACGACGCCTGGCTGGCGCGGCACTACCAGCTGCAGGCGCGCTGGGCGGCGGGGCTGCTGGCAGCGGCGCGGCGGCTGCTGGCGCTGGAGCTCACTGTCGAGGACGCGGCGCTGGCGGCGCACGGTCCGCAGATCGTGCTTGTGCGCCACGTCAGCCAGATCGACACGCTGCTGCCGGTGGCGCTGCTGGCACGGCCGTTTGGCGTGCGGCTGCGGTACGTGCTCAAGCGGTCGCTGCTGTGGGACCCTTGCCTGGACATCGTCGGCCAGCGGTTGCCCAACGCCTTCATCCGCCGCGGTGCCGCCCAGCGGGCGCTGGAGACGGCGGCGCTGGCGCAGCTGGCGCATGGGTTGGGCGCGCAGGACGGCGTGCTGCTGTTTCCCGAGGGCACGCGGTCGTCACCGGCGCGGCGGGCGCAGGCCCTGGCGCTGCTGGCGGGCAAGCCGGAGCTGCACGCCAAAGCGGCGAGGCTGCACCACCTGCTGCCGCCGCATCCCGCTGGGTTGCTGGCGCTGCTGGCGGCGGCGCCGGAAGCGGACGTTGTGCTGTGTGGCCACGTCGGACTCGAGGGCCTGCGGTCGCTGGCCGACGTGCTGGCGCTGCCGGCGCATCAGCGGCAGCTGCACGTGCGGTTTTGGCGGTTCGCCCGCGCCGAAATTCCCGCTGACGCCGCCGGTCAGGTCGCGTGGCTGTGGGCGCGCTGGCAGGAACTGGACGCGTGGGTGGCGGCCTCGCTCAATCGGTCAGCTGCGCCTGTGCCTGCCGCCCGCCCACAGTCGCCGTCACCGTGACCGTCTCGCCATGCGTGAGCAGCGCATACGTCGCGTCGGTCGATGTCTTCACGAACAGGTGCGTCTTCCCGCTCTCCGTCCACGTCACCGGCACGCCATACACCGGCGTGCCATCCGCCAGCGCACACGCCGTCGTCAGCAGGAACCACGTCTGGTTGGCCGCCGGCGCCGGCGTTGTCGCGCCCGGGTTGAACGGGTTGGCCGGCTGCGCCGTCAGCTGCACCGTCGCCACGTCCGCCAGCGCCACAACCGTCACCGCGTAGCTCGTCGTCAGCGGCTTGGGCTGCGCCGTCAGCTGCTGCACGTTCAGCGTCGTGGCGCCCAGCGCCGTCGGCGTCACGTCCACGTACGGGTCATTGAGCGCCACCTGCACGCCGGGACCACCGGCCGACGGCGCTGTCATGCCCAGGTGGTGCAGCGACGCGCCGGCGCTGTCGGCATAGCGAATCGCCGCCTCGAACGGCGAATTTTGCACCAGCGCAAAGTGCGCCGGCAACTGCGACTTTGCGTCCTGGCTCCACCACGGCGTCAGCCCCAGCGTCGCCGGCGTCGCCACCGTGAACTCCAGCGTGTCCACAAGCGCGTTCGTCGTCGGATCCTGCGCCTGGAACTGCGCCGCGCCCGCCGCCACCGCCTGGAAACTGCCGCCCGGCATCGCCACCACGGTCGGCAGGCCGCTCGTCACAAGCAGCGGATGACTGTTCAGCAGCGCGTCCGTCTGGTTGGCCGTCACCGGAAACGTTGCGCCCAGCGCGATGGCCTGGGCATGTGTCCAGTCCTTGCCGACGTGGAAATTCGCCGCGCCCTTGTCGCCGGCCACGCCGCAGCCGGTCAGCAGCAGCGCGGTCATCAGGATCGGAAGGGGCAGTCGCGTCGTATCCATGGCAAACCTCAAGCGACGCGAGAAAATGGGCATCGGCCTTGCAAGCTAGCGGTTCTTGCGCGCAGGTCAAGGGGCGGGCTGACAGTCGGCGGTCCGGCGTCCATGCACCGTCTGGCCGACGCCGTTGGCGCGCAGCAGGTCGTCCAGATCCAGCCGCAGCTGCTCCGTGTGCCAGTGCGCGGTCATGTGCGGACACGTGAAGCGGTCGTCGCCTCCGCCTCGACCCGCCGTCACAACGCCCCGCCCAGGTGCACGCTAGGGCGTGCGCGAGCGCATCCGGCAGTCGGGCAAAGTCGGCCACGGCGCTGCGAACTCCCGCTCTGCATGGACAGGGGGCGGGTGCAACGGCACATGTGGCGTTGTTCGTCCATGTGCAAGCTCTGACACGGCGCAAGACGGCGTTCGTTTTTTTGCATGACGGAGCTGTGATCTGCCGGTGGCAGCCGTTGTCTTGGGCGCGCAACCCTGGCCAGCGCGAGATGAAAGGACTTGCTGCCATCCATCACTGCATCACGCGGTGACGTCGCGGCGCCATGGATGGCGGCGAGCGTGTGGTGCGGGTGCAGCGAGCTGCCTTTTTGCCAGAAGAACCCGGCGCTTGAGGTCTTGACGCGCTGGTCCATGGGCGCAGACGTCGGCCACCGTGACCGGATGTTGGCGAGGACCGAATGGCGGATGTCGAATGCGGACGGGGAGTTCCGAACGCTGAGGCG
Source organism: uncultured Myxococcales bacterium (assembly GCA_903869075.1). Lineage (GTDB taxonomy): Bacteria > Myxococcota_A > UBA9042 > UBA9042 > UBA9042 > CAIYBN01. Next base: position 313 of record CAIPXZ010000143.1, on the reverse strand, counting down.
CTTGGACGCCTCAACGGCCGTGTGGGTGTCGCGATGGGGCGGCAGGAGATGCAGGCGCGGCTGGGAAGGAGGCGGCAGGTTGGCTGCGCGGCGTCCGTGAGGGGCTGCGTGGTTGGCTGGGCCGTTTCTTATTATGGATTGATAACTTCTGGCTCACCGAATGTGCGCGAAGGAGTTCACGTACGATTGGTGCGATGACGACACCACTGTGGTCGTCCTTTATTCTCAATCGTGTGCAAAGTCGCACCGACGAGGAGGAAAACGCCATGAAACTATTAGGCATCGCAAGAGTCAGCACCGAAGAACAGGCCGG
>CAIPXZ010000142.1 GCA_903869075.1 uncultured Myxococcales bacterium | reverse complement strand
CGCGGCTGACGGCGAGGATGCCGCCGGTCAGGATACCGGGCATCGCCTGCGGCACCAGCAGCCGGAACACGACCTCAAAGCGCGACGTCGCCAGCGCGTACGCCGCCTCCCGCTGCGCCGCCGGGATCTGCCGCAGCGCCTCCTCGGTGGCGACAATCGTCGTCGGCAGCGTGAGTGTCGCAAGCGTCAGCGCCGCCCACAGCAGCCCCGGCTGCGCCCAGACGAGCTTGCCGTCATGCAGCGCCTGATCCATCGCGCCGCCGACGAACTGCACGAAAAAGCCGAGACCGAACAGGCCAAAAACGATGCTCGGCACGCCCGCCAGGTTCTGCACCGCCATGCGCAGCGCGCGCGTCCACAGCGCGTCGGCGCGGGCGTATTCATGCAGGTAGATCGCCGTCGCCACGCCGATCGGCACGCTCACCGCCGTCATCAGCAGCACAAGCATCGCCGTGCCGAGGATGGCCGGAAAGATGCCGCCGGCCATCATGCCGTCTTCCGGCGGCTGGCTGATGAACGTCCACGACAGCTTCTCGCGCGCGTGGACCGCCACGTCACCCAACAGCAGCCCGAGCGCCAGCAGCAGCAGCAGCACCGCCGACAGCGTCGCCACGACCATGGCCGCGTCCCCAATTTTCGCCCGCGCCGAGAGGGCTTTGGCGCTGTGTGCCATCGGCTACCTCGACTTCACTTTGGCTTTTTGCGCGTCGATGATCCGCCCGCCGAGCACGTTCAGCAGCGACGTGAACACGAACAGCAGCAAGCCGAGGTAGAACAGCACGGCGTAGTGCGCCGAGCCAAAGACGACCTCGCCCAGCTCCGACGCCACGGTCGCCGACAGCGTGCGCACCGAATCGGCGGGATTCCAGGAGGTGATCGCCGCGTTGCCGGACGCCATCAGCACAACCATCGTCTCGCCGACCGCGCGACCGAAGCCCAGCGCGATGGCCGACGCGATGCCCGGCGCCGCCGTCGGCAGCACGACCTTGAGGATTGTCTGCCACTTGGCCGCGCCCAGCGCCATCGACGCCTCGACGTAGGTCGCCGGCACCGCGCCGATCGCCTCCTCCGAAATCGTGAACACGACCGGGATGATCGCCAGCGACAGCGCCACGCCCGAGACGACCGCGTTGAGCCGCGAGTCAAAGCCGAAGGCGTCCTGCAGCCACGTCGCCAGCGACACGAGCGCGAAGAAGCCAAGCACGACCGACGGCACGCCCGCCAGCAACTCCAGCGCAGGCTTGAGGAATTCCCGCAGCCGCCCGCGCGCGTAGAACGCCACGAAGATCGCCGCCGCGACGCCCAGCGGCCCGGCGATGGCCATCGACACGAGCGTGCTCTTCAGCGTCCCGGTCAGCAGCGGCCACAGGCCGAATTTCGGCACTTCGGAGACCGGCTGCCAAATGTTCTCGGCGACGTCGTGGCCCGGCCAGAGCGTCGCGAACCACATCTGCGCCTGCGTCACTTCCTTGCGCACTTCGGCGGAAGTCCACATGGGCAAAGCGGATTTGAGCAAAAAGGCGAAGATCAGACCGATCGCCAGCACCGCCAGCATCGCCATCGCCCGCACCAGCCACTCCAGCGGCGCGTGCCAGCGCGGCGGGCGGCGGATCGGCAAGCCACGGGGCGGCAGTTGCGTGTCCTCGGGCAGCTCCCGGCGCGGGCGGCTGGCAATGTGCTGAAGCGGCAACGGAATCGCGTTGGGCGTGGGCATGGCAGTCTCGCGGCCCGCCAAGTGACGGCGCGACGGCAAGATGCGCGCGGCGTGTGACAATTGGATGAAAGGCGCGAAACGGTTCTGGGCGGGGCGGTGTGTGACAATTTTGGCGACGGCGCGGAAATTCTGGGCGGGATGCGAATACGAAGCGGCGTCCCACCCACTTGGGGTGGGAACCTTGGACTGGGCAACGGCAGCCGGACTGTTCCCGGATGCGGCTGGCGGCTAACTGGTGTGTGGGCTAATACCGCGCCGACAAAGCGAAAAATACCTGGCTGCTCTGGCGCCAGAACAGGTACGTGTACGCCATGCCATCGTGCAAGCTGGACGTATAGCCGAGCGTCGGATCGCCCTGGGCAACCGCGCCGGTCAGGTCGGAGTGCAGCCCGCCCAGCGTCGGGAGCTTGTAGCGCACGTACACCTGACCGCCGTAGGAGCCCTGGATCGGCTGGCCGTCATACGTCGAGTCCGCGACGACGCCCAGGGCGCTCGGCTGGGTACCGCCGCCGCCGGCATCGCGCAGCCACGTGCGGTGCACCGTGACCATCGCGCCGACGGTGAACGGCTCGCTGAGCGACGACAGCAGCGGCAGCCGGTACGACGCGTCCAGGTAAAACGCGCCGTGAAACCAGGGGTTGGGGTTGCCGCCCTGCATCTGCCGGTACTGCGTGATGTAGGTCTCGCCGTAGACCAACAGCGACGCCGCGAACGGTCCGTGGTGGAACGAGCCCTCGACGCCGACGCGCGGCGACGTGATGAGGCTCATCAGCTGGCTGTAAAACGACGTCGGCGCGGTGATGTTGGCGTAGGCGCGGATGCCCCAGTCGTCTGGCAGGCCGGAAAAACGGTGCGAATAGTGCAGCACGGTGTCTTCCAGCCGCAGACCGGTCTCGCCCGGATCGACTAGGACGCGCTCGAACAGGTAGCCGCGCAGCTCGATCGCGTCCCACTTGCTGAAGTCCCAGCGCGCGAACAAGTGCAGGTAATTCACGTACTTGTTGTTGCCGTAGCCTTCCAGATCGTTCTGGATGAACAGGCGGTGCGCTTCGATCACGCCGCCGATTTCCCACGGCTTGTCGGTGACGTCGCGCTCGGCGGACTCGGACGCGTCGCCGTGCGTGGCCGCAGCGCTGCCCTCGGTGCCGCCGGACGAGCTGCCGCCGGGACCCGCAGGCGCGCTGCTGCCGCCGGACGTGCCGCCCTTGTCGTGCCCCGCCGCGTACGCGTACGCGGACGTGAGCACGCTCACGCACAGGCACGCGACCAAGCTGAGCCGCGAGGCCCTAGTTGTACTGAGTGTACGCATCAAGGAAATACTTCAGCTCCAATTCGTAGCCATACGCGCCACCCGGGAAGTTGCCATCGTCCTGCTGGTTGATGACGTCCTGGTTGTACTGGCGAATGATGAGGTAACTCGCGATGTTGCGATCGCGATCGACGGCGATCCACTCGTTGCGGGACGCGATGTACGCCCACGCCCAGCGGCGCAGATCGGGACCGATGAACTCGTTGAACGTGTCCGAATGGTACACGTCCGTCGGCGAGGTCTGCGGCAGCTGCGGGTTGTACGTGCAGTGCGCCAGCGTGTCGCAGGTGTCGCCGGCGTACGCGTGGTCCACGGCAAGACCGCGGAAATAATCCAGAAAATCCTGCTGACGACCGAACACGTGGCCGCCGATCCAATCGCGCACCTGCACGGCGCCGCCGAAGTACGGGTCGTGCGTGTCCTGCGCGAACTGCGACACCGCCAGCGGCCGGAAGTACGTGTACACGTCGTACTGACCGCCGATCATCGACGACACGACGTCTTGCGCCAGCGTGTTGAAGGACGTGTCGCCCACGCCCTCGTACGAAGCGAGGTACGCGCCCGCCTGATTCTGGTCGTAAATCGTGCCGGTCGGCCACAGCGCCACCCACGACTGCATCGCGAAAAGCTTGTCGAGGATGATGCCCTGCTGCGTCACGTCGCCGTAGTACGGATCGTAGGTCGTCTTGTACGGCCGCTCGCCCGCGGTCTGCTGAATCACGGCTTTGTGGAACGCCGCGACCATCATGTTGGCGCGCGACATCTCGGCGTTGAACTTGTTTGTCAGCTGCAGGTAGTAATCGACGTCCGAGCCGTTCGGGTCCGGATTCTTGAAGCCCTGGCGGCGCAGCGAGTCGGTCAAGTCCGCGGTATCCCAGTCGAAATACCACATCGGGATGAAGCGCCGCGAGTCGTTGATCAGCCCGGACGGGATGTTGGCGTACTTGCTGACGTTCCAGAACTTGCGGTAGGTGCGGAAGTTGTTCCACTGGTACTGCCACTCGTACTTGTCGAGATCATTGGCGATAATCTCGGACGGCGTCGTCCCCGCGTCGCCCTGACGGCACAGCGGCGTGTACGACATGTGCTGGTGCGAGCAGAACAGGAACTGCGTCTCCTTGCCGTCCGCCGTGAAGCCCTTCGGGTCGTTCCACGGCACCGTCGCCGACGCTTGACCGGAAACGGACGATCCCGGCGTGCCATTCGGCGCGTTGTTGCCGTAAATCCAGGCGATCGCGCCGGCGTCATACGGCGCCCAATCGGGATTCCAGAACACGCGGTCCGGGCCGGCGTTGTATTCCATGACCGACGACGAGAACAGGCTGACCTGACCGCCGACGCCGTTGCGCAAGAAGTTGTTGGCGTCCACCGAGCCCATGAAGTTGTGCTCGAGGCCCAGCACGTGGCCGAATTCGTGCCACATGACCTGCGACCAGTAGGTGTGGATCAGGCTCGCCGTCCAGTCTTCCTTGGACTCCCACTTGCCGCCCACGCAGTGCCGCGCGTCCTTGGCCATCATCCGCTCAAACGTGAACGAATCCGGCGCGTCTTTCATCAGCGTCGGCCGCGCCATGTACATCAGCTGCGGCAGCTTCTGGTGGTTGAGCGTCAGCTGGCGCCAGGTGTTGGCAAACGCCGTCGCGGCCTTGAGGCCATCGGCGCCGGCGGCGTCAAACGGCGACAGCCCGCGGTCGATCTGCCCCGCCAGCTTGTGGAACTGTGCCTCGTCGGCCAGCGCCTGCCACACCGCGCCGGGACCATTGACGCCACCTTGGCCTTCCGGCGTCACAAAGGCGTTCATCGCCGGGTCGGCGTAAATGTAGTACGGCATCAGGGCGAAATAGGCCTTGAGGAAGTCCGCGTCCTGCTTCTGCACAAAGTCCGGCGGGCCGAGCGGGCCATAGGTCGCCAGCGGCTTCTGCAGGTATTCCTGCATCTTGCCGAACACCGGCGACGAGGCGTTGTGAAGCGCGACGACGGTCGCCGGGACGATCGGCACAGTCGCGCCGTCGGTGCACGTGCCGACAACGCCGGGCGCGCCGGAATCAGTGTACTTGCAGCGCGGCGTGTGGGCGGCGTCGCAGTCAATCGGCGTGTCGTTGTTTGTCGTGTAGCAGGCCGGCACGGTGCCGTCCGGGCAGAGATCCGGCCACGCCGCGGTGCCATTGACGCCAACGCTGGCGCCGACGGTCTGCAGGTAGTAGTCCAGGCGCTGGACGTAGTAGTCCTTGATCGCGAAATCATTGATGTTGATCGACGCCGACAGCGTCTCGCCCGTGCGCGGGTCGGTGACGAACTGGGCGATACCGGCGAACGAGTCTTCGGTGTCCTTGTCGCTCAGCCAGCGCACGAAGCTGAAGCGCACGTCGCCGTATACGCGGCCATCCACAAGATCAGCCGGGCGGTTGGCCGGATCCGGGTCCAGATCCGCGTCGTAGTTCTTGAACGTCAGCCGCGCCGCCGCGCCCGCTGCTTCGAACAGCTTGTTGGTGCGCTCTGCAACGCCGCCGGCGCCAGCGAACACCGACTTGTACTCTTCCGGGAAGCCCTTGGCGAAGTACCAGACAATCGGCTTGGTCGGGTCAAAGCGCATCACAAGCTGCTTCGCCGCCAGCAGGCCAGACGTCTCGTCGCGGCCGATCTTCGTGTATTCAATCGGCCCGTATTTGTGGTGAATCGCATCTTTTTCAGCGACTTCCAGCGGCACGTACGTCGGCGCCGGGTTGGCGCGCGTCAGCGAGTACATCACGCGGAAGGTCACGTTGTTGCGGCCCATCGCCTGCGCGACGTCGCCCATCGGCCCGTAGGCTTCGACGCACGCGGCGTCGTCCCACTTGACGGCGACGGTGATTTCATTGGTCCACGTCATGTAGTTGCTGTCGGTGTTGACGATGAACGACTCCGGCACCAGCGTCACGCTCGACGACGAGGCGTCCGTGCACTTGCCCAAGCCATACGTCGTGAACGGGCCGAACGCGGCGACGTCGCTCAGGTCGTTCTTGTCGAACTGCACCTTGACGTACTGCCGCTGTTCCCAAGGCATTTCCTGATTTTCTTCGTAGAAGTTCGTGTTCTCACCGTCGAGGTTGACGCGGTACTTCAGGTCGACGTGCGTCGCCGGCCACGCGTCCATCACCGCGGCGGTCTTGCCAACGGAGCCGTTGTCCGCCAGTTCGCGCTGGTCGAGCATCTCGACCTTGCTCTGCGTCAGGCGAAACCGCACGAGCGAGCCGCCGTTCTCCATACCGGGGAACAAGCTGACCGCGTCGCCGCTGAGCGGATTGGGCGAGGACGTCTGCACGACCGTCGCCTTCAGGATCCAGCCCGGATCGGCGGTCGGCGTCACATCGCTGCCCGGATCCGCGCCGGAGCGCACAAGGAAGTCCTTGCGGACGTACTGGTTCTCGTTGAACACGCCGTTACGCGCCGGGCGGTCCTGAACGCAAGCAGGCAAGAGCGCAGCGACAAGAGCGATCAGCCAGAGGGTGAGTTTCATGAGGTACCTTCGTCGTTCAAGAGTCGGAAATCGCAGTCAATCCAGGGCGCTTCGAGCGGCGATCAATAATCGCCGGGCAAGAAGAGCGTGGCGTCCACCACACGGCCGTAGCCGCCGCCTTGGGTCACAGAGACAACCACGCCGTTGGCGCGCGAGATGATGTAGTCCGGGAAGTTGTTGTACGGGCTGTAGCGCACGAGCAGGTCGCACGCCGCCGTCGCGCTGGGGTGCGCGTCAATCCAGTCCAGCATCGTCTGCACCGAGCCGTACATACGCGTGCGCAGCAGGTCGCCGGTCGTCGGGTCCTGGCACAGGAAGAGGTCGCCGAGAAAGCTCGTTGTCTCCACCGCCTGCACGGTCATCGTGCCCGAATCCGCCAGCTGATACGAGATGTTGGCGCTCGTCGTGATGCCCGAGAAGTCCGCCGCGTACGCCTCGACGAGCTTGTCCAGCTGACCGTTGACCGGCCACAGCCAGCCTTCGCTGGGCTGCTTCGGAATCCACGGCTCGACGAGCACGTCCAGCGTCTCCGCCACGCCCGACGTCGGGTCGTACGGATCGACGAAGCGCGGCACGGTCACATGCGCCGCCTGGTACGCCGGGAACGTCTCTTTCTGCTGCAAGTGCGCGGAACCCAAGGTGAATGGCGTTCCCTTGCCGGCAAACGCCGCCGGGTAGTGCGTCAGGATCGGCACGCCGCCTTCGCGCAGCGGGATCGCCGGCGGCGCGTTCGGGTCGGTCGGATCCGGCATGTACGCCGGGTCGAGCGGCGGCAGCTGGCCCTCGCACGCCGTCTGCACCGCGGTAAAGTCGGCTGCCGTCTTCCAATCCGCGGCGCCGCACTGGTACGCGCTGCGGGTCGGGTGATCGGCATACGCCGCCGCCAGCACCGGGCTACCAAACAGGTTGGTCAGCGTCACAAGGTTCTCCTTGCCCAGCGGATCAGTCTGGTTTGTGCGCATCGTCTTGTAGATGGCCTCTTCATCGCGGTAGAAAAACCGCGTGAATTCGTAGGAGTACAGCGTGCCGTTCAAGATGTCCGCCGTCACCACAAAGTCCACCGGCGTCTGGGTCGCGCTGGCGAAGCGGCGGTCGACGTAGTCCGCGTACTCGTACTGGCCGGCGCCCTGGGCGTCGAAGAACAGGTCATCCAGGTCCACGACAACCGTCGAGAGGTCCGGCACCGGGTTCTGGCCCGCCACCATCAGGTACTTGAGCAGCGCCAGGACGTACTGCTTGAAGAAGAACCGCCGGTCGCGGATCTCCGGCGGCAGCTGGGCGACGGTGCCGTGGCCGAGGACCTGCTTGACGCGCTGGAACGAGGTGTCCCACATCGCGCCGGTCATGCCGTAGTTGTCGCTGGAGCCGCAGTAGTAGTAGCCGCTGTTGATGTCGCCGTTGGCGTCCATGCAGAACGCGACGATGGGCTTGCCGGGCTTGAGGCCGAGCGAGCCGATGATGTAGCTGGCGTTCTGGCCAAGGCGGATGCGGTCGGCGTCCGACGGCGTGCCGGTGCCGGGCAGCGCCGCGGTGACAAAGCCCTCGAAACCTGTGCAGTTTTGCGCCGGCACAAAAGTCTTCGGGTCGTAGCCGTTGGAAGGCAGGTCCGGCCACAGGCAAGCTGCGTCGCCCAAGCCGTGCGTCGGCGCCGCCGGATTCTGCTTCTTCAGCGCATCGTTGATGCCCTGCTGCACAAGCCGCGCGTACTCGTAATAGACCGCGCCCGAGCCGTGCAGGTCCTGCACGGTGTCGTCCGCGCTCCAGTCATTTTGCAGGTGGCCCAAGGTGTTGGCGTCAAACGTCACTTCCACCGCCGGGTCGGCGTTGTCGGGGCGATCGGCGTCCAGCACTACCGCCATCGGCGCCAGCTTGGTCGACTTGAAGTTGACGTCCACGCCCGACGTGTCGAACACGTACAGCTCCGCGTCGTGGGCGATGTTGCCGGTCAGCTTGTTGTAGGTGATGTCGTCGGCAGCCTGCACGCCGCTGGTGCGG
>CAIPXZ010000141.1 GCA_903869075.1 uncultured Myxococcales bacterium | reverse complement strand
TCAAATGCCGGGCCTTTTGGCTCATAGTACCAGCCCATGCCGGCGCCGCGCTCCTGCGTCGCCGCCACTCGCACGCCCTGCGGCGCGTCGCGCAGCAGCTCAACCTGCATCGCCGCCAGCATCTGCTCCGGCGTCTGGTCAGGCGCCAGCCGCACCGACAGCACCGCCGTCGCGGCGGCCCGCAGCGCGTTCTTCTTGCGCTCCGGCGTCGGCAAAGTCGTTGAAACTACAGTGATTGCCGGCTGCAACCACAGCCACTCCGCCGCCGAGCGATCGCGCACCGGCAGCGGGTTCACGCCCGGCAGCAGGTGGGCGCCGCGGCGGATCACGTCGTCCTCGATCGGCACCGCCGCCGCCGCTTTGTGGCGCGCCGCCGCGTGTTGGATCAGCCCGACGCGCGGCCGGCCATCGGCGTCGACCAAGCGGGTAATCAGCTGCATCAGCGCCGTCGAGACGTCCGGCACCATGTTGCCCCACAGCCCGGAATGGCCATCGGATTCAAGGGCTTCCACGCGCACAACGACCTCGAACACGCCGCGCAGGGACACCGTCAGGCCGGGCACGTCCGTCGACGGGTTCTCGCAGTCGGTCAGGATCATCGCATCCGCTTGAAAACTATCGGGAAACGCGTCCATGTAGCGCTCCAGGTTGCTGGAGCCGCACTCTTCCTCGCTCTCAATGACCAGCCGCAGGTTGCACGGCAGCGACCCGGTCGCCTTGAGCCACGCCGCCATCGCCGCGATGTGCGAGACCCACCCGCCCATGTCATCCGAAGATCCGCGGCCATAGAGCCGATCGCCGATGCGCGTCGGCTCATGCGGCGGCGTCCGCCAGCCATCGCCGCCATCGACCGGCTGCAGGTCCAGGTGGCCGTAGATGAGGATCGTCGGCGCCTGCGGACCGGCGCGCAGCCACGACGCCACGACGCACGGCAGCGCCCCGTCCAGGTGCAGCACGCGCGCGTCCAAGCCCATCGCCGCGAGGTCATCGGCGACGAGGTCCGCGAGGCGGGCGACATCGGGTGCGTGCGCGGCGTCACACGACACGGCGGGGATGCGCAGGTACGCGCACAGGCGCTCGAGCGCGGGCTCAATCTGCGCTTCGGCAGCGGCGAGGACAGATGCGGGCGTGATCATGGGGCCTCCTTGTGGGAGGCCGAGCGTAGCGGCTCGCTCAGTTGATGTCGACCGCCGCACGCCGCAGCTCATCCAGCCGGCTCGCCGCCGTTTCTGCCGCCGCGGAGCTTGGAAAGCCATCGACGACGGCGCGGTACAGCATCACCGCCAGCGGCGTGGCGCCAAAGGCGTCGGCGATCTTGGCCTGCACAAGCCGCGGCTCCGCCTCGCGCGGCCGCAGCGCCGCGTAAAACCGCGCCGTCCGCAGCATCTGCTCCGGCACTTCCAGCCGCTGCCAAATGTGCGCCAGGTTGCGCAGCACGCGCTCCAGCAGGCCGTCCAGGGTAATGGGCTGCAAAAACGCCTCGTTCCACTGCACCGCACCGCCGCTGAGCTTGCCGACGAGCTGGCGGCATTCGGTCACGCTCAGCATTCGGCCGTCGTTGAACGGGTCCGCCAGCACGCCTGTGGCGCCGCCGACGCGGACGATGAAGTGGCCGGGCAAGCCGATGCCCTCGACGATGATGCCGGCCTGTTCGCCGACGAGCATCCACACCGCCGACAGCAAAATCGGCATCCCGCGTCGGGTTTTGAGCACGTCCGAGAGCCGCGAATTGCCGGGCGCGAAATAGTCGTCAGGATTGCCGGCAAAACCGGCTTCGGTCACAAGCACGTGGCCCAGCGAGGTCACCGGGTCGCGCGCCAGCAGCTCCGTGCGCACGCGGGCGGCATAGCCGCTGATCGCCTCGCGGTGGGCAGAAGCCTCCTGCGCCGTCGCGCCATCCAATGCCAGCAGCGCTCCGGCCAAATCACCATGCCGGACCGCCACTTCAAAAGCAGCAACGGCCATGCGATCGGTATCGGACCACAAATCAGGTGCTTGCATCGGGGCCCCGCGCGACTGTTCCGGCGTGCTGCCGAGCATGCCAGATTCCCCCGGCACATGCACGGGTCACGCCGTCGCGTCCGCCGCGGCAAAATGCGTCAACAATTCACGGGCCACGCCCTGCGGATCCTGCCGCGTCACCGCGTGGCCGCAGTGGTCAAAGCGCGCGAGCCGGGCGTTGGGAATCAGCCGCGCCAGGCGATCGCTCTGGTCCGGCCGCACCAGGATATCTTGGCCCGGGCGGATCACCAGCGCCGGCAAGTCCTTGAGCCGACTCAGCTTATCCGCCGTGTAGTGGCCCTGGATCGCCGCATATTGCGACAGCAGCACGGACTTGGGCACCGGCTCGCCAAAATCCTCTTCCAAGCCGACGCGCAGCGCGGCGCGGTCGCAAGTGGCAAGAAATTCCTTGGGAAACAGCATACTGGACAGCGCCGCCAGTTTCGCTTGGCGATCGCGCAGCAGCTGCGTCTGGATGAAATGGAAAATCCCCTTGGGCTGCGGCAAGCGCGCCTGCCAACCGCCGGCGTGCGTCGCCAACAGCGCCAGGCTGCGCACCCGCGCCCGCGCGTTGAGCGCGACGTGCTGCGCGACCATCCCGCCCATCGACAGCCCGACGACGTGCGCCTGCGCCCAGCCCAGGTGGTCCAGCAGCCCGACGACGTCGCCCGCCATCTGCGCCATCGAATACGGCCCGCGCGGCGCTTCCGAGCCACCAACGCCGCGGTGGTCAAAGAACGCCACGCGGTGCTCCGCCTGCAGCGCCGGCAGGATCGAGCGCCAGCTGCGCCCCGGCACGGTCAAGCCCATGATCAGCAGCACCGGCGTGCCGGCGCGGCCAACGACGTCATAATGCAGCTTAAAATCGCGTAGTTGGACGTGGGGCATCAGTCGTCTCCGTCGTCTGGCGCGTCTTCGGCTGCAGCGACGACGCCACCGGCCGCACCGCAATCGCTGACGCCCCATGGAACTTCAGCAAAATGTTCGACGAGGAAGTCAACAAACACACGGACTTTTACAGAAAGATGGCGGTTGTGCGGGTAGACCGCGCTGATGGCGCCGGGCGTGGCGCGAAAGCCGCTGAGAACCTCGACGACGGTGCCCGCGCGCAGGTCGCAGCCGCAGAGGAACGCCGGCATGAACGCGAGCCCGACGCCCTGGCGCACCGCTTCCATCAGCAAATCTCCGTTGTTGGCGCGCAACGAGCCGTCGATCTTCATCGTCTGGTCGCGATCGCCGTCGCGGAAGGCGAAAATGTCGCCGGCGGTCGCCAGCGAGTACAGCAGGCAGTTGTGCTTGTGCAAATCCGCCGGCACTTGCGGCGTGCCGTGCACCGCCAGATAGCTGGGCGCCGCGACGAAGTAGCCGGGCATGACGCACAACCGCTTGGCAATCAAGCTGGAATCGGCCAGTCGGCCGATGCGGATCGCCACGTCGTAGCCTTCATCGACCATGTCGACGAGGCGATCGTTCAGCACGATCTCGAGGCGCAGCTCCGGGTACAGCCGCGCGAATTCCGCAATCGGCGCGCCCAGATAGCGGCTGCCAAAGCTGACCGGCGCGCTCACTCGCAGCGTGCCACGCGGCGCCGAGCTCATGTGCGACACCGCCAGCTCCGCCTCTTCCGCCTCGGCGAGGATACGCGCGCAGCGCTCGTAAAACGCTGCGCCGACGTCGGTCAGCCGCAGCCGTCGCGTGGTGCGGTGCAAAAGCCGAGCGCCAATGCGGTCTTCCAGCTGCGCCACGTGCTTGGACACCGCCGACTTGGACAGCCCCAGCCGCCGCGCCGCCGCCGAGAAGCCCTGCTCCTCCACCACCCGCGCAAACACCGCCATGCTATTCAGATCCACCGACATCGGCCCTGCCACCCCGCGCCGCGCCGGCGCTCCCGGTTACGTCGCGTGCGGCTTGTGCGCCGCCGCCGGCGCCCGTACGCCGAGCGTCAGCACGAACGCGATCGCCGTCAGCACCGCGCCGACGAGCAGCGGCAGGCGGCCTTCCACCTCAAACAGCGCGCCGGCCATGAACGGTCCCAGCACGCGCCCCGCTGCCGACATCGACTGGCCAACGCCCAGCAGCCCACCCTGCTGCTCCGCCAGCGCGTGCTGCGACAGCAGCGAAGTCGACGACGGCGTGTTCAGCGCCGAGCCAGCCGCCAGCGCGATCGACGCCAGGAACATGCCCGGATACCAGCCAATGGTCCCGACCGCCGCCATGCCCAGCAGCCCTACCGTCACCGTCGCCGTACCGACGCGCAGCAGCGTGCTCTCGCCAAAGCGCTTGACCAGCCGGCCGATCAGCCCGCCCTGGACGATGACCATCGTCAAACCCACGGCCGCCAGCACGGCGGTTGACAGGAACGCCGCCTGCTTGTGCAGCACCTCGACGACGTCATCGGGCGTGCCCGGCGGCACCGGCACCCAGATGCTCTGGATGTAGAGGCCGGAAATCTGCTCCATCAGCGCAAAACCGGTCGTGACCGTAAACGTCACGAGCAGCAGCCGGACCACCGAAGGCCGCTTCAGCAGCTGCACCAGCGCGCCGGGCGGCAGCGCCTTGCGGGCCTCGATGTGATCCGGGTCGCGCGTTTCGGGCAGGCGAAAGAACGCGATGATCCAGTTGACCAGGCCCAAGCCCGCGGCGACGTAGGACGGCAGCGCGAGGTCGATCTTGCTCAGCAAGCCGCCAAAAACCGGACCGAGGACGAAGCCGATGCCGAATGCCGCGCCGATCATGCCCATGCCGCGGGCGCGCTCGGACGGCGCGGTTGTGTCGGCGATGACGGCTTGCGCCGCGCCGATGTTGGCGTTGCCGAAGCCAGCGAGGATGCGCGCGGCGAACAGCATCCACAGCTGCGACGCGAGGCCAAACCAGAGGTAGCCGATGCACGAGACGGCGACGCTCATCAGGATGACCGGACGGCGGCCGATGCGGTCGGAGAGCCGGCCCCACAGCGGCATGAAGATCAGCTGCATCAGCGAATACGCGGCGCCGAGCAGCGTGATGACGGTCGGCGAGGCGTGGAAGTGCTGGGCGTAAAATGGCGCGATCGGGATGACAAGCCCAAACCCGAGCAAGTCGAGCAGGATGGTCAGGAAGATGATCGGCAGAACTTTCTTGGCTGTGGGGCGCGCGCTTGGCATGGCGGTGGAGGATAGCACGCCTGAGCGCGCCGTCGACTGGCGCGCCGGCAACCGCGCATGGCGGCTGCGGAGGCACGCGCGAAGACGCTTTGCCCTCGCCAGCCCCGCGCGTCTCGCTTAGACTCTTGGCCCCCGGTCTGGAGCGGGGTCCCATGCAGCTCGCCGACATCACCCACGACCGCAACGCCTACTCCTTCAGCACCGAGATCCGCGTGCGGCTGTCCGAGACCGACGCGGTCGGCATCGTCTATTTCGGCAGTTTTTCCGTGTACATGGACGTCGGCCGGATGGACTACCTGAACCACCTCGGCCTGCAAAAACACGGCGGTCCGGTGCGCGATCTGATCCCCGGCGCCGTCGTCGCCGCGCACCTGAATTTCCATGCGCCGGCGCATTACAACGACATCCTGGTCGTCAACGTCCGCCTGGCGCGCGTCGGCGCGACCAGCTACACGTTCCACTTTTTGATGGTCAACAAGCGCTCGCCCAAGGTCGTCGCCACCGGAGCGCTGACGCTGGCGTGGCTGGACGAGGAATTTCGCCCGGTGCGCATCCCCGACGACTTCCGCGCGGCGGTGCAGGCGTTTGAGGGCGAGCGCGTCGTCGTCTAGGGAAAAGCCTGCGGCGTCGCGCTGAACGTGCCGTCCTCGGCGTGCAGGCAGCTGGCGCTGGAGTATTTGCCGGCCATCGCCGCCGCGGTCTTTTCGGCGGCAATGAGGATGGACGTGCACGGGCACGAGCCCTGGCATTCCGTCCAGATGTGCGTCTCCGTGCCGACGTGCTTGACCTGCGCCACGAGCGAACCGCAGGCAATCAGGCTGCAATCGGCGGACGTCCAGCCGCCGTCGTAGAACTGGCCGCTGGCGTCAAAGCACAGGCGCAGGTTGCCGCTGCCGCCGTTGCTGGACTTGACGGCCCACAGCTCGCGCGTGGCGTGGGCGGCGAAGCGCTTGAGTCCGGCGAAAAGCGAAGGTGCGACGAGCGTCAGCTGGTTGCCGTCCGAGCTGGCGTGGGTGCCGGGGATGAGCCAGGTCGGCAAGGGGCCGCTGCAGCCGGTGCCGGTGACGGTGAGGAAGTCGAGCGCGCCGTCGTGCCAAGCGAGGCTGGCGGTGACGCGGCAGCTGTTCCCCGATGCCTGCCAAACTGCCTGATCGGGCTGGGTAATCGTCAGTGTGCCGCTGCATTCGAGCCAGGTGCCGGTGAGCCACGCCGGCAAGCCCGTGGCGTCCACAGCCGCGTCGACGACGTCCGGGACGTCAACGCCGTTCACAACTTGCGCGTCCGTCGGCGAGTCGCCGCTGGCAGAACCCGCACCGGCGCCAAGCGGCGTGTCCTCGCCACAGGCCGCAAGTGCGCAAAATGCAAGCATAACTGCCCAGCGCTGTGCCATCTGCCCTCCTGTCACCACGTCGTCAGCAGGCGATCGGCGACGTGCTCGGACTCCAAGCTCTGCCCGGCCATTTGGAAGCGCCGTAGCATCGACCGGCCCAGTTTGACCTCACGGTCCTGGACAAACAAGCCGTCGGGAATCGGCACGTTGCACACGCGATCGCCGGAGCGCTTGGAGCCGTCCAGGCTGAGCGCGACGCGCACGCCGCGGCCACGGGCGCGTTCGATCGCCGCGAAAAGTCGTTGCAAACTGAATGCTTGCGCGCCGTAGAGGTTCTTGCCGCAGTCCTGGTACGGCGGGTCGCAATAGACGAGATCGCCCGGACCGGCGGCGTCGATCTGCGCCTCGAAGTCACCGCAGACAAACTGCGTGCCCGCCAGCCGCGGCTGCCACTGCGCCAGCGCGTCGGCAAATTTCGCCAGCGGCAGCGCGCGGTGGATGCCGCACGGCGTGTTCATCGTGCCCTGGCGATCAAAACGGATGACGCCGCCGTAGCAGGTGCGGGCGATGAACAGCAGATCGTCCGGATCGCCGGTGGCGTTGTAGCGGTCGAGGATGGACCGGTAGACGACCTTGCGATCGAGCGTGGTAAAGGCCGTGAAGCGCGTCTCATAGGCCGCGTACACCGCCTGCGGATCAGCCTGGACGCGCTGCCAAATCTGCACAAGCGGCGCCAGCACGTCCGAGGCAATGGCGTCGCGCGGCGCCAGCGTGCCCAGCACGGCGGCGGAACCAACGAACGGCTCGTAGTAGCGCCGGTAATCGGTGGGAAAATAGCCGGCGATCGCCGCGGCGACGCGGTGCTTATTGCCAATCCACTTCAGCACTTGCCGGCTGGGCGTCTGGATCACGCGCGGACCTCCAGCGCGTCGATCGCCGCCGCCAACGCCAGGTCGCGCGCCGTCAGCCCGCCGGCGTCGTGGGTCGTCAGCGTCACCGCCACGCTGTGGTAGCGCAGCAGCAGGTCCGGATGGTGCTGCGCCAACTCCGCCAGCGCGCCGATTTGGTTGACGAGCGTCAGCCCGTCGGCAAAGTCCTTGCATTCAAAAGTTTTTCGCAGCTCCACGTCCGCGTGCACCTGCCAGCCTGGCAGCGTGCGCGCGTGCGCGAGGACGGCAGCAGCATCGGCGTGGATTGCGGACATCGGCAAACTCCGGGCGGGCGGCGTGGACGGCGGCAGCGGTGTTCTAGGCTGAACGCGCGGCGGCTGCAAGGCCGATTGACACCGCTGCGGACGGCCGCCGATGCTGCGCACTGGCACAAGCCAAGGAGCCCCGTGACGCCGTTCCAGACCGATTTTCACACAGTGCGCGGCCTGCGGCTGGCGGTACACCGTTGGGGCGACCCGTCGCTGCCCAATGTCCTGTTTCATCATGGCTTTTTGGACCATGGCCAGGCCTTCGCGGCGATCGCCGAGCAGCTGGCCGACCGCTGGCACGTGCTGGCGCCGGACGCGCGCGGCCATGGGGAATCGGACTGGATCGGCACCGGCGGCTACTACCACTTTGCCGATTTTTGGCATGATCTCGACCTGTTGCTGAGCATCTACGCGCCGCAGCACGTCGTCGGTCACTCGATGGGCGGCATGATCACAACCGCCGTGCTGGCGGTGCGGCCGGGCGGCGTGCAGAGCCTGGCGCTGCTGGACGGCATGGGGCCGCTGGAGTCCCCGGTCGCCGACTGGCCGCGGCGGCTGGAGTCGTGGCTGGATGCGCTGCGCGTGCCGGGTTTTGCCGGCGATGTGACCGAGCGGCGCATGGCCAGGCGGCCGATGCCGACGCTGGCGGACGCGGCGGCGCGGCTGCAAAAGGCCAACCCGCGGCTGGCGCCGGCGATGGCGCTGCGGCTGGCGGCGAGCAACACCGAGGACGTCGTCGGTGGGTTTGTCTGGCGCCACGATCCCCTGCACCGCACGCCGTCGGCGCGGCCCTTTCGCACCGATGAAGGCATGCAGCTGTGGGCGCAGCTGCCCATGCCGGTGCTGTCCGTGTACGCCGAGCACAGCGAGTGGCTGCCGCCGGATCTCGCCGCGCGTCACGCCGTCGTGCCGCGCCTGCACGCGGGCGTGCTGCCGGGTGCGAGCCACAACCTGCACCACGAACAGCCCGACGTCATTGCGCATCTGCTTGAATCTTGGTGGAATGCGCCGGGTCAGTGCTTTCCCGATGGCCTGGTGCCAGGCGAACCGGGGAGCGGCCGACGGGACGGCTGAGCGATGGTCAAGATCGTCGTGTGCAACCTGAATTTGCAGCCGGACGAGCGCGGCGGCTGCGCAGGCATTGGCCACGGCATCGCCGCGCTGCTGCCGGACGCCGAAGTGACGGTGCTGCATTTCGCCGAAATTCGCCGCGATCCGGCGCTTGTGGCGCGGGCGACGGCGCTCGTGCTGGGGCCGCAGGGCACGCCGTTCAGCGCCTACGATCGCGGTTTTTTGCCGTGGCTGCGCGCGCTTGTCGAGGTGTTCCCGGGGCCGGTTCTCGGCGTGTGCGGCGGCATGCAGGCGCTGGCGCTGGCGTGGGGCGGGCGGCTGACGACGGCGTACGGCGAGCCGCTGGCGGACAGCTACGCCGGGCTGCGCAAAGTGCGTGGGCCGCAGACCGTGACGCTGGAGCTCGCCGCGCTGCCATCGTGGCTACCTGACTCGACGCGGCGCAAGCTCACGACGTGGCCGAACTTGGGCAGCCAGTGCTTTGAGAGCCACGTCGAGCAGGTTGTCGAAGCGCCGAGTGCGTTTGTGACCGTGGCGCACAGCGCGCTGACGCCGGTGGAAGCGATGGCGCACCGGCGGCGACCGATTTTGGCGAGCCAGTTCCACCCCGAGCTGGGCTGGAATGACGGCTGTGAAGCGGGCAGGCTCTGGCTACAGGCGTGGCTGGATGTGGTGCGCGCGGTGGCGTGACGACCGATGGGAGGGGTGCATGAAGCGAATGATTCCAGTGATCTTGGGGACTTTGTGGGCAATGAACGCCGGCGCTGACGCCAGCAATTGCGAGTCCATCAGCGACGCCGACGCGCGCAACCACTGCCGGGCGGTCGCGCGCCATGACAAGTCGGCGTGCGAGTCGATCGGCAACAGCGACCGGCGCAACCTGTGCCGCGCCGAAGCCAGCGGCGACAAATCGCACTGCGAGTCCATCAGCGACAGCAACTTGCGCAACCAGTGCCGCGGGGTCGCCGGCGGCGCCAGCGGCGCAAGCAGCTGCGAGTCGATCAGCGACAGCGACGCCCGCAACCACTGCCGCGCCGTCGCCAAGCACGACAAGGGCGCCTGCGAGTCCATCGGCGACAGCGACAAGCGCAACTACTGCCGCGGCGTCGCCGGCCGCGACAAGGGCGCGTGTGAGTCCATCAAAAACAGTGACTTGCGCAACCGCTGCCGCGCTGAGGCGAACTAGCCCAGAACCGCGCGGCCGATCGCCTCGAAGTGCGCCTGCAGCACCGCGGCGTGGTGGCGCGTCTCGGCCGGGTCGACGTCGGGATGCACCGTGAAGCGCCGACCTGAATCCGCGATGATTTCAGGTAGTTGCAGCGCGGCGAACAGCGCGTCGCGCGCCAATTCCGGGTCCGCGCCGATCCGCGCCGCGGCGTTCATGACCTTGCGCCGCAGCGCGGCGAAGAGGAACAGCGGCGAGCCGTTCATATCCGACGCAACGTGGTGGAATTCGCCCGGCCAGGTCGCGTCAAACGGCGCCGTCAGCGGCTGCCACAGCGGCCCCATCCACGCGGCGTGGAGCGCGTTGAACAGCCCGACTTGCCCGGCGTAATACAGCGGGTCGAAGAACTTCTCGGCGTGGCAGAGGTCGTGCAGCGCGAACTCGAAGTTGCTCGGCTCCAGCCCCGTCGGCACGCCTTCGGGCAGCAGCGACACGATGCGCTCGCCGCGCGCCTGGAACGCCAGCAGCTCCAGCGGCGGCGGGATCGCGAAGCGCACATGCAGCGGCCGCTGGCCATGCGCCCAGGCGTTCAGGCAGGTCGCGACCTGATCTTCGACGCGAAAGACGTGGCGCTCGGCCAGCGTGCAGACCGCCAAATCCGTTGTCTCAACAGGGAGTTGTGGCCGGCGAACCCCTTGCCGCCACCGGCGATCGGCCGTGCGCATGGCGCCGCGCAGCACGAACGTACAGGCCAGCACGCCCGGCGCCGTCACCGCCGCCTCGCCCGCCGCCAGCGCCGCCTGCCAGCGCGCGTCCAGCTCCGGCAGCGCGTCCGTGTTCATACCTCCACCGCCCCCGCCGCGCGCAACTGCGCGATCGCTGCGGGAAAATCGTCGTGGATCAGCAGAATCAGCAGGTGCCCGGGCTGGGCATCGCGCAGGGTCTCGGCGATGCCGCTCGGCTCGTCGGGGGTCAGCACGATCGCCGCGTCCGGGATGCCCTCCTCGCGGTAAAAGTGGCGCAGAACCAAGGGAATTTCCGCCTTTTCGCGGCCGCGCAGGTAGTGGTCCGTGTCCTTGAGCACCACGCGATCGGGGCGAAACGCCAGCGTCGCCTGCACAAGCGCGTGCATCAGCGCGTCCGTGCGATCGCCCGCCTGGCCGACCAACAGCGTGCGCGCCTGCGCCGGCCACTGCGC
>CAIPXZ010000140.1 GCA_903869075.1 uncultured Myxococcales bacterium | reverse complement strand
CGGTCGTGCAGGCGTTGCCGTCGTCGCACGCGGCGGTGTTGGCCACGTGTACGCAGCCGACGCCGTCCGCGCAGTCGTCCGTTGTGCAGCCGTTGCCGTCTCCGCAGTTCAGCACGCTGCCCGCGCAGACGCCGCCGGCGCAGGTGTCGTTGGTGCTGCAGACCTGGCCGTCGTCGCACGCCTGGCCGTCGAGGTTGCTGTGCTTGCAGCCGATGCTCGGGTCGCACTGGTCGGCGGTGCAGGCGTTCTGGTCGTCGCAGTTCGGCGCGGCGCCGCCGATGCACTGGCTGCCGCTGCAGGTGTCAGCGGTGGTGCACGCGTTGCCGTCGTCGCAGGCTTGGCTGTTGGCAACGTTGACGCAACCCTTTGTCACGTTGCAGGAATCGTCCGTGCACGGGTTGCTGTCGCCGCAGCTGACGGCAGGGCCACCCGCGCAGGTGCCCGCGGCGCACGCGTCCGCGCTCGTGCAGGCGTTGCCGTCGTCGCACGCGGCCTGGATGGCGACGTGCTGGCAGCCCTTGCTCGCGTCACAACTGTCCGAGGTGCAAACGTTTTTGTCGTCGCAGTCGGTCGCCGCTTTCTGGCATCCGCCGCTGACGCAGTGCTCGCTGGTCGTGCAGGCGTCGCCGTCGACGCATGCGCCGCTGTTCAGCGCGCCATGGCTGCAGCCCTTGGCGGCATCGCACGCGTCCGTCGTGCACGGGTTCTTGTCGTCGCAGCTGATCGCCGTGCCTTGGCACGCGGCGTTGCCGCAGACGTCGCCGGCGGTGCAGGCGGAGCCATCGTCGCAGGTGACGGCGTTGGCGAGGTGCACGCAGCCCACGCCGTCGGCGCAGGTGTCGTCCGTGCACGGGTTGGTGTCAGCGCAAGCGGCGACGACGCCTTGGCATTTGCCGTTCAAGCACGCGTCCTTGACGCTGCAGACCTGGCCGTCGTCGCACGCCTGACCGTCGCTGTTGCCGTGCACGCAGCCCGTGGCTGGGCTGCAGCTGTCGGCGGTGCAGGCGTTGCCGACGTCGCATGCGAGCGCGGTGCCGCCGCTGCCGCACTGGCGGGAGACGCAGCTGTCGCCGACGGTACAGGCGTTGGCGTCGTCACAGCTGCCCGTGGCGCTGACGTGGGCGCAGCCCAGCGTGGCATCGCAGCTGTCCACGGTGCAGGCATTGCCGTCGTCGCAGTTGACGGGCGCGCCGGCGACGCACTTGCCGCCGCTGCAGGTGTCGTTGCCGGTGCAGGCGTCGCCGTCGGCGCAGCCACCGGTCAGCGGCGTCGTCACGCAGCCGAGAACGACGTCACAGCTGTCGGCGGTGCAGACCTGGCCGTCGTCGCAGACCACCGCGATGCCGCCGCAGGTGCCGCCGCTGCAGGCGTCGCCGGTGGTGCAGGCGTTGCCGTCGTCACAGCTGCCGGTCACGGCGAGGTTGGCGCAGACGCCGTCGCTGCCGCAGCTGTCCGCGGTGCAAGGGTTCTTGTCGTCGCAGACCTTCGCGGCGCCGCTGGCGCACGCTTTGTCCTTGCAGGCATCGCCCAGCGTGCAGGCGTCGCCGTCGTCGCACGTCACGGTGTTGGCGAGGAAGACGCAGCCGGTCGTGTCGCTGCAGGTGTCGTCGGTGCACGGGTTGGCGTCGCTGCAGTTGGCGGCGGGGCCCTGGCAGGTGCCGTGCAGGCAGGCGTCGGGACCGCTGCAGGCCTGGCCGTCGTCGCACGCGTTGCCGTCCAGATCCGCGTGGACGCAGCCGAGCGCGCTGTCACAGCCGTCCGCCGTACACGGGTTGTCGTCGCCGCATTGCGGCGCGCTGCCGCCGACGCACACGCCGCCCGCGCAGGCGTCGGCGGTCGTGCAGCTGTCGCCGTCATCGCAACTGCCGCTGGCGTTGGCGTGCGTGCAGCCGGCCAGTGGATCGCAGGCGTCGCTGGTGCAGGCATTGCCGTCGTCGCAGCCGTTCGCCGCACCGGGCGCGCAGGCGCCGTTGGCGCAGGTGTCGCCGCCGGTGCAGACGTTGCCGTCGTCACACGGGCCGCTGGCGTTGCCGTGCACGCACGCGCCCGAGGCGTCGCAGCTGTCCGTCGTGCAGGTGTTGCCGTCGCTGCACTCGACCGCGGGGCCGGCGCCGCACCCGCCGTCGACGCACGCGTCGTTCACCGTGCAGGCGTTGCCGTCCGAGCACGCGGCGGCGTTGTTCACGTGGACGCAGCCGCTCGCCGGGTCGCAGTGGTCGTCCGTGCACGGGTTCTTGTCATCGCAATCGGTCGCGCCGCAGAGATCG
>CAIPXZ010000139.1 GCA_903869075.1 uncultured Myxococcales bacterium | reverse complement strand
TGCGCGGCGGCGGCGGCGGCTTGCGCGGCCTTTTGCGCCTTCACCATCTCATTCAGCTTGGCCGACATCCCCACGCCGACGATTGTCCGCTCGTCGTCCTGGTCGACTGGCGCCGGTGCGGCCGCCGGCAACTTCGCGGACGAGACCATCGTCGGCGGTCGCGGCGCCTGCGTCGGCATCCGCGGGATCACCGGCGAGGACGCGCGGATCGGCGTCGGCGGTGCCGGTGGCGGTGGCGGCGCCGGCGCCGCTGTCGGCCTCCGACGCACGTCGCGCAGCATGTCCGACAGCCGCTCGCGCACGATTTCCGCCGTCTCCGGCCGGTCCGCCGGCTTCTTCGCCAGCAGCTCTGCGACCAAATCTGCCAGCCCCGGTGGCAGTTCCAGACCCGCCCGTTCCAGCCGCGGCGCCGGCGCCTTCACGTGTTTGAGCAAGATGTCGATCACCGACGCGCCGTCAAACGGCGGCTCGCCGGCGATCAGCTCGTACAACACCGCGCCCAGCGCGTACAAATCGGTCTGCGGCACCGCCTGCTTGCCCTCGACCTGCTCTGGCGCCATGTAGTGCGGCGTGCCGAACACCGAGCCGGCGCGCGTCAACTGCTGCGTGACCATTTCCTTGGGCAGCTTGGCGATCGAAAAATCCAGCATCTTGACGATGTCGCCGCCGCCGCGGCTGAGCAGGAACAGGTTCTCCGGCTTGATGTCGCGGTGGATGATGCCCTCGCCGTGCGCGACAGCCAGCGCCGACGCCACCTGCTCGCAGATTTTCAGCGCGCGCTCCACCGGAATCGCGCCCTCATCCTCCATCAGCGCCGACAGCTCCTGACCCTGGAGGATTTCCATGGCGATGTAGACGCGGTCATCGGCGATGCCGCGATCGAAAATCGTGATGATATTCGGATGGTTCAGGGCGCCCGCGCCCTTGGCTTCGCGGATCAGCCGCTTGGCCGCGACCTCGTCCGCCACGTCCGTGCGCAGCACCTTGACGGCCACATCGCGGCCCATCTGGGTGTCGGTCGCGCGGTAAACGACCGCCATGCCGCCCTTGCCCAGCCGCCCCTGGATCGCATACCGGTTGGCAAACGTGGTCCCGATGAGCGGGTCTTTCTCTTTGTCGTCTTGCGCGCTCATACGGGCGGCCTCCAAATGGTTCGGCTGCGGGCCGCGGAAATGGCGGCAAAACTTGCCTGCCCAGACTTGCCGCGGCGCGCGCGAGCGTACGCAATGCACAAGGACTCCGCAATGCTTCCGCACAGAAAGACGCCGCCGATGCGCGCCGTCATTGACAATCCCGTGACGAATGGTAGTCTTCCGCCCCCCGGGTAGTCCCTTGTGCCCGCTGGACTGGAGTTTGCAATGGCGCGTATTACGATTGAAGACTGTCTGGATACGGTGCCGAACCGCTTCGCGCTGGTCATCATGGCCGCCAAGCGCGCCCGTCAGCTTGCGGACGGCGTGCCGGCGACCATCGAAACGAAGAACAAAGAGTGCGTGACCGCGCTGCGTGAAGCCGCTGACGGCCGCATCCGCTTCACGCGCTCCGTGCTGCCGCTGATCGAGCGCCACGTCCGCAACGACTAAGCTTTCCTGAAGCGCCTTGCGCGGTTACTTGCCGTCGCAGCCCGAGCGTTCCAGCCGGGCGCGCGCTTCCAACACCCGCGTCGCATAGCTCAAGTTCGCCGGCAACTGCCCTGCCCGCCACGCTTTTTGCGGCGCGACGTGGCCTGAGTGATAGGCGCAAAGCGCGTACACAGTCTCGCCGTCGAACATCCGCTTCAGGCGGCTGAAATAGCTCGTCGCCGCCATCGCCGCGCAGCGCGACTCCGACGGATCGTTACAGCCAAAAACCCGCGCCGTCCGCGGCACAAGCTGCATCACCCCGCGCGCGCCCGCGGGCGACTCCGCGTCCGGGTTGAAGCCGCTCTCGACCCAGGCAATCGCCAGCATCAGCAACGGATCCTCGCCGCCGGCGCGCGCCGCCCGCTCGATGATCGGCTGGACCGGCCGGCAGCGCGACGCCATTTTCAGGTTTGTCGTCAGCGGCTTGGGCGCCGGCGCCCGCAGCGCGTCGTCGGCATCGTCGATCTCATTCAGCGCCGCGTCATCCACATCCACGAGCGCCGCGCGCCGCCCCATCGGCAGCCGCCGCGCGCCGCCTTCGTCGTCCGGCAGGTCGCCGTCCGCCATCGGTCCGCCCGGACGCACGCCGTGCCGCGAGGCCGTCCGCAGCGCGGTCGGCGCACAGGCCACCTGGCAAGTCAGCGCCATCAGGGCGATCGCAAAAAGCCGCTGATGTCGTTGATACCGCACGGTGTTTTCGCGCACGCAGCCTCCAGCCCTCGACGGAGGGCAGAAACCTTGTGCCACGAGAAATCACCTTTGTCTAGAGGGCTTTCAGCACTTATCCACAGGATCCGCACACGCGAGGCCAATCGCGCGGCGGAGACTACCCGCCCGCGGCAGTCTCTGCTACCGTACCGCCTCGTCGCCCCGACCGGGGCCAGGCAGGCACACGATGGGTTTTCTGGACTTCTTCACCGGCGGTTCGCCGCAAAAGCAGATCGACGGCATCAAGCGCCGGCTGATGGACGCCTTTCGCCAGAGCGATGAGCGCTACGAGTGCATGGACAAGCTGGCGAAGATCGGCTCGCCCGAGGCGCTGGACGCGCTGCTGGCGCGGTTCACGCTGCGCGTCAGCGGGCCGACGGTGGACGAGGAAGAGAAGGCTTACGCGCACAAGCTGGTGGCGCGCTGGGGCGATGCGGCGGTGGAGCCGCTCAAGAAATTCATCGCGACCCACGACGCCGTGTATTTTCCGCTCAAGTCCCTGCGCGAGCTGGCGGGCGACGAGGCGGCGGTGGAAGCGCTGATGCAGGCGATGGATGGCACCGATC
Source organism: uncultured Myxococcales bacterium (assembly GCA_903869075.1). Lineage (GTDB taxonomy): Bacteria > Myxococcota_A > UBA9042 > UBA9042 > UBA9042 > CAIYBN01. Next base: position 17,618 of record CAIPXZ010000139.1, on the reverse strand, counting down.
CCGGCTATCACGAAGGCCTGGAGCGGCTGCGCGAGATCGTCTCGAATTTGCGGGATTTCCAGCACCCGCGCGTGCGCGATGCGCTGGTGGCGCTCCTGGCGAGCCGCTCGAATGAGATTCGCTTCTTCGCGTTGGATGGCCTGTCCGGCTATCCCGCGGACGAGATCGCGCGGCATTTCGCGGCGCGGCTGCTCGATGCCGACGAGAGCCAGCGGGTCAAGCAGCTCGCGCTGGAACTGCTCGTCGACAAAGGAATTTCGATGGCCGAGTGGGCCGAGAGCCTGACGCCGGTCCTGCCGCCGATGTACCGCCTCGACGCCGACGGTCTGGTGCAGCGCAAGTAACCGCGCCGCGCCATCAAGTCGCTTGACCGCTGCCGTGCGGTGCCCCTATCCTGTGCTTGTGCGAGGACTTGCCTCGCGCGCGGTCGGTTCACTCGTTCCGCGCAACGCAAGTCTCTGACTCTCCAATCTTTTTAGACAAGTCTGCGCACCGCGCCCATTGCGGGCGCGCGGCGCCGCCGAGGTTCCCGATGTCCAGCCAGCCGCCTATCACGCCCAAAGGCCTCGCGCGCCTGCACGAACAACTCCAGCATTTGCGCGAGGTTGAGCGGCCACGCAACGTGCGCGACATCGAGGAAGCGCGGGCCCACGGCGATCTCAAGGAAAACGCGGAGTACCACGCCGCCAAGGAGCGCCAGAGCCACATCGTCGGCATGATGCAGCAGCTGGAGACGCAGATCGCCACCGTGCAAATCATTGATCCGAAAACGCTTTCCGGCACGCGCGTTGTATTTGGCGCGACCGTCACGCTGACCGACCTCGATCACGAGGACGCGCCGCCGGTGCGCTACCAAATTGTCGGCGATCTCGAGAGCGATCTGGCGGCGGGGCTGATTTCCCTCAATTCGCCGGTCGCGCGCGGGCTGATGGGCAAGGAGCTCGGCGCGGAAGTCGTGATTACGACGCCGAAAGGCCAGCGCAACTACCTGATCGACAAGCTTGAATTCGTGTAGCCAATGCAGCTGGACTTAGGCCCGCAGCCGGTGCAAGGCGCCCAGGCGATGCGCGCGCTGGGCCGCCGGCTGGCCCGGCAGTTGCACGCCGGCGATGTGCTGGCGCTTGTCGGCGATCTCGGCGCCGGCAAGACGACGCTGGTGCGAGGCCTATGCACTGCACTGGGTGTAGCGGCAGATGACGTCTCCAGCCCAACGTTTGCGCTGTGCAACGTCTACCAGGGAACGAGCCTGCAGATCGCGCACATGGACCTCTATCGCCTGGAGTCGGCCGACGATCTGGCGGCGGCGGGGCTGGACGAGTGGCTTGCCGCACCCGACGCACTGTGCCTGATCGAGTGGCCGGAAGTGGCGCGGCCCGTGCTGCCGCCGACGACGCTGTGGCTGGAGCTGACGACCGTTGGCAACGGCCGGGTCGTGGTCCAGCGGCAGCGCTAGCGTCCGCGCACGGTTGCCACTATCCTGACCACGCGCACCCCGCTGGAGCTTCGCATGCCGACCGCCCGTCTCTCGCTGTTCCTGCCGCTGCTGGCGAGCCTGCTGTTTGCCACGGGCGCGCGGGCGCAGACGCGCACGTACGTCTGCCCGGTCGATGGCACGCGCGTGACCCAGGTCGGCGGCGATGGCCAGCCGGCGCCCAAGATGTACTCGGATTTTGAAGTGCCGACGGAGGCTTACGCCAACCGCATCGTCGCCTGTCCGTCCTGCGGCTATGCGCAGTGGGCCGCTGAATTCGAGCGCGCAGTCGACGGCAGCGTGACGGCGTACGTCCAGCAGAACCTCAAGAAAGAGGCGCGCCGCGTCGCCGAGCCGCGCATCGCCTGGAAGCACTTCGTCGACCTCATGCATTTTCGCCACACGCCGCCGCGGGAACAGGTGACGGCGCTGCTGTACTACACCTACGTGCTCAAGCGCGCGCGGCCAGGCGGCGGTCAGGATTACGCGCTGGAGATGCAGATCAAGGCGATCCGCACCGAAGTGCTGAACCTGCTGTTCACGGCGCTCAAGGACGACCCGCCGAAATCCGAGCGCGCGCGGCTGGAGTGGCTCTACCTGGCCGGCGAGCTGACGCGGCTGACCGGCGATCCCAAGCGGGCGCTGCCGCTGCTGGACGACGTCTGCGGGCTCAAGGAAATGGCGGGCCACTTGGTCGGCAACCTCGCGTGCGAGATGGCGGATCGCGCGCGTGGCGGCGAATGTTTTGAGGATTACCACGGCGGTGTTGTCGATGTGACAACGGCCAAACCGCCGGTCAAAGCGGCCGAACTGCCCAAGCCGCCGACGCCGGTGCAAGCGGAGCCGGTCAAGGCAGTGCCGCTGCCGCCGATGGAGCGCGCCGCGCCGCCGCGCAGTTCTGGCGATGGCGCGGCGCCGCCGCCTCCCCCGATTCCCAAGTAGTTACACGCGTTTGCGCCACAGCAGCAGCAACGGCACCAGCAGCGTCCACAGCGTCGGCAACCCCGGCTGCGGCAGCGTCTGGCAGCCGCGCGGCTGCGGGGTCGTCGCAGGCGGCGCGACGTCCACCGCCGGCACGCCCTCGGGCAGCCCCGCATCGCGCGAGAAATTCTGCCACTCGGTCCAGCAGGTCGGCGTATCTTCCGGCGCCAAGCCGGCCAGCGATGGTGGCGTCAACCACGCGATGTCAAAGCGGATCGCGCCGCTCACGCCGTCGCTGCCCACCGTGCGCAAGTCCGTGCGGGCGCAGGCGTACGGGCCAGCCGAGTCCTCGCCGAGGCAGGTGAAATAGCGGCTGGCGTCGGTGATCGGCTGCGCATCGGCGTCGACGCGCAGGATGGCGCCGCCGTGGGCGATGTAGACAGCGCCGGCGATCTGCAGCGGCCCGAGGATCGTCGCCGGATCCTCGCCCAGCGGCTGCCACGCGCCGCCGTCGATGCGCCCGACGAACTCGTTGCTGCCGTCGCTCAAGATCGCAAAGCGCCGTCCCGCGGAAATCCGCAGCCGCGGCGTGAAGTTGGCCAGCGTCGGATCCAGCGGCAGCTCCAGCGTCGTCACCGACCCGGCCAGCGGCAGGTGCGCCAGCGCCAGCGCGGTCGGTCGCGCGCCGGCCAGCCAGAAGCCGTCGGCATCGGCGACAAGCGACGTCCACGGCCCCGGATCGTGCCACAGCACCTGCGCCGGCGCCGGCGGGGTGGCCAGCGTCCAGACGTCCGCACCGGCATCGGCCATCGTCAGCACCACCGTTTGCGGCCCGGACGTGGCGATGCCGCGCACCGCCGTCACATCCAGCCCGGACGGGTCCGCGTGCGGCGCCTGCCCTTGGCTGTCCACGCGCCAGACGACCTCATGGCCGACACCCCAGATCGCGCCCGCCGCATCCTGCACCGCCATCGGCGACGACGGCCCACGCCAGCGAGCTGAACAGGTGAACCGCCACGTGCCATCGGCGCGCCGCAGCCCCAGACCCTCGGACAGGAGCACGGTGACGCTGCCCTGCGCGTCCGCCGCGAGGCTCTGCCACACCGCCGGCTGCGTGCTGTGCGCCAGCGCCAGCCGCGGCAAGAACAACAGCAGAATCAGCCACCCAGCGCGCACCGCCACCTCCCGGCTGCGCAGCATGACGTCCACCGGCGCGCGAGGCAAACTTGCCGGCATCGCCCGCGTCGTCAACAATACCCGCCGGCGTCTCCGCCCCGAGGTTCGCATGACCCGCATCCGCAAAGCCGTCATTCCCGCCGCTGGCATGGGCACGCGTTTTTTGCCCGCCACCAAGGCGATTCCCAAAGAAATGCTGCCGATCGTCAACAAGCCGTCGATCCAGCTCATCGTCGAGGAAGCGGCGGCGGCGGGCATCGAGCAGGTCGTGATCGTCACCGGGCGCGGCAAAACCGAGATCGTCGACCACTTTGACGCGCACCCGGCGCTGGAAGATCTGCTGCGGCGCGGCGGCAAAGAGGCGCTGCGCCAGGAGGTCATCCGCCCGACGCAGCTCGTCAAGCTCTCGACCGTGCGCCAGCAGCGCCCGCTCGGTCTCGGCCACGCGATCCTGTGCGCGCGCGAGCTGATCGGCGACGAGCCGTTCGTCGTCTTCCTGCCGGACGACCTCGTGGATGCGCAAGTGCCGTGCGCGCGGCAGCTGATGGACGTGTACGACGCGACCGGCAAGTCGGTGTTGGCATTGATGAATGTCTCGCGTTCGGAGACTTCGCAGTACGGCATCGCCGCCGGCGACGTGGACCCGAGCGACCCGCGGCTGCTGCACATCAAGACGCTTGTGGAAAAGCCGAGCGCCGAGGAAGCGCCGTCGACGCTCGCGGTCGTTGGCCGGTACGTGCTGACGCCGGACATTTTTGACTACCTGGCCAAAACCAATCCAGGCCGCGGCGACGAAATTCAGCTGACGGACGCGCTGGCAGCGATGGCCAAGGACCACGGTTTGCACGGCTGGCTGTTCGACGGCGAGCGTTTTGATGCTGGTGACGTCGGCGGTTACCTGTTGGCCAACTTGAATTGGGCTCGCAAAACGCCGCGTTTGTGGGATCTGGTCCAGCAATACGTCAAGAGCCACCAACGCTGAAGCGCGGCGCGGACGGTCGCGACCGCCTACTTGCCAGCGTGGTCGCAGCCAGTTAGCATTCAAGGGCCGTGGGCCAGAGCCCGCTCAAGCTGAGACACTGCGTGGACTTGACCCGCCCGAGCCATCGTCGCCCTGCTGATCGCCTGCTCGCCGCGCGGAACGCACTGGTTTCGCTGGCTTGCCTGCTGACGCTCGGTATCGCTACGCCGGCGCACGCGGCGACAGAGGCCGATAAGCCCGTCAACGACAACGTCGCCGAGCCCGATGCCGTGCAGACCGCGCCGGGCGAGGCCGTGACGGCAGAGGGCGCCGAGGCTGCGCGCAGCCACACGCTGACCCGTGAGCTGGCCGAACAGGGCGAAAGCGAGCTGAACAAGGCCGTCAAAGTCTTCCAGCAGCGCTATCTGGTCAAGCGCCACCGGCTGGAGTTGCAGCTCGGCGGCGCGATGACCGTCAACGACCCGATGGTCACGCACTTCGCCGGCGAGGCAGGGCTGTTCTTCCACTTCACCGACTCCATCGCCGTGGGCGTCACCGCCGCCAAATACTCGGCCAGCGACTCACCGACCGCCAACACCGTCGAGAGCAACTTCGGCCTTTTCGCCGAGCGTTCGCACCTCCAAGCGGGCGGCATGCTCGAGGCGCAGTGGGCGCCGTTGTTCGGTAAATTCGCGGTGTTCGGCTTGGGCGTCGTCCAGGTCGACGGCTACCTCATCGTCGGCGGCGGCGTTGAACGCACCACGCGCGGCACGGACCTCAAGCCCGCGGGCGAGATTGGCCTCGGCCTGCGCCTGCACATGCTGCGCTGGCTGTCGCTCTCGGCGGACGTCCGCGACCTCGTCTATCAGGAAACGTTCCAGAGCTGCGACACGACAAGTGCGGGCGTCTGCGGCGCCACCTTGATGAATCAGGTCTTCACCGGCCTGCGCATCGGCGTCTGGATTCCGCCCACGTTCACCTACAGGTTCCCGCGATGATGCAGCCTGGTCACACGTTTGCCCGCAAGCTGCTGCCGTTGTTCGGCGTGGTTCTGGCTGTGCTGTCGGCGACCACCGCGCTGGTGCCGCTGGCGCACGCGGATGACGTGCTTGAAAACGCGCCGGTCATGCGCCGCGCCCTGCAGTATCGCGCCGGCCGTCAGGAGCTGGGGCTGATCTTCAACGCGACGCTCGGCGACCCGTACACGCGCAACCTGCTGCCGGGAATTCGCTATGATTATCACATTTTGGAATGGCTGGCCGTCGGCGCCGACCTGATGTACGGCATCCCCGTCGTCACCGGCACGTCCGACCAGGTCGCCACCAAGGTGCGCGTCAGCAACCCGGCGTTCATCATGGAGCCGTCGTCCATCAGCTACATGGCCAACGCCCACGTCCAGGCGTCGCCGCTCGTCGGCAAGTTCGTGGCGTTTGGCTCGCTGCCGATCCAGTTCGACCTCCACGCCACGCTTTCCTTTGGTATCGCTGGCTTGACCGGCGGCCCGACCATCAGCGCGGCGCAATCCGGCACGACGATCGCGCCCGGCATCGGCGGCGGCTTCCGCCTGTTCTTCTCCCGGTTCCTGGCGCTGAACATCGACCTCGCCGATGTCTACATGAAGCGCACGCTCGCGGTGACCCGCTTTGGCCAGGCGCAAGACCCGGTTTTCGCCAGCAACCTGCTGTTCAGCGGCGGCATTTCGTTCTTCCTGCCGCCCAACCTGCGCCGCGCCGACTAAGTTTCCAGTCCATCAGCGCGCCAGCGTTTGCAGTCTCGCCGCCGCGGCGCGCTGTTCCGCGGCCTCCGCGCGCAAGCCCTGCAGCTGCAGCGCCTGCGCCGCCACCGCGTGCGCCTCGGCATACAGCTTGGCGATCTGCCGCTTGTCGGCGCGCAGCTCGATCGGCCACGCCGCCAAATCCGCTGGCTCGCCGCGGAGATAGAGCTGCATGGCCTCCGCCACTGCCGCGTCGTCCTGCCGCGCCGCGGCGCGCTGCAGCTGCGGCAGCGCCCAGAACTGCCACGCCACGGCGTGGTCGACAGCCCGCGTCGGCGGCACGCGCGCCGGCAGCGGCCGCAGCAGGAACGCCATCAGCGCCGCCACCGGCATCAGCCACGCAAGCCGCCGCGCGCCCTGCGGCAGCGCGCCAAGTCCCAGCGCCGCCAGTGGAATCAGCGCCGCCAGCAGCCCCAGCCGGTAGCGTGAGAGCGGCTGCAGCAGCAGCATCGGCAGCACCTGCACCGCCGCCAACAGCACAAGTGACCGCGCCCGCCGCAGCCGCAGCGCCTGCACCGCGCCGACAAGGCCGAGCGGCAGCAGCCAGCTGAAGTCGACCGGCAGCAGCCGCAGGATCGGCGCGTGCTGGCGGTAGAACGCGAAGCTGGCGTTGTTGGGCAGCTCAAAGTTGTGCAACAGCGCGCCAAGCTTGGCAAATTCCAGCGCCGGCAGATCCGGTTGGGCACGCAGCGTCGCCGCCGCCAGCGCCAGCGGCTGACCGGCAGATTGCACAAGCAGCTGGGCGATCACCGGCGCGTCCAGCACGAGGCCCTGCCACGGATCCGCGCCCGGCGCGTTGCCGGCGACAAACGCAAACACACCGCCGCCCGCCAGCGCCAGCGGTGCCACGCCCACGGCCAGATTGCGCACCGCCAACAACCCCAGCGGCACCGCCAGCCCAGTCAGCCAGCCGCCAAGCCGCGGCAACCGGTCGGCTTTTTGCCAGAGGGACACCAGCAGCAGCGCCAGCCCGAACGGCGCGATCGCCGACCGCGTCAGGCACGCCAGCCCCGCGGCCAGCCCCACCGGCGCCCACGCCCGCCACTGCGTCCGCGCGGCCACGCCCGGCTGGTCGACCGCGCGCGCTACCGCCCACTGCCGCACGAGCAGCCACATCGTCGTCACCGCCAGGGTCTCGCGCAGCAACAGCGACTCGTAGTACGCCAGCGGACCGCAAAACGTCGCCAGCAGTCCCGCCAACAGCGCCTCGCGCGGGCCAATGAGCCGCCGCGTCGCGTCCATCAGCAGCCACAGCCCCAACAGCCCCAGCAGCGCCTGCAACGCCAGCGCCAGCAGCGGCGCCGGCCCCGCAAGCGCGTAGACACCCGCCAGCAGGTAGGCAAACAGCGGCTCCTGGTAGAACTGCGCGCCGCCCTGCCACTGCTGCCACAGCGCTTGCGCCGCTGCCTCGGGCGCCAGTCCCGCCCGCGGATCCGCCGGTTGCAGCCGCAGCCACGCCGCCGCCACGTCGCGGTGCCACGCCGTCAGCGGCCGCTGCGGCTGGCGCGACAGCAGGTCGCCGTCGGCAATGTGCCGCGCCCAGTTGTCAAACGCGAACATGTCCGAGTCCGGCCACTGCTGCTGGGCCAACGCCGGCGCTTCCGTCAGCTGCGCCAGGTGCCCCAGCCGCACGCAGGCGAACAGCAGCAGCACGAGCAGCCAGGCGCGACGGTGGGCGGGATCCGGCGGCAGCATCGGCTAATCGTTCTCCATGCCGATGCGCTGCGCCGCGACGTACCAGGACGTGAACGCGGCAACTGCCTGAAAGATGATGCAAATCACGGCGATTGTCGCCAGCTCGCGCTGCGTCCGCACCGTCCGCAGCGTGGACAGCGCCAGGCCCGCCAGCAGCGCCGGCACCACGGCGATGGCAAACCGCCAGGCGCGGCCGCGGACAAACAGCAGCGGCCGCATGTGCAGGTCGCGGCACATCGTCCACGGCGCCCGCCAGCCCATCGTCAGCACGTGCGCCAGTAGGATGGCCGTCACCGCGCCGCCCAGCCCCCACGGGCCAATCAGCCCGAGGCAGAGGATCACCGCCAGCGTCAGCTCCGCCGCGCCCACCGGCCCCAGGTGGCTGTCCATGCCAACGGTGACCAGATAGCGCACCGCGACGATGCTCGCCACCGCCACCGGCATCAGCACGGCCACCGCCAGCCCCAGCCCGGTCGGCGGCGTCACGTCCAGCCACTGCGCCAGCACGCGGGTGCCCATGACGCCCCACAGCACGGACACGCAGCCGACGACCGCCAGCGAAGCGTCCGTCGCCCGCCGCACAAGCCAGCGCCGCTGTACGCGCGGCGTCGAGACGTTGAGCTGGGCAAAGCGCGGAAACACCACGGAACCCAGCTGCAGCGCGGTGCCCGCCATCAGCCGGCACGCCGTCGCCGCCACCGCCAACACCGCCGCCAGCTCCACGCCGTGCACGAGCGCGACGACGACGACGGCGACGTCAAAAGTCAGCAAAAACGGCGTCGCTTGCGTCGCCTCCAGCGCGCCATGGGCGTACAACGTCCGGCCCGTGCGCCAGTCCACGTCGTCGAGCGTCGGCAGCCAGCCCGGACCCGCGCTGCGCAGCGCCAACAACAGCGCCACGCCCCAGGCGCCGACGATGAGCAGCTCCAACACGCCCAGCGTCTGCAGGCTCAGCCCGCCGATGACGACCGCGAAGCTGACGAGCACCTCCAGCAGCGTCCGCGCGCCGCGCACCGCCGTCAGCTCACGCGCCAGACCCGCTGAAAGCACTGCGCTTTGCCACGCCGACATCGACGCCTGCGCCGCCAGACGCAGGCCGGTCAGCATCACATAGTCGGCGGCATCCGGCGCGAACTCACCATCGACGCCCAGCGCCTGGACGATTGCCTCGGCCCGCACCGCCAGCACCGCCGCCATCAGCAGCCCGAGCGCGGACAGCAGCAGCCAGCCCATCAGCAGCACCCGCCGCAGCCGCACCGTGTCGTCGACGCGCACTGCCGCCAGCAGCATCCGCGTCACCGCCGCCGTGAACGCGCGCAGCGGCCAGTCCAGCAGGCTCGCCAGCGCCGTCGCCACGACGACGACGCCAAACTGCGTCTCGCCCAGCACCGCCCACAGCAGCGGCGTCAGCACAACAAAGGCCACAAGCCGCACAACCGCGGTGTCAAAGAACGCCAGCAGCCGCTCCGGCATCGTCGCCGAACGCATCGGCAGCGGCTGGGTCGTGGCATCAAGCAGCGGCGGCGTCAGGATCATCCAACCTCGGGGCGACAACGGCTGATGCTGCCACGCGCCGCGAAATTCGGCCAGATTCGCGGCGTGGCTTGACCCGATGCCGGCGCTGCGTACCATGCGCGGCCCATGCCGACCACGCCCAGCCCCGCCAGCCTCACCTTCACCGTCCGCGGCGACGAGCTCGACCGCACCGGCAGCGTCGGCGCCGCCCAGCTGCTGCGCTATCTGGAGAATGGCCGCTGGCAGGCGACTTTGGCGGCGGACAACGGCATGGCGCCGCTGTTCACCAGCGGGCGCAAGATGGTCGTGCGGGCGCAGCGCATGCGCGTGGGCGTGGCCGTGAGCTGGGGCGTAGACCTGACGGTGCAGACCTGGCTGGCACGCGCCGGGCGTACGAGCGTGGACATCGCCCATCGGCTGACGCGCGCGAGCGACGGTGCGCTCGTGGCGGACGCGCTGCTGACCGGCGTGCAGATCGACGACGCCGGGCGACCGACGCCGCTGCCGCAAGAGGTGGCGCAGCTCGTCGGCGGGCCGCTGCTGGACCCGGCGTTGCTGGCGCTGCCGCTGCCGGAGTCGCTGCCGGCGGACGCATGGAGCTGGCCGCAGACGGTTCGCCCGAGCCAGACCGACCTGTTCCGCCACGTGAACCACTCGCGCTACGTTGACCTTTTCGAGGACGCGCGCTGGTTCGCCGAGCGTTCTGGAGCGCTTCCGGGTTGGCAGCCCAAGCGGCAACTGCGCATCGTGGCGCTGGAATACCGCCGCGAGGCCAAGGCCGGCGAGGACGTACGCGTGCAGCTGCAGGCGCGCGATGTCGACACGTTGGCAGCGGTGCTGCTGCGCGGCGACGAGATCCTGACGCGCGCGGTGCTGCAAGTCGGCAGCTGACCGATAATCCAGATACTTTTCAGTGAGTTGCCAAGTGACGCCGCGATCACGCTGCGCCCGCGGTTTTTGCCACAGCCTCCGCCGATCGCGTTTAGCCGCGTTGAACTGCCGCCGCTGGGTCCGGACGGGCAGAAAACTTTGCACTTTTTGCCACGCGATTATCGTCACCCGCAGGACCGCGTGCTGCGCATTGGGCACGGGCAAAACGGTCAACTGCGGCGGACGTCGCGCAAACGCTGAACTGGAGGTGTGGAGATGAACTCGCATTTGAACAAGACGACCGTGGCGTTCGCGCTGCTGGCGTGCTCGGTGCTGCTGAACGTTGTGCTGCTGGCGACGCGGCCGTCCGACAAGGTCGCGGAAGCCAAGAAGCCGGCGACGGCCAAGCCCGCGGTGGCCAAGGTGGAGCCGGTCAAGCCGATGGAGCTGCCCGCGGGTGAATGGAAAGTCGTCAAGACCGCGCTCAAAAGCACGCCGGCGCAGTCGTTCATGGAGGCGATCGGCGACGAGGGCGACGGCCTGAGCCAGGCGTACGCGCGGCTGTTCGTGTGGGACGCCAACCTGCGCACCGACCTGAGCAACGGCGACGCGATGGCCGTGGCGTACCAGCTGACCGAGGAAGGCAAGCCGGACATTGCCGTCGCGACGCTGACGGCCAAGAAGAAGGGCAAGACGTTCCGCGCGTACCAGTGGCAGGCGCCCGGCGACGCGTTCACGAGCTTCTGGAATGAGAACGGCACGGAAGTGCCGCTGACGCTGAAGAACGGGCCGCTGAAGAAGTACCAGCAGATCACCTCGCTGCTCAAGGATCGCCCGACGCACAAGGGCATGGACTTCAAGACGCCGGTGGGCACGGAAGTCTACAGCCCGTTCACCGCGACGGTGCTGCGCACGAACTGGAACTGGGGCGCGAACGGCAACTGCGTGGAAGTGCAGTATCCGGACGGCACGCTGGCGAAGTTCCTGCACCTGTCCGAGAACCGCGTGAAGGCGGGCGACAAGGTGGAAGCCGGCCAGGTCATCGCGCTGACTGGGAACACGGGGCACTCGACGGCGCCGCACCTGCACTACCAGCTGAACCAGGGCGAAAAGGTCGTGGATCCGCTGGATTACCACGGTTCGGAGCGTCGCCAGCTGGATGAAGCCGGCCTGGCGCAGCTCAAGCCGGTCGTGCAGAAGCTGGACTCCCTGCTGGCCGATCAGGCCGCCGCGCTGTAGGGTTTGCCGGTCGGGCGCGCGCGCGCTGCCCTTGACCCGCCCTCGCCCGCGGCGCACCATCAGCGACCGCGTGAACCACACCCTCCCCACAACTTGCAGTGTCCCGCAGTGAGCCAGCGACTCGTCGGCCTGCTGCTGCTGTGGACGGCCTTTGCCGTGCTCGTTTGGACCATCTGCGTGCCGCGCACGCCGGTCGATGACGCCTACATCACGTTCCGCTACGTCCAGCACTTGGTGACCGGCCAGGGCCTCGTTTTCAATGCCGGGGAGGCGCCGCTGGAGGGCTATTCAAGCCTGCTGTGGCTGCTTGTGCTGGCGCCATTTGCCCGCGTCGGTCTGGACTTGCCGCTCGTGGCGCAGTTGCTGGGGCTGGCGCTGGGCCTGGGAACGCTGGCGGCGGTGGCGCTGGGCGATGCCAAGCCGCGCTGGCTGGGCGCGGCGGGGCTGATTGCGTGCCTGCCGTGGCTGTACCACACCGTCAACGGCTTGGAGACCGGGCTCGTGGCATGCCTGCTGGCGGTGATGACCTGCGTGGCGGCGGACACGCGCGGCAAGCGGCGGCTGCTGTTCGCTGTGGCGCTGCTGCTGCCGTTGGCGCGTCCGGAGGGCCTGCTGGCAGTGCTGGCGTGGGGCGCGGCGACGCAGCTGGCGGCGCGGCGCTGGCAGCGGGACGCGATCTTCCAGGCGGTGTTGGCGTTGACCGCGTTCGCCGCGCAGCTTGCGTTCCGGCTTGCGTACCACCACGCGTGGATCGCCAACTCGGCGCGCGCCAAGATGCTGCCGCTGGGCATGGCGTTGCCGCCGGGGCTGCTCGATCTCGGCCGGTTTCTGCTTGTGGCAAGCGGCTTTGGCGTGGCGCTGGCGCTTGCGGTTTGGGCGGGCGTGCGGCGGCCGGTGACGCGCGGCGGCAGCCAGGCGCGGGCGCGGGTGATCTTCCTGGCGCTGTTTGGCCCGGTGCTGGCGACGAGCGGTGGCGACAGCTTTCCGCTCTGGCGGTTCTTCGTGCCGCTGGCGCCGGTGCTGCTGACGGCGGTGGATGACGGCTTGCGGGCCGTGTTGGCACCGCGCCCGTGGCCGCCGCGCACGCGGATCCTCGTGCACAGCCTGCTGTCGGTTGTGCTTGTCTGCATGCTGCTTGCGCCGTGGCGCGTGCTGCTGCCGATGGTGGCGTTGGAAGGCGACTGGGTCGCGCGCTGGGCGGCGATCGGCGAGCGGCTGGGCCAGCTGTTGCCGCCGTCGACGCGGATTGCGCTGGCGCCGGCGGGCGCTCTGCCGTATCGCTCGCAGTTCCAGGCGCTGGATCTGCTGGGCCTCAATGATCGCCACATTGCGCAACTACCCGCTGACACACACTATTTCTACCCGGGCCACCAGCGCCATGACGGACCGTACGTGCTGGCCCAGCAGCCGGACCTGCTGTTCCTGGCCAACGGGCCGCTGGTGCCGTCGCCGAGCACGCCGTTTCCGTGGCAGGAAGTGCGGGTGTACGAGCAGGACATCGTGCGCAACCCACGGTTCCGCGAGGACTATCGGCTGGTGGCGGTACCGCTGCGGCCGGGGCTGTTCCTGCAGCTGTTCGCCCGCACCGACTTTGCCGCCAAGCAGGGCTGGCCGGGGACGGTGCCGCTGTAGGCGCTGGTTTCGGCCAGCCGCGCCTGGCTAGTCCCGCCGCGCCCGCAGCACCGCGTACGCCGGCCCCTGCGCGTACGCCCGTACGTCGTGCGCGCCCGCGAGGTGCGCCAACAGCGCGAATTCAGCCGGCAAAAAGCCGCGACGCACCGACTGCATCGCGTCGATCATCAGCGGCGGCGCCGGCGTGGAAAGGTTGGTGCCCACGGACGCCGCCAGCATCGCGCCTGCGCTGCGCAGCACGTCAATGATCAACACGCCGTGGCGCGCCGCCCGCAGCCCCTGGTGCAGCAGCCGGGTTACGAGCTCCGGGGGCATGTGGTGCGTCGCCTGCGTGCAGACGATGAGGTCCACCTGCCCCGCCAGCGCCGCCAGCTGCGTCGCGTCGCGCTGCACGACCGCCAACGGCAGGCCACCGGCGCCGTGTGCCGCCACGGCCTTTTGCCCCAACGCCACGTAATCCGCCGAATAATCGCTGGCCGTCAGGTGCAGGTCCGTCCGCGGGCAGTGCTGCGCCAGCCACAGCAGAAAGCCCGCCGCGCCCGCCGCCACGTCCTCAATCCGCGCGTCCGGCACGTCCGCCACGGCTTCCAGTAGCATCGCCTGCCAGCGCGGGTAATTGCCGAGATCCACGTTGAATTTGTCCAACCAGCGCATCTCCGCCGCGTGCAGCCACGGCGGCGCCCACGCCGCGTCCATGATCTCGGGCAGCTCGGACGCCAGCAGCGCGTCCAGGCGCTCCACGACGCGCAGGCTCGGTTGCACCGCGCAGGCCCGCGCACGCAACTGCTTCTGCAGCTTGCGGATTTTGCGATCCAGCGCCGGCAAATCCACGGCGTCGGGCGTTACCGCCGCGGCATCCAGCAGCGCCGCAATCGCCGCCACCGCGTCCGGCTCGTCTGCCAGCAGCTGCGGCAGCGCCGCCTGCAGCGCCGCGTCAAAGCGCAGGGCCAGCGGCGCCGTCCAATGCGCGGAGATTTGCGTGGCGAGCGGGGTCATGAGCGCGGTATGGAACGTGGACACGGGCGCCTCCTGCGGCTGCGGCACGGCGCAGGATAGCCGGTAACGCCGCGCGCGGACAGCTTCACCTTGACACGCCCCCATGCCGGGCGCACGCTCCGCCGGCCCGACGCGCGACTCGCGTAGGCGCAGCGGGCGCCCGCCCAACAACTTGGCAAAACTGCAATGATTTTCCGGATCGTCCAGACGTTCGCGCGCCCGTCCGCATGGCTGTTGCTGCCGCTCTGGCTGTGGCTGGCGCCGGCGTCGGCGTGGGCGCAAGTCGGCATGGCGGCGCCGCGCGCGGATGAGCAGTTTGACGTGATGAACCTGCTGGACGAGCACGGGTTGCACGAGATGGACGATGAGCGCTGGAACGCGTATGGCCAGTTCACCTACGCCTCAGTGTGGAAAGCGCCGTTCGCCGCCAAGTACACGAACCTGAATGGCAGCAACAACTCGCTGTCCACCGCCGCCGAGCGCAGCTTTGCCGGCACGCTGACGGCGTTCTTGGGCGTGCGGCTGTGGCACGGCGCCGAGGCGTATTTCGTGCCGGAGGTCATCTCCGAGCGCGCGCTGTCCAACCTGCGCGGTCTCGGCGGCGCCGTGCAGATCTGGGAGCTGCAAAAAACCGGCACGGAGACGCCGCAGATCTACCGCTCGCGCGCTTACCTCAAGCAAATCATTAACTTGGGCGGCGAGCGCACGCAGCTGAATTCCGATCCGATGCAGCTGGGGCGCATGGTCGATGGCCGCCGCATCGTGATCGTCGCCGGCAACTTCAGTGTCCTTGATTTCATGGACAAAAACACGTTCGCTGGCGACTTGCGGCGGCAGTTCTTCAACATGGCGTTCATGACCCACACCGCGTACGACTTCGCCTCGGACGCGCGCGGCTATTCGTGGGGCGGTCTTGTTGAATTCTATTGGGATTCTTGGACCCTGCGCCTTGCCCGCATGGCGCCGCCAGACCACCCGAACCAGCTGGAGCTGGACCTGCGGCTGGCGACGTACTACGGCGACCAGCTGGAGATCGAACACCGCCACACGCTGGCCGGCAAGGACGGCGTGGTGCGGCTGCTGGGCTACCACAACCACTTGCTGACCGGGCGCTTTGACGACGCCGTCGCGGCCATCCAGGCCGATCCCGCCAAGAACGCCGCGGCGTGCACAGGCTTCAACTACGGCTCGACAAACGCCGGTGCCCCGGACCTGTGCTGGGCGCGCAAGGCGGACGACAAATACGGCATCGGCATCAACATCGAGCAGCACATCACGGACGACATTGGCGTCTTCCTGCGCGGCATGGTCTCCGACGGCCAGACCGAGGTCTACGCCTACACTTCCACCGACCGCTCGCTGGCGTTCGGCGTCCTCGCCGGCGGCACGCTGTGGCACCGCAGCAACGACACGCTGGGCATCGGCGGCAACTTCGGCTGGATCTCCGCAGCGCACGCCAACTACCTGCGGCTGGGCGGCGTGGACGGCTTCATCGGCGACGGCGGCTTGACGGTGGCCAGCGAGGCGGTCGGCGAAGTCTTTTACTCCTTCGCCGCGCTGAGCGACCTGTGGCTGAGCGCCGACTACCAGCTGATCGTCAACCCGGCTTTCAACGCCGACCGCGGGCCGGTGAACCTGTTCGGGCTGAGGGCACATGCTGAATTCTAAGCGATTCCGCGCCTTTGCCGTGAGCGCCCTGCTCGGCTGTCTCGCCACGCCCGCGCGCGCGGCCGACGGGTTCAACGCCCAGTTCCTCGCGCCCGCTGCCGCCGGCGCCGGCTGGCTGACCCAGGACAACCTCGCACTCAGCGGCCCGCTCGGCGGCGCCGTGGCGCTGACGACGGGCTACGCCCACAACCCGGTCAGCAGCGGCAGCACGGTGGTCATGTCCGACCTGGCGACCGCCAACATCGGTTTTGCCATCCACTACAGCCGCTTCCGCCTCAGCGCCGATCTCGCCAGCCCGCTCTTCGTCCGCGGTCCCGGCGTGCCCAGCCTCGACATCGCCTCGCACCCGGACACGATCACCGACGTCCGCATCGCCCTCGACGCGCGGCTGTGGGGCGACGTCGACGGGCCGCTGCGCCTCGGCCTTGGCGCGCAACTCTTTGTGCCGTCAGCGGATCGCAGCGATTACATGAGCGACGGCAGCTACCGGGGTCAGCTCCGCGTCAAGGCCGCCGGTGACGTCGGCGCGGTGCGGTACGCCGCGAACGTCGGCTACCACGTGCGGCCGCTGCAGGGCGACGAGGTGGTTTACGGCGCGGCGATCGGCTGGCGGCTTGAGTTGGCGGACGCGCTGCACGCGCTGGTCGTCGGCCCGGAGGCGTTTGGCGCGCTCAACCTGCACAGCCAGCAGGCGTGGGAAGCGCTGCTCGCGGCGCGCGTGGAGCTGGCGAACGGTCCCAGCCACGTGCTGCGCTTCAAGCTGGGCGCGGGCGCGGGCGGCGGTGACCTGCCGGGCGCGGCGCAGTGGCGCGTGGTGGCGGGCGTGGAAGTCGTTGGCCTGGCGACGGCGGCGACCGTCAGCGGCGAGTAGCGGAGGCAAGCGATGGCGCGACAAATCCTCAGTATTCTTGCGCTGGTGGCGCTGGCGGCGTGCGGTACGCGCGGCAGTGGCGCGCTGCAGACGCAAGTGCGGCCGGTGACTGGCTTTACCGCAGTGGCGCTGACGGGCGCGGCGGACCTGACCGTCGCCGTGCTGCCCGGCGCGCCGACGGAAGTTGTGCTGGAGACCGACGACAACCTGCTGCCGCTGATCCAGACGACGGTCGTGGGCAACACGCTGACCATCGCCACGGCGCAGGAAATTCGCCCGACGCGCGGTCTGACGGTGCGCGTGCGCGTGCCGGTGCTGACGGACGTGACGCTGGCGGGCGCGGGCACGGTGAAGGTGACTGGGCTGCAGAACCGGCGCTTTGGCCTGTGGCTGAGCGGCGCGGGCGACGTGGCGCTGGCGGGTGACGTGACCGACGCGGAGCTGCACCTCGGCGGTGCCGGGCATCTGGACGCCGCGGCGCTGCACGCCCGCAATGCGACGCTGGAGCTGGGCGGCGCGGGCGACGCGCAGGTCTTCGCGACCGAGCACGCCGATATTCGCTTGGCCGGCGCCGGTCACGTCGTGGTCAGCGGCCATCCCAAGCTCATCGACAAGCACATTGCCGGCGTCGGCACTGTCGAGCTCAAGTAGCCGCGCTCACCAGTCCGTCTCGCGATAATCCTTGAGGAATTTGCCCCAGACGTGCTCCCCGGTGCGCACGCCGTGGAGGATCGGGTCGACGATGCGCGCGCCGCCGTCGACGATGTCCAGCGGCGGATGAAAGTGCTGCTCGATCGACTTCTGCGCCGCGATGTGCGCCGGGTCTTCG
>CAIPXZ010000138.1 GCA_903869075.1 uncultured Myxococcales bacterium | reverse complement strand
CGCTCGGTCAGTTTGCCGCGGAGGCGCACGTGCGCGACCTCGGCAGCGTCTTCGCGCAGGCTCGGGAGGTGATCGGTCGACAGGCGCAAACCCAGCGTCGCGCCACCGGAATTCGGCGAGCTGCCGTTGTTGAAGCCGACGTCCCCGGCGACGTGGCCAAACGAGAACCGCACAAGCAGCGACGTGCGCTGTTCGCGGCTGACAAAGTTGTCGCTGTTCAACAAGCTGCGGGTGTCGAGCGCGAGCGACCAGCCGTCGGTGATGCGGACCCACGCCGCCAGCGCGGCTTGCTCCAACTGGCCGCTGCTGAGGCGCCAATCGCCGTCGGCGGCCAAGGTGACGCGATCGGTGCCGAACCACGGGCGCAAGCCGACGCCAACGCCGAAGTGCGTCTGGCTGTAGCCGAAAGTGTCCGAGCCGAGATCGCTGGCGCGCGCCGACAAGGACAGCCAGCTCCACGGCCGGTACAGCGCGCCGACCTGCCACGAGGCGTCAAGTGTTACGCCATTGTTGGAGGTCCAAAGGCTGATGGCGCCAATGGAAAAGCGCTCACCAATCTTGGCGGCCACGCCGGCGCCGATGCGCTGCGCCGCGTACCATGCCGGCTTCGTGCCGCTGAGCGCGCTGATGCCGGTGACGGGGTCGGCGTCGTGTTCGAGCGACAGGCCGAAGGAGAGCGGACCGAGCGGCGCGCTGCTGACGAAAGCGCCCCAGCCGGCGCCGCGCGGGTGGCTGTCCGGGCCGCCGGCGGCAAACTGCAAGCGCATGTCCCAGCCGTTCGTCGTCGTCAAGCCTGCGGGATTGCTGGACATTGCCAGCGCGCCATCGGGCGTGGCCTGGGTCTGCCCCGGGACGTAAAGCGCGCGATCGGCCGCCGATGCCGGTGCTGCGACAGCCACAGCCAAACAAGACATCACGGCACCCAGGGCGCGCTGACGAATGATGAGAGACTTCATGTTTGACCTCACAAGGACTTGGAAGTCTTGTTCGTTTCCGGTGGAAGCAAGTCCCAATCGTGGCGCTCGGAGCTGACGAACAGGCCTTTGGCCTCGGTCGCGATCGCGTCGCCGATGCGCAACTCGCCGTATGTGTGGACCTTTCGTCCGTCAATCCGTTCAATCCACGCGGCGATGTTCAGCGTCTCGCCGAGGCGCACCGGCTTGCGGTAGTCGATGCCGATGTGCGCCGACATCACGCGGTGGCCGGACATCCAGCACGCGGCGCCCATCGCCTCGTCCAGAAGGCCAAACAGCGCGCCGCCGTGCGCATGGCCGGGCGCGCCCTGGGAATCGGGCCCCATCGTCGCCTGGCACAGCACCTTCTGGACGTCATCGTGCCACGCAAAGCGCACCTGGATCGCGCTGTTGTGCTGCTGGCCCGTGCCGCAGATGTAGCAGGAGCGGCCGTGGACGATTTCAATGACTGCCATGACGTTTTGTCACCGGACGTGGGAGAATGCTTTGACTTTCCACGATCCATCGGCCCCGCGGGCGACGAACACCTTGAACGACGTCACGCCCTGGCACCCGAGCGAAATCTGGTAGTTGCCCTCGTCACGCGGCGAGACGCTGTACATCGTGCATGCCAGCGGCTTCTTGCCGGCGCGCGATGCGATCAGCGCCTCCGTGTAGCGTTTTTGCACGTCCGGCTCGAGGCCCAGAAACGCGCCGCCGTGGATGCCAAACAGCGTCGGGATGAGCGTCGCCACGTCCGAATGCACCTCCGCCGGTCCGAGTTCGCGGATGTAGCTGCTCAGCTCGCCATCTTTGAGCGACGTGCAAGCATCCGCCGCCGTCATCTCCTGTTTCAGCTTGAGTTTCGGCTGGTTGGCCGACAAGTTGAACACCACCGACTCTTCAAAGCTCGCACACAGCTTGTCGGCATCACCGCGCGTCCACGCTGCGCTCCACTGCATGAACATCTTGGCGATTTCGCTGCCCACTTTGGCATCCGCAGCGCTCGTCGTCACGATCGGCACCGGCACCGGCGCGGGCTTCTCGGCGACGACCGGCTTGGGCTCGGGCTTCGGCTCCGGCTTGGGCGCCGGCTTTGGCTCGACCTTGGGCTCCGGCTTGGGTTCCGGCTTGGGTTCCGGCTTGACCTCGATCTTCGGCTCCGGCTTGGGCGGCGCCTTGGGCTCCGGCTTCACCTCGATCTTCGGCTCCGGCTTGGGTTCCGGCTTCGGCTCGACCCGCGGCTTCGGCTCGACGCGCGGCTCCGGCTTCGGCTCGGGCTTGGGCTCGACCTTCGGTTCGGGCTTCGGCTCCGGCTTGGGCTCGACGCGCGGCTTGGGCTCGAGGCGCGGCTCCGGCTTGGGCTCAGGCTTGACCTCCACCTTCGGCTCCGGCTTGCGCTTCTTGGGCCGCACCGGTTCCGGCTTGACCTCGACGTCGTCGTCTTCCTTGGGCGGTGGCGCCGCGGCGATCAGCTGTGCCGGCGCATCCGGCGTATGCACGCACTGCGCGGTCCAGTTGTGCTCGGCGGAAATGACGACCTCGTCGACGAAGGTCGTCGCGCCATTGGCGCCGATGGTGCGGACTTTCTTCGTGGTACGCGCCTCATGGCGCTTGTCTTCCAGGCTGGCGACAGCGTCACAGCCGTAGCGCGCCGCGGCCTGGCGGAACGCGTGTTCGGCCTCCGTGCGGTTGGCCGGGTCGCCCTTGGTCGTGGTGTGCAGCGTGCCCAGCACCTGCGAGTCGCCCGGCAGATCGTCCACACTGGCGGCAATCCGCACGCGCGAACCCACCGGCAGCGGGCCGTACTTGGGCGCGTTGGCGGCGCGTTGGAAGCCGGGAGCGCCACACGCCGCGAGCAGCGCGACAAGCGCACCGGCGACCACACGCGAGGCGAGGCGCGACGGCGCACCGGAGAGACGGGCAGGGGAGCTGTATTCGTGCGAACCGCGAGTCATCCAAACCTCCGCCGTCCGCGCGAGTCGGGCAGCTGAAACGGACCTGAAATGATGGAAGCCGCGCGTGCTCAAGTCAACCGCAGTTGCCGTCATCGTTGGACGCAGTTACCGTCATCGCCTCACGCGCTTTGCGGCGCCTTTTGGACTTGCCATGTCGAACTTGCTTTCTGAACGCCGGCGCCGCCTCATGGACACGTTCTCGCCAGGCTCCGTGCTCATCGTCCCGGCGGCGCATCACGCGTTGCGCAACGGCGACGTGGAGCATCCTTGGCGTCAAGACAGCGATTTTTGGTTCCTGACCGGTCTCGACGAACCCGACAGCATCGCCGTCTTCAGTCCGGGTCGCGGCGGCGAGGAATACGTGCTCTTTGTGCGGCCGCGCGACAAGGATGCCGAGACGTGGACCGGCCGGCGCACCGGCGTGGAAGGCGCGATGGCGGTGCACGGTGCGGAAAAAGCTTTTGTTATCGATGAGTTTGAAATAGAGCTGGCGCGCCTGTGCGAGGACGCGCTGGAAGTCGCGTGGGTTTTTGGCTGCGACGCCGCGCTCGACGCCGTGATCCTGCGCGCGGTCCGCCGCCACCGGACGCACCCCAAGCTGCGCATCAACGGGCCAGATCGCCTGACGGATCTGTCGGCGGCGCTGTGGCCGATGCGGCTGTTCAAGCAGCCGGCGGAGATTGATGCGCTGCGACAAGCGGCTGAAATTACGGCGGAAGCGCACCATGAAGTCATGCGGCTGTGCGCGCCGGGGCGCAACGAGGCGCAGCTGCAGGCGGCGCTGGAATACGTCTTTCTGGCGGGCGGCGGTGAGCGCGTGGGCTACGGTTCGATCGTCGCGGCAGCCGACAATGCCACGATTTTGCACTACAGCGAGAACCGGATGATCATCGCCGACGGCGCGCTCGTGCTCGTCGACGGCGGCTGCGAGGTGGACCTGCACACCGCCGACGTGACGCGGACGTTTCCGGCCAATGGCACGTTTTCGCCGCCACAGCGCGCAGTTTACGACATCGTGCTGGCGGCGCAGCTCGCGGCGATCGACGCCTGTCGCGTCGGCAAGGCCTTCCACGACGTCCATGATGCCGCGGTGCGCGTGCTGACCGCCGGCATGTTGACACTGGGGCTGCTGCAGGGTGAAGTGGACGCGCTGATCAGCGAAAACACCTACAAAAAGTATTACATGCACGGCACCAGCCACTGGCTGGGCCTGGACGTTCACGACGTCGGCGGCGTGCACGATCTGACGAGCACGGCGACGCCGCGCGCCAGCAAGCCGCTGTTGCCGGGCATGGTGCTGACGGTCGAGCCGGGCTTGTACATCGCGCTGGACGACGTGGACGCGCCCGAGGCGCTGCGCGGCATCGGCGTGCGCATCGAGGACGACGTGCTCATCACCGCCGACGGTCCGGACGTGCTGACGCGGAGCTGCGTGAAGTCCGCGGACGAGGTCGAGGCGATGGTCCGCCAGCCGGCGCGGTGGGTGAAGCCGGTTGTGATCTAGGCGCCACATTATCGGTCAAAAACTGGACGCGTCCGCGACCTCAGCTACCGTTCCAACCAGCTGTTGTCAGGGGCCGAATTGCGCCCGCCGCACAGCGTTTGGGGGGAGCGCATGATTTCCGGCAAGCTCGACAGTCCGCGTGATTTTGGCCGCTTTACGCTGATCGCCAAGGTCGCGTCGGGCGGCATGGCAACGGTCTTTCGCGCCGATCCGAAGCCGGGCGATGAGCTGGAAGGCCGGCCGGTGGCGATCAAGATCCTCCACGATCACCTGGCGGAGAACCCGGAATTCGTGCGGATGTTCAAGGATGAAGGGCGGATCGTCCGCGATCTGGACCACCCGAACGTCGTACACGTCTACGAAGTCGGCGAGTGCGAGGGCATGCACTACCTGGCGATGGAGTTCATCGACGGCCGCGATCTGGCGCAGGTCCTGCTGGCGCACCGGCTGAATCACGTGCAGGTGCCGTCACCGGTGGCGTTCGAGATCCTGCGGCAGTCGCTCGTCGCGCTGCGCTATGTCCATGATTACAAAGGCACCAAGAGCCGTTCGCAGGGCATCGTCCACCGCGACGTCTCGCCGCAGAACCTGCTCATCTCGCGCGAGCCGCTGATCAAGCTGACCGATTTTGGCATCGCCCGCGGCGACCACCGCAGCGATCGCACGCGGACCGGCACGATCAAAGGCAAAATGCACTACATGGCGCCGGAACAGGCCTCGGGCGAGCGCGTGGACGCGCGCGCGGACCTGTACGCGATGGGCGCGGTGGCGTACGAGATGCTGACCGGCCAGCCGCTGTTTGGCCCGGGCACGACGGAAGTGCTGCACGCCCGCGCCGTGCGCGGCGATTTTGAGTACGGACCGAAATTCGAGCGGCTGCCCGACGACGTCAAGACGTGGCTCAAGCGCAGCCTGCAGACCTCGCCGGACATGCGATTCCAGAGCGCCGACGCGATGTTGGCGGCGATGGAGCAGCTGGCCAAGGCGTCGCGGGCGCACTACAAGCCGGACGTGCTCGTCAAGCTGCTGGACATGGAGGACGCGCGGCGGTCGAAGCAAAAAGAGAAGAACCAGCGGCTGATTTTGGAGGACGCGGCGTCGAGTGGCCGGCTCCAGCCCGGCGCGGTGATGCAGGCCAACGCGCTACCGCCCAAAGTGGTGCCGACCGGCGCGCGCGTGGAGCTGGACGCGAACCAGCGGGTGTCGCGCCTCGGCCACGAGCGCGGCGACAGCAAGGTGGACTGGAACGCGAACAAGAACGTGGCGTTGCGGCCGGTGACGGCGGTGCGCGAACTGGCGCCAAAGCTGGAGCGCGTCAACATCCGCAAGGACCTGATGCCGGCGGAAGCGGCGATGGGCAAGTCGTACGCGCCGGACAATGCGCCGGTCAAGCCGGTGAAGGGCGCGCATGTGGAGGCGCTGACGCCGGGCAGCTTGGCCTCGCCGCGGCCGCAGGACGACGAGCTGGAGCTGGATGCGCCGCCGCCGCCGCCGGTGAAGATCAAGGCCAAGCGCGTGCCGCAGCCGGTGCAAGAGCAGCCGGGGCTGGCGCTGGCGAGCGCGGTGGCGTGGTCGTGCGCGGCGCTGCTGCTGTTTGCCGTAACCCAGGAGCTGCTCGGCGCGCAGCTGAAGCTACCGGAAGCCCAGGACCTGCGCGTGGCGAGCCTGTGGGACGACGAGCCGGCGCCGACGCGGACGGACGCGCTCGCGCGCTCGGGGCCGCACGCGCAGCCGCCGCAGATGGACGTGGCCAAGCCGCAGGTGCGCAAGACGGTGCTCGCCGCCCACGAACCGACGCCGCAAGCGGCACCGCAGCTGCCGCCCGCCTTGCCGGCGGTGCCGACGCGCAAGGTCGCGGGCGGTACCCTGCCGGACATGCCGGTGCCGGCGGATGAGAAGGAAAAGGAGGCCGCGCACGCCCAGTCGGCGGTGGCGCACAATGCGGAGCGCGTGGCGTGGGAAGGCCGGCCGGTCGAGCACGTGGAGCGCCCCGGCGTGCCGGAGCGCGCGGAAAAGGCGGCCAAGCCGGCCAAACCGGTGACGCTGGGCGAGGCGCGCGGCGCGGTGGAATCGGCGCTGAAGCTCGGCTACCTCGTCGCCGGGATGCCGAACCTGCCGGCCAAGCCCAAGCACGCGGTGCCGGCGGACGCCGCAGCGCCGGTGGTGGCCAAGGCCACGCCGATTGTGCCCAAGCCCGCCGCGCCGGTTGCCAAGGCTGTGGCGCCAGTTGCCAAGGCTGTGGCGCCAGTTGCCAAGGCTGTGACGCCCGTTGCCAAGACCGTGGCGCCCGTTGCCAAGACCGTGGCGCCGGTTGCCAAGGCTGTG
>CAIPXZ010000137.1 GCA_903869075.1 uncultured Myxococcales bacterium | reverse complement strand
GGCGATGGCGGCGGTTGGCTTCGGCTCAGGCTGTACCGCCGGTTTTGGCGCGCTGCTGGCCGAGCTGTTCCCAACGGAAATTCGCAACACGGCCATGGGTGCTGTCTACAACATGGCGCGGGCGTTCCAGTTTGTGACGCAAATGGCGATGGCGGCGATCGCCGCGTATGCCGGCATCGCCCAGGGGCTGCTGCTGGCGATGGCGTTCGCGCTCGTGACCGCGAGCTGGGTGTGGACGTTCCGCGAGACGCGCGGCGAGGCGCTGGCGTAGCCAGCACGGCCACCACGGTCGCGGTGGAAAAGCGCCATCCAGCGTAGTTTTGGCGCGGTTGCACGCGATGCGCGGCGATGCCTCTTGCCCGCGCCGCCGCGCCGTGGCACACAGCGGCTAGGCAATCCTGCCCAGCCAAAGACGAGACGCCATGGCCGCCACTACCCGCATCCCCCCGCTCCCCGGCTCCGTCTGGGACAACGTTGGCAACACCCCGCTCATCCGCATCCACTCGCTGAGCGAGGCCACGGGCTGCGAAATCTACGGCAAGGCCGAATTCCTCAACCCGGGCGGCAGCGTCAAGGACCGCGCCGCCAAGGGCATCATCGCCGACGCCGAGGCGCGCGGCCTTTTGCAGCCCGGCGCGACGATTGTCGAGGGCACGGCGGGCAATACCGGCATCGGCCTGGCGACGCTGGCGGCGGAGCGCGGCTACAAGGTGCTGCTGACGATGCCGGACGACCAAGCGGCGGAAAAGTACGACCTGCTGGGCGCGCTGGGCGCCGAGGTGCGCAAAGTGCCGGCGGTGCCGTTCGCCAACCCGAACCACTTTTACCACACGGCGAAGCGGCTGGCAGAAGAGCTGCCGAACGCGTATTGGGCGAACCAGTTCGAGAATCCGGCCAACGGCGACTTCCACGCCGAGACAACCGGCCCGGAGATCTGGACGCAGACCGGCGGCAAGGTCGATTTCTTCACCTGCGCCGTCGGCTCCAGCGGCACGATGAGCGGCATCAGCCGGGCGCTCAAAGCGCGCAACCCCGCGGTGCAAATCGTGATTGCCGACCCGGGCGGCTCCGGCATGTACAGCTACCTGAAGACCGGCGAGATCAAGTCCGAGGGCAAGTCCGTGACCGAAGGCATTGGCATCATGCGGATTACCGAGAATTTCCGCGCGATTGTCGCCGACGACGCCCTGCGCGTGCACGACCAGGACATGATCAACCTCGTCTTCCACCTCGCCAAGCACGATGGCCTCTTCGTCGGCACGTCCTCGGGGCTCAACGTCGCGGCGGCGCTGGAGATCGCGCGGGCGCACCGCGGCTCCGGCAAGACGATTGTCACGGTGCTGTGCGATTCCGGCTCGCGCTACGCCTCGCGGCTGCTCAACGCCGCGTGGCGCACGGAAAAAGGCTTGGAGCCGCAGCCGGTTGTGGTCTAGCCGCGATTAGCGCCAGCGCCATTTCGCGTACAGCACGCTCAGCGCCAGCGCCAGCGTGATCGCGTTGGCCCAGATCACCGGCGTGGAGTCGATCCACAGCCCGTACAGCAGCCACGACAGCACGCCCAGCGAGAACAGCGCGAACATGCCCAGCGACACGTCCTTTGTCGAGCGCGTGCGGTAGACCTGGATGACCTGCGGCACCAGCGACAGCGTTGTCAGCGCGCCTGCGATGTAACCCAGCGTTTCTGGTTGGAACTTGTGCATTGGCTAACGGCGCTCCCGGGGCGGCGGCGGCTGGGCGTG
>CAIPXZ010000136.1 GCA_903869075.1 uncultured Myxococcales bacterium | reverse complement strand
GTGCGCCTCCGCCAGCGACTTGAGCACGCCGATCGCGATGTGAATCGCCCGGTCCGGCGGCAGGAACGCGTTCTCCAGCAGCACCTGGCCCAGCTCCTGGCCGTGCAGCAGCTCCATCGCCAGATACAAATGGCCGGCGTCGGTCTGGCCAAAATCGTAGACGCGCACGGTATTCGGGTGGCTCAGCCGCGACGCCGTGCGGGCTTCCTGCAGGAACCGCTTGACCTGGGTCTCGTCCTCGCTCAGGTTCGGCTTGAGGACCTTGAGCACGAGCTCCTGCTGCGTCACAACGTGGGTCGCGGCAAACACTGCGCCAAAGCCGCCTTTGCCCAGCAGCCGGTCGACGCGGTAACGCCCGCCAATGATTTCACCAGTTTGCACGGTATCGGCGCCGCCAGGAACCCGCGCCAACGTCGGAATTCCGTGTTGTGGACAGGTCGGCTCTGACGTTTTGACGCCACACTGCGGGCAGATGCGTTCAGTCGTCGCGCGCTCGCTCATGCGGTCCGCTCCTGGGCGCAAAGCGTAGTGGCAATCGGCGATTCGGACAAGACCCGGGCGGCGCTTCGGTTCAACGCAACCGGTCGTACGTCACCGCCAGCTCCCGCAGCCGCGACGCCAGCGCGCCGTCCAGCGCCCCTGGCTGCAGCCGCCAGCCCCAGTTGCCCTCGGTGACGCCCGGCAGGTTCATCCGCGCCTCGGTGCCCAGCGCCAGCAGGTCCTGCGCCGGCACGACCGCTGTGTGCGCCACCGACGCGAACGCCGCCTCGATCAGCCGCCACGCCACTGTGCCGTCGTCCAGCGGCCCCAGGTAGCGCTGCACGCGGCGGTGCTGGTCCGGCATCGCCCGCCACCAGCCGACGGTCGTGTCGTTGTCGTGCGTGCCGGTGTAGACGACGCTGTCGGTCTCGTGGTGGTGCGGCAGGAACGGGTTCTGCGGGCCGTCGCCAAACGCGAATTGCAGCACTTTCATGCCCGGCAGCCCAGCTTTTTGCCGCAGCGTCACAACCGCGTCGTCGACGACGCCGAGATCCTCGGCGATCAGCGGCAGCTCGCCCAGATCGCGGCGCAGCGCGCTGAACAGCGGTAGTCCCGGACCGCGCTGCCAGGCGCCGTACGTCGCATCCGGCGCATCAAACGGCACTGCCCAATAGGCGGCGAAACCGCGAAAATGGTCGATCCGCACGGCGTTTACATGCACGAGCGTGCGCTTCAACCGCGCCGTCCACCAGCGGTAGCGATCGCGCGCCATCGCGCCCCAGTCGTACAGCGGGTTGCCCCAGAACTGGCCTTTTTCGGCGAAATAGTCGGGCGGTACACCCGCGACCTTCTTCGGCCGGCCGCGCGCGTCCAACTGGAACAGCTGCGGCTGGCACCAGGTGTCGACGCTGTCACCGTCGACGTAAATCGGCACATCGCCGATGATGCGCACGCCGCGGTGCCGTGCATGTCCACGAATCCACGACCATTGCCGGTCAAACAGGAACTGCAGCGCCACGTACCGCTGGATGTCGTCGGTCAGCGCCTCGCGCGCCTGCGCCAGCGCCTGCGGGTCGCGCGTGCGCAGCGGCTCCGGCCAATGCCACCACGCGGCGTTGCCGTGCTGCTGGCGGATTGCCTGGAAGAGGCCGGCTTCAACTGCCCAATTTTGCTCGTGATAATACTGGACAAAGCCGGCCCGCAGCGGGTGCTGGCGGTCGCGGATCAACCTGTCGGCGGCGCGGTGCAGCAGCGGCGTCTTGAAGGCGTCGGCGGCGGCAAAATCGGCGCGGTCGTGGGCCATCGGCGGCGGTTCGATCTCGTCCGGGCGCAGCAGCCCGTCCGCCACCAGCCCCGACAGCGCGATCAGCGCCGCGTTGCCGGACAGCGCCGACGGGCTCGCGTACGGCGAATGCGCCGCGCCCGGCGGCACCAGCGGCAGGACTTGCCAGACGCTCAGCCCGGCCGACGCCAGCCAGTCCAAAAAGCCAATGACGGCGCCCAGATCGCCCACGCCATACGGGCCTGGAAGCGAAGTCGGGTGCAAAAGCACGCCAGCGGCGCGCGGAAAGAGGGCATTCGCCATGGGCTGGTTCTACTCCGGCATCCGTCTTGCCATCGGCACGCGCCGGCCACCGCCGAACGCCTTGCGGGTCACGCGCAGCACCGGCGCCGCCTGCCGCCGCTTGTACTCGTTGCGCTCGACGAGGCGCACGACGCGCTCGACGGTCTCGCGGGCAAAACCGTCGGCGACGATCGCCGTCACGGGCCAGCGCTCGACAACGTGGCGGTGCAAAATCGCGTCCAAAATCGGGTAGGGCGGCAGCGAGTCCTCGTCTTTTTGGTCCGGCGCCAGCTCCGCCGACGGCGGCTTGGTCAGCGTGTCCTCAGGAATCACTTCACGTTCAGCGTTGTAAGTCCGCGCCACGTCATAGACAAGCGTCTTGGGCACGTCGCCGATCACCGCCAGACCGCCGTTCATGTCGCCATACAGCGTGCAGTAGCCGGTTGCCATTTCGCTTTTGTTGCCCGTGGTCAGCACCAGCGCACCAAATTTGTTGGACAAGGCCATCAGCAAGGTGCCTCGAATGCGGGCTTGGATGTTTTCTTCGGTGGTGTCTGGCGTTGTGCCGGCAAAATCGTTGTTGAGCGAGGCTAAAAACGCCTCAAACTCAGGCACGATGGACAACTCGTCGTAGCGCACGCCCAGTCGTTGCGCCATCTCGCGGGCATCGATCCAGCTGATTTCGGCGGTGTAGGGCGAAGGCATCATGACGGTTCGGACCTTGTCTGCCCCCAAAGCGTCCACGGCGATGGCCAACACCAAGGCCGAATCGATGCCGCCGGACAAACCCAACAGCACCCCAGGAAAACCATTCTTACCAATGTAATCTCGCACGCCCAGCACCAAGGCGTGCCACAAATCGGCCTCCAACGAGCCCTCCGCCGCAATGGGCGCGGACAAATGCAAGGCTTGGCCTTGGGTCAGGGTGACTTCAAACAGATCAGGCACAAAACTTGGCGCACGCCCTGCCAGCGATTGGTCTGCGTTGAGCGCGAATGAGCGCCCTTCAAACACCACCTCGTCTTGTCCGCCCACCAAATGGGCATAAATCAAAGGCAGCCCCGTGGCGCCCACGCGGGCGCGCATGGCTTGTTCGCGCTCATCGCCTTTGCCCACATGAAAAGGCGATGCGTTGATGACTGCCAAAATTTGCGCGCCAGCAGCTTGGGCT
>CAIPXZ010000135.1 GCA_903869075.1 uncultured Myxococcales bacterium | reverse complement strand
CCAGGTTGCCTAGGAAGTACTCGTCAATGGTGTTGTCGCGCACCGAGTCCAACAGGTCGTCGATCAGCTGCCGGATCTCCTCCTCGCCCCACGCGTAATTGCGCTGGTAGACCGGCACTTCGTAGTGGTCGTCGGCGAGGAGTTGACGCACCGTCCGGCGCTCGGGTTGAACCTGGACTGGAGTCATTCTGCCCCCTTCGCAATCTTCGAGAGCAGGTCTGCCAGCGCTGCGTCCCGCCCGTTGGGTGGCACGGGCGGGGTGCCGATGACTAGACGACGCACCGCGTCGTCGGCGAGCGCCTCGCGGATGGTCGTGAACATCCCGCCATCCGTCTCGCCGCCCAGCGCCGTGGTCGCGTGCCGGTTCACGGCCTGCCACGTCACTCGCTCACGTTCGAGTCTGAGGCCGTAGGCCCACAGGAAGAGCTTGTCCCACGCGATCTTGAACTCAGGGCCCGCCTCATTGATGCTGACTTGCAACGACTTGTTGAAGTACTTGTTCGTCCAGTAGAGCGCTGCCGCGAGGAACAGCTCCGAGACATATCGGAAGCGCGCGCCTTTGGTGAAGGATACGCGACCGCTCTTCTCGAGGAGGAGGAGTTGAACCGCCTGCTGTTCTTCGAGCATGAAGCTGATGCGGGCAAAGAACTCGCTGCCAGCGATGATCGGTGCGTCAATTTGGAAGCGAGACCGCAGCGCCCCCGGTTCTAACAAGCGCCGCACCGCCGGCACGAAGGCAACGGCGCCGAGCGCGGAAGCGTCGGACCGCTGCACGCTGACGTGATACGCCTCAGCCGGGGTCCGTGGCTTTCCTGGAATGCCTTTGAACAGACCGACGTCGGCGACGCTGAACTCTCGTTGCGCGGGCCTCCCGCGGGACCAGCGCGCGATGCGGTACAGGTAGCGGTTGAAAAGATGCTCTAGCGCGTCGTCCCCGACCTTCTCCCACTCTTCGACGATGGTGCTCAGGAACTCCGGGCGGACATCAATGATCGCTCGGAGGTGATGCGCCTTCAGAAGATCGTGCGGCTTCAGTGGCTTGCCACGGTAGTTCTGTGCGTCGAAGAATCTAAACGCCTCGTCCTCGTCGTTCGTCACGACCTTGACCAAAGTGCATCGCTCCCGAATGAACGTCGCAAGGCGTCCGCGGCTATCAGCCGGAATGCTCATCGCGACGGCTTGCCGCAGGTGCTCGAATGTTCGCACAATTTGTGGCGCGTTCTCCGGGATCGAGGCAACCGCCTGGAGGAGCGGCTTGTCGTCCAGCAAGCTCAGTAGCAAGCGAAGCGTCAGGAGGCGCTGCTGACCGTCGACAATTTCGTACCACTCCGCCTCCGGACTGCGATACAGGATCGCCGACCCAAGCGCGTAGTACAGGTCCGGCTGCGTGCTCAACGCTCGCCAGGCATCGTCAAGCAGCGCCTGCGCTGTCTCCGCGCGCCAGCGGTAGGGGCGCTGATACTCCGGAACCCGCAGCTCGTAGGCAAGAATCTCGCCGACGACGAGTGGCTCAACTTCAACGATCATTCACTATCCGCCCGTCGTTCGTGCCAACCACGCTCAGGACCAACATCCAAACCTCACGCAATCGTCGCTCAGTCTCGCCGAGCGCCGACTCGCATTCCCCAAACCAGACCGGCTCGCCGGATTCGGTCACCGTACCTCCCGCCACGGTGGCCTGTCAATGTGCCGATATCTTGCAAAAACCATGACCGAGCGGCGCAGTCCATTCTGCCGGCACGGTCGCTGCACCTGCGGTCGACGAAGTGACACGGCCAGTTGCGGCGACCTCCGCACAGGATTTCACCTGGGCCAATCGGCGCGCGAACGGGTTGTCCAACACCCTTCCCGCCGCCTACCCGAGCTCACCTACTTTCCCCCCGCCACCCGCCTCCCCGCCAACTTCCGCACCACCCCCGTCGCCTGCACCGTAAACCCATCAAACCGCCCGCGGTCCGCCGCGAACGCCGCCGGGCTCAAATGCGCATACCGCAGCGTCATCTCCGACGTCTTGTGCCCCAGGATCCGCTGCAGCTTGAACAGGTCCCCGCCCTGCATCATCCAGTGCGACGCGAACGTGTGCCGCAGGTCGTGGAACCGGATGTAGTGCGCTTGCCGGCCGAACTCCGGCGCGTCGAAGCCGGCGGCGTCCAGCACGCGCCGGAAGCGCTCGCAGAAGATGCGGTCCTTGGGCTGGTGCATGCCGCCGGCCTGGTTCGGGAACAGCAGGTCGCCGGGGACGCGCAGGCGCAGCTCGCGCAGGATCGGCAGCAGCGCGTCGACGATCGGCAGCCGCCGCACGTCGCCGGACTTGGTCGGCCCGCCAAAGCTGCGGTCCACCGTTATCAGCTGTTGCTGCAGGTCGACCCGATCCCAGGCGAGCGCCGCCAGCTCGCCTTGGCGCATGCCGGTGTAGACCGCGGTCGCGTAGAGCGCGAAGACGTCCTGGCCCTCCTCGTCGGCGGCGCGCAGGAAGTCCTTGACCTCCTTGGCGCTGCGCAGGTAGCAGTAGTCGCGGCCGTGGATGCGCACTTTGGGCTTGTCGATGGGCGGC
The DNA here is from genome assembly GCA_903869075.1 of uncultured Myxococcales bacterium. Taxonomy (GTDB): domain Bacteria; phylum Myxococcota_A; class UBA9042; order UBA9042; family UBA9042; genus CAIYBN01. The sequence goes on along the minus strand of CAIPXZ010000135.1, from coordinate 3,412 downwards.
GGCAGCGGCAGCCAGCCCATGCGGTTGGCGTGCTTGAGCATCGAGCCCAGCAGCACCAGCAGGTGCCGCAGCGTCGCCGGCGCCAGCGCGCCGCGCTCGGCCTTGAACTGCTCGATGCGCGCGTAGTTGATCTCCAGCAGCGTCAGCTTGCCAAACGCCGGCGTCAGGTGCGCCTTCAGCCGGCTGACGTCCGCCGCCTTGCTGCGCTTGTGGACGGCGCGGGTCTCCATCCACGACTTGGTCAGGTCGGCAAACGTCTTCTTCGGCGGCGGCATGGCTTTCAAGCCCGCGCGCACGTCGGCGACCTCGGTCAGCGCGCGGTGCACGGCGGACATCGCCTGGTTGTGGGTGTCGAACGTGGCGCACTGGCGGCGGTTGGCGGCGTCGTACCAGCGCACGTACCAGCGGCCGCTGGGCAGTTTCTTAGGCGTGATGTTCCGGGACATGGCTTCCTCCTGGAAGGCAAGCTATCCGGCAAACAACGAAGTTCCTGCTCTGAGAATTCGCCCGTCTGGCCAAGCAGGCCGGGCGGCGTCACGGCGACGGCTGATCGCTGCCCGGACGCCCCCGCCGGCTGACCGCAGGGGTGGTCAGCGCGCTCGGGTAACGCTCGGGTAACGTTTTGGCGGTCTTCGTGAAATTCTTCAGCGCGCGACGCCGGATTCGAACCGGCGACCCTTGGCTTCGGAGAGAGACTCAAGACCCTGAAATTATTGTGTTTTTCCGGTTTTCTGCATACTTAGTGGCTTGCACGACTTGCGCAACTGGACGGATCTTACGCATCCGTGCGTCGCTTGGGCAACGGCTCGGGCAACGAATTCGCGCTGGACACAATCAGGAGGAGACCATCATGGACGAGGATCAGAACGCCGCTGCGGGCGAGGATGCCTTCACCGAGGAAGACTTGCTGCGCTCGATTCGCACGCTGGTCGCTGCGACCAGTTGTTGGCGCCACCGCGCGCAGCCTGCGTCAATTGGCGACCGACACGTGCTGAAGGCGCTCAAGAATTGCATCCAGACGCTCGACCGGCTCGCCGCGGTACAGCAGGAGCAAGTCGACGACGTCTGCCGAACCTTATTCGCCGACGAGATTATCCGCGCGATTCGCAAAGGTGGGGCCAAACAACCGAGGCACGATAACCCGGGCTCAGCGGCTAAGCCAGGGCCGACGCGTTACATGGGGGAGTGGGAGAACGCCATGGGGCTCTTCTACGAGGACGACCAACTCGTTGCAGTCTTGCGCAATGGTTACTGGGTCTTTGGACACCTGGCAAGGGGGGTTGCGTGTTCGCTGCCGCGACCAGTAGCCGTCGACCTGGCTGCCGCGATTCGCAGGAGGCACCAACCGGCCCGAAGGCTTTTGGCGAAAATGGGGGTTGCTGTGCAGGAACCGGCGCCGCACGCTGCTGATTCTGCTGACGTGGGCGGTCTGGCTGCGTCGGCGGTGGCGGCCCTCACTAAGAACTACCCTGCTGTTGTTGGCGCGTCCGCGGCGCTGCCTGCCGACACTGCCGAGGCCCGCAAGATGATCCGGAGGCGGCGCAAGGAGTTCGACCGCGCATTGCAAGCACGACACTCCGACGCCAGTCCACCGGGTCGACCCACGGGTCCCGACTTCTATTACTTCGGCGCTCACCGCGGCGACCCGCGGCAGCGTAGCAACGTCCGCGTTGCTGAAGCGGTCGAGGAGACGTTAAGCAAGGTAGTTTGTGGCGACGACCTCTGGCGCGAGATCGGACAACTTAACGCCGCTCCTGGTCGTTGGGATCTGGCCTCCAAGGGGCTTCCTGACACCGACGCACCGGCGAAGGCGTTTGCCCACTTCTTGAGTGGCGCGATGGCGGCGACGCTCGCCCAAGCCCAGCCGGAAGAGAAGAAGCGCAGCTACTTTCGCCACCCGCCAAGTGAAGACAAAAGCCGGGCCTGATTTGTCCGTGGTTCTCAATCCAAGTGGGTCATACCTTGTCAAAGGCTGGCAGTCAGCCCCCCGTTTGACAAGGTGTAGACATGAAGCAGAACCCGAATGACGACGGTGCCGTCCAAGGCAACCGCGCCCCGTTTGAAGACATGATAGGACCGGCCGAGGCGGCCAAATTCCTCGGCGTCGCCGTGGGAACCATCCACGCGTGGACGCACTACCGCAAGATCCCTTGCTACAAGTTCTCCGCGAAGTGCTGCAAATACCGACGCTCTGAGTTGGAAGCCTGGGCTCAGGCGCACGCGGTCGGCATGCGCGAGGTCGGCCCATAATGGACTGGCTGCAGACCGCCCGCAACATGTTGGTGATTACCGCCGCGGCAGCGTTGGGCTTTCAGGTTGCGCCCGACGGCTTGAGCTTTGGCGCATGCCCTTCATGCGGCGAGGAATTCCGTAACAACCCCGGCCGTTCGCACGACCGTCGTTACCGTTGCGCCGCCCGTGAGCGTTTTTGGGCGTGCTACAGCAACGGCACGGATGGCTGTGGCGCCAGAGGCTCAGCGGTCGATTTGGCCGCTTGGAAGCTGCTGGGACGGCCGCTGGTGGCGGGCGACGTTGACGGCTGGCGGGTGGTCGGCGCGTTTTTCCGTGGTGATTCGGTCGCGTTCGTGCAGGCCCCGCCTTTTCGGACGCCGCCGCCGTCCAAGCCCAGGCCGCGACTCGACCGCATGGCCCTCGCGCGAGATTTCTTCGACTTCCGGCGCGCGGACGAAGATGCAGAGGTCGCCGGCTGGCTTGCGTCGCGCACCTTGGACGCCACCGCCATCGCGGATCAAGGCTTGGCTTTCGCCCTCCCGCCGGGCTTTCGCGCGGAATGGGCCCGTTATCGCCGAGAGGATTGGGACCGCACGGGCCACCGGCTCCTTCTGCCGGCATACGAACCCGATCCCGACGTGGCAGGCCAGTTCCGCCTCGCCGGCCTGCATGCGCGCTGCGTCCGCCCGTGTGAGCCGGGCGACAAGGCGGCTTGGCCGTCGGGCACGGGTGCTTCCGGGCTCGTGATGCTCACCGACGTCGTGCGCCCTTGGGACGACGGCGCGGGCGAACGGCTCGTGACGGTCTGCGAAGGCGCGACTGATTTTCTGGCTTTGGCACTGGAGGCGCCCGCTCACCGCGGCGCCGTCATTGGCAGTTGGTCGGGCAGCGCGCGTGAACTCATCGCTGGGTTGATCCCCGAGGGCTGGACCGTCGTGCTGGCGTTGCACGGCGATGACGGCGGCGCGAACCAGGAACGTGCCTGGGTGCGCGCATTTGCCGATTGCGGGAAGCACCATCATTTGCGCCGGTACGTGTGGCCCACCCTTGACCGGGAAGCGGAGGCAGATCTGCAGAGCCTGCGGCCCAAGGAGGAAGGATGAAGAAGAAGACCGACTTCGCGGAAATGCGGCAGCGGAATCAGCCTATTCCGCCCATCTTGGCGAATTCTGCTCCGATT
>CAIPXZ010000134.1 GCA_903869075.1 uncultured Myxococcales bacterium | reverse complement strand
GGCGAGCTGGACGGGCGGTCGGATCTGTATTCGCTGGCGGTCATCATGTACCGCTGCGTCTGTGGCCAGCCGCCGTTCAATGACCGCAATCCGCTGACGATCATGTTCAACCACGCGCAAGCGGCGGTGCCATCCATCGCTGAGAACGCGCGGACGCCGGTGACGGAGCCCTTCATCCAGGTGCTGAATCGCGCGCTGGCGAAAGGCCGCGACGATCGCTTCGCCTCGGCGCGCGACATGCGCGCGGCGCTGGAGCGGCTGGTTGGCAACACGACCGGCGAGATGAACGCGCTCTACGACGGCGCCGGCCCCGGCTTCGCGCCCGGCATGCCGACGCCGATGAGCACGCGCACCGTGGCCGTCAAAGCGCGGATGGCGAACGACGACGTCAACAGCGAGACGATGGCCGCGACCGGCGTGGGTGTAGCGATCGCCGGCGGGATGGGTCAAGCGGGCGCAGCGCCGGGCGCGGGCAAGAAGAAGACCGGGCTGCTGATCGGCGTGGGCGTGGTTGTGGCCGTGCTGGCCGCGGGCGCCGGCATCGCGCTGTCGTCGGGTGGCAAGGCGACCGGGACGGGCGCAGCAGCGGCGGCCGAAGCGGCATTGGACCCGAACGCGCCGACACAAGCCGCGCCGTTTGATGAGGCTGCGGCCAAGACGGCGATCGCAGCCAAGGTGCAGTCACTGGCCCCCGAAGTGAAGGCTTGCTACGAGGGGGAATTGAAGAAGGATCCGAGCTTGGACGCCCGCGTGACTGTCGTCTTCACGCTTGGGAGCGGCGGCGTGATCGCCAATGTGTCTCAGGAGGGCGCGAATGAGGCCTTCGGCAATTGCGTGAAGGACCGATTCATGGTGGCGCGCGGATTTCCCACCGTACCGAAACCATTAGAATTCCGGCAGACATTTGTATTCGCGGCCGAGAAGGCCGCAGCAGCGGCGGCCAGCGTGGAGGCTGCCAAAGTCGAAGGCGCCAAAGCTGAAGTCGACAAAGCTGCTGCCGCCAAGGTGGAGGCCGACAAGGCGGACGCGGCCAAGGCAGAGGCGAGCAAGAACGAGGCGACCAAGGCCCGGCAGCGTGTCTCGCCGCCGCGCCCGCCGCGCGATCCCCACAGGCCGGCGGGCGACGGCAAAGTGTTCATCCCCGAGTAGCCCGCAGGCGCGCATTCGCCGCGGCCGGTGGAATCGCGCGGCAAAACGCCCCGGCACCTTGCCGCAACCGCCAACCGCCTGTTACCTTCGCATCCGGTCGTGCAGACGTTTGCGTCCGTTCCGTGTCTGGCGGACGACGCCCGGACGACCTGGAGATGGTGCCCGTGGCTTCTTGGTTCAGCTCGCTGTTTGCGAACGACATCGCCATTGATCTCGGCACCGCGACGACGCTGATCTACATCCAAGGTCGCGGCATCGTGAGTCGTGAGCCGTCCGTGGTGGCCGTGCAGCGCGACGCGCGCGGCGAACGGCGGGTCCTCGCGGTCGGCAAAGAAGCCAAGGACATGTTGGGCCGCACGCCCAGCGGCATCGAGGCCATCCGGCCGATGCAGGGCGGCGTGATCGCCGATTTCGAAATCACCGAAGCGATGTTGCGGTTCTTCATCGGCAAAGCCCAGAGCCGGCGCACGCTGGTGCGGCCGCGCGTCATCATCTGCGTGCCCAGCGGCATCACGGACGTCGAAAAGCGCGCCGTGCGCGAGAGCGCCGAGTCGACGAGCGCCCGCGAGGTCTACCTCATCGAGGAGCCGATGGCCGCGGCGATCGGCGCCGGACTGCCGATCACCGAGCCCGCCGGCAACATGATCGTCGACATTGGCGGCGGCACGACGGAAGTCGCGGTGATCTCGCTCGCCGGCATGGTCTACAGCTTCTCGTTGAAGGTCGGCGGCGACAAGCTGGATCAGGCGATCGTCGAGCACCTGCGGCGCAAGTACAACCTGCTGATCGGCGATCGCACTGCGGAGCAGATCAAGCTCGACATCGGCAACGCGTGGCCGACCGCGGAGATCCGCACGACAGAAGTGCGCGGGCGCGACGCGGCGGGTGGAATTCCCAAGGTCGTGACGGTGAATTCCGACGAGATCCGCGAGGCGCTGGCGGAGCCGCTGGGCGAGATCGCCAAGGCCGTGCGCGCGGCGCTGGAGAAGACGCCGCCGGAGCTGTCGGCGGACATCGTCGACAAGGGCGTGGTCCTGGCGGGCGGCGGCGCGTTGCTGCGCGGCATCGACAGCCTGCTGCGCAATGAGACGGGGCTGCCGGTGCTGATCGCGGATGACCCGGTGAGCGCGGTGGTGCTCGGCGCCGGCGCGGCGCTTGAGGACCTGAACCTGCTGCGGCACGTGACGATCAAGTAGCGGCGAACGCGTCTCCCACCGTGCGCGCACCGCGCATCGGGCGCCGAAACACGCTAACGGGTGCCCGGTCAGGGCGCTCCCACGCGGCCTTGCGTCCTTCCGGGTGCCCGGGCAGGTTGTGTGACATTTTGCCGGTCGCCGCGGCAGAAATCGCTGGGACCCGAATATGCGGTCCCACCCTCTTTGACGGGTGGGCTC
>CAIPXZ010000133.1 GCA_903869075.1 uncultured Myxococcales bacterium | reverse complement strand
GCCGGCGGTCACGGACGTCGCGACGCTGTTGGAGGCGGCACAGTTTTCCGTGCTGGCGTCGCGCAGTGAAGGCACGCCAAACGTGGTGCTGGAGGCGCTTGGGCTGGGGACCGTCGTTGTGGCGACGCGCGTGGGCGAGGTGCCGACGCTGGTGACCGACGGCGTGACCGGGCTGCTGTGCCCGCCGGACGACGACGCGGCGCTGGCGGACGCGCTCGGCCGGGCGCTGGCGCTGCCGCACGCGCAGGCGCAGGCGATGGGCGCGGCGGCGCGGGCGGACATGCTGGCGCGGTTTGCGCAAAAAGCCATTGTGGATCAGTACGCTGCGCTCTACCGGGCGGTGCTTGGCCGCTGAGATCGGCGGTCAGCCTTTCTTCGCTTCAGCCAGCAACTGCCGCAGCCAGGCTTCCAGCGGCTCCAGCGCCCAGCCGCCACCGCGGCGGAACCCGCGAATCTTACCGGTGTGATCGACGACGATGAACGTCGGAATACTTGAAATATCCAGCGTATCCAGGCCATCGGGGCCGAGCCAGGCCACCGCCGGCGCGCCGGGCAGGAATTCGCGGTGGAACGCCTCGAGCGCCTGCTCATCGCGGTCCACCGACGCCTCGACGATCCGCAGGCCGCTGCCCGCCATCCGCACGTTCAGCTCGGCGATCATCGGCGCGGTCATCCGGCACGGCCCGCACCAGGTCGCCCAGAGGTAGACGAGCAGCACCTGGCCTTTCAAGTCCTTGGGATCCGCCGGCTTTTCGCCAAACCAGCGCTTGACGTCCAGCATCGGCAGGCCCTTGCCGATGCGCTCGTCCTTTTGCCAATCGTCGACGGAGCCGACCGCCGCAGGCTTGGCATCCAGCGCCAACTGCAGCGGCGCGCCGTCCTTGGCGGCGACAAGCTCGAGCTCATGCGGCAGCTGGAACGCGAAGACCGCGTCGTGCTGCCCGCCCGGCGTCGCCTGCGCCAGCGCGCGGACGGTGAACGGCCCGGCGGCGTCCAGCTGTACGCGGAACCGGCCATCGGCGTCGGTCACCACCGTCACCGACTCCTGCTCCTTCTTGCCCTGCAGAATCCGCAGCGCGATCCGGTGGTTCGCCACCGGCTTGCCGCCGCTCACCGCCCGCAGCGTCACGGCCTGGTTGCCGCGCCACTTGCTCGTCAGCTTCGCCGGCGCGCGCGGCGTCACCGGGTCCGCCCACGGCTGCAGCCACGCCTTGGCGTCGGTACCCGCGTCGACAACCGGCAGGTTCGAGCCCGTCACCGCCACCGTCTCGCCGTCCGGCAGCACCCGCAGGTCGAGCCGCCAGTCTTCCAGCACAAGCGTCGTCGCGTCACCGGAAAGCCGCACCTCGCGCGCCTCGCCCGCGCCCGGCTGCAGCGTCTGGTCCAGCGCCGCGGCGGTCACGCGCGCCGTCACCAGCGTCGGCTGGTCGCCCGCGGCTTTCTGCGTTGCCAGCCAGGTCACCGCCAGCTGGTGCATGCCGCCGGTCGTCAGCAGCGCCGCGCCCGGGCGCACCGTGATCACTTCCTTCGCCGTCGGCGGAAACAGCCGCTTCAGCGCCACGCGGGTGATGTCGATGTGCAGCGTCTCCGTGCCGCGCCGCGCCACGAGCTTGCACACAGTGCCCGGCAGCCCGCGAATCAGCGGCGTCACGTCCGCCAGCTTCATGCCAGCGATTTTCGGCATCGCGTCGGTCGCCAGCAGCACGTCGCCCACGCGCAGCCCGGCTTTTTGCGCCGGCCCGCCGGGCACGACCTGGGTCACGAACACGCCGTCGGGCTTCTCGCCCAGCACAATGCCCAGACCGCCCGGCTCCGGCGCCTTGACGGCATCGGGCTTGGCGGCGTCGGCCTCCGCGGGCGCGAGGCGAAACGGCCATGCCGGCGAGGGCGGCGGCGTCGCGGTCGACGGTTCCTCGGGCTTGGGTGGCGGCGGCGCCACGCGCGGCTTGGCGTGCGCGGCAGGGGCGAGCAGGGCGAAGGTCAGAAGCAGCAGCGGCAGGCGGTGTGTCATGGTCTGAGCGTAGGGGCGCGGCTACGCCGGGTCAACCGGAACCACGCGCGCGGGCGGGCGCGGGCGGGCGGGCAAAGACGCAAGCCCGCCCTCAAGAGGGTGGGACGCTGTGTTCGCGTCCCGGCCGAATTTGCCGCGGTCCCAGCAAAAATGTCACACAATCCGCCGCCGCGGTTACGCCGACGGCTCGGCGGGGTCCACCGGCGGCCGCCACGTCACCCGCACCAGCTGGTCTGCGCCAATCGCCGCGCTCACTTGCGCCACTGCTGCCTGCACGCGCGCCTCGTCGGGGCCTTCAAACGTCAGCCGCAGCTTGTGGTCGGCCGGGTAGAACACCGGGTAGCTGCCGATCTCCAGATCGGCGAACGCCGCCACAACCGCGTCGATCGCCGCGACGCACACCCACTCATCGGCGGTGAAGTACGCCGTCGCCAGCCACGGCCGCGGCCGCGCCAGCCGCGCGCACAGCGCCTCAATCCGCCCGACGACCATCGACGGCACGCCCGGCAGCACGATCACATTGTGGCTCTGCAGCAGCGGCCACCGGCCGTCCTGGATGCGCATCGTCGTGCCGCGCGGCAGCAGCGCCATGCGCTTTTGCTCCTCGGTCATGGCCACGCCGGAGCGCGTCTCGATGCGGTTCACAAGCTCCTGGTGCAGCTCCAGCGGCTCGTCCAGCGCCAGCGCCACAGCTTGCCAGGTGCAGTCGTCGTGGGTCGGACCGACGCCGCCGGTCGTCACGACCAGGTCAAAGCGCGCGGAAAAACCGCGGATCACTTCCGCCAGACGCGGCACGATGTCGGCGACCATCGCCACTTCACCCACGCGCAGCCCGGCGCGGTTGAAGCTGTCGATGAGAAACGGCGTATTTTCGTCGCGCACCTTGCCGCTCAGCACCTCGTTGCCGATGATGATGATGCCAACTGTGCGAATCTCTTGTGTTTCCGCCATTCAACCCGCTTGCAGCGGCCGCACGTCCATGTAGCGACCCAAGTGCAGCAGGATAGTGCCATCCTGCGCGAGTGCCAGCAACCACGCGCCGTCGGGTCGCCGCACCGCGAATGGCATCAGCAGGAACGGCTGCAACCACGCGAAATTGTGGGTCTGCGCCCAAGCTTGCGCCGCAGTGAGATCCGGCCACGGCGCGTCGCGGTGGCCGCAGTGGGGACAAAAATCGATGGGGTCGTCGGCAAGCGCAAAGTAGTTGTTGAGGCAGTCGTAGCATGTGCGGTCGGCGACGGCGACGCGCTCGCCGCGGGCGTCGACGTAGCCGCCTTTTTGATAGAACAACCGGACGGTGCGCTGCCGGCCAAGGGCGAGCGTCTCAATGCCGCGGAGCATAGCCATGCCAATTTCCTTTCGCCCTGGGCGCCAATGCGCTGATGGTAGCAGGAGTTTTGCGCGCATCCAAACACCTGGCGCGGCATCCAACTGCACAAGCGGCGATCCTTGCCGCCGCCAGCGGAGCCCGCGATGCAAGTGCCCCTCTCGCGCGTCCGCGCCCTGAACGACGCACCGCTGCTGGCCGGGGCCTATGTGCTCTACTGGCAGACGGCGGCGCGGCGCACGGCGCACAATTTTGGCCTGCAGCACGCGATCCACCATGCCAACCTGCTGGGCAAGCCGCTGCTGGTGTTGGAGGCGCTGCAGGTCAATTACCCGTTTGCCAGCGAGCGGTTGCACAAGCTGATGCTCGATGGCATGGCCGAGAATCGCGTGATCTTCGCCCAGCACGGCGTGCAGCATTTTGCCTACGTGGAGCCGCGCCCGGCGGCGGCGCGCGGGCTGCTTCTGGCGCTGGCGCAGCACGCGGCGGTGGTTGTGACCGACGATGCGCCGCAGGGTTTCCTGCCGCGGATGGTGCAGGCGGCCGCGCAAAAGTTGCCGGTTCGCCTTGAGGCTGTCGATTCCGTCGGGCTGCTGCCGCGATCGGTCGCGGGGCGATCCTTCGCAACGGCGCACGCTTTTCGCACTTTTTTGCAGCGCGCGCTGCCGCCGGAGCTCGAGCAGTTTCCGCAGGCGCAGCCGCTGGCGGCGCTGCAGGTGCGGGTGCCGGTGGCGCTGGACGCGGCCATCCTGGCGCGCTGGCCGCAGGCGACCGCCGAGGTCCTGGCGGGACGGACGCTCGGCCAGTTGCCGATTGATCACACGGTGCTGCCGACGGCGACCCGCGGGGGCGCGCGCGCGGCGGATGCGCTGCTGGCGGCGTTTGTGGCGACGCGGCTGACGCGCTATCCGGAGGACCGCAACCACCCGGACCGCGACGGTGCAAGCGGTCTCTCGCCGTACCTGCACACCGGCCACCTGAGCCCGCACGCTGTGTTTTTGGCGCTGGCGGCGGCCGAGGACTGGCATCCGGGGCGGCTGGGAGTGCCGAACCGCGGCGCGCGCACGGGCTGGTGGGGGCTGAGCGCGGCGGCGGAGGCGTTCGTCGATCAGCTCGTGACGTGGCGCGAGCTTGGCCATCTCGAGGCGGCGTTCACGCCGCGGTACGACGAATTTGCGACTTTGCCGGCCTGGGCGCAGCGCACGCTGCAGGCACACGCGCATGACCCGCGGCCGGTGCTCTACACGCCGGAGCAGCTGGAGACGGCGCAGACCCACGATCCGCTGTGGAACGCGGCGCAGCGGCAGCTTGTGCAGGACGGCCGGATGCACAACTACCTGCGGATGCTGTGGGGCAAGCAGATCCTCGCGTGGTCGCCGTCGCCGGAGGATGCGCTGGCGGTGATGCTGCGGCTGAATGACCGCTACGCGCTGGATGGCCGCGACCCGAACTCGGTGGCGGGCATCCAGTGGGTGCTGGGTCGCTATGACCGGCCGTGGGGACCGGAGCGGCCGATTTTCGGCACCGTGCGGTACATGACGTCCGCCAATACAGCGCGCAAGCTGGAGACGCGGCAGTTCGTGGCGCGCTACCCGACACAAAGCCAGCTGCCGTTGCGCGCGGCGCTTCCGGCGTAGGACCAGAATTTTGCCCGTGAGTTGCGGCTGCTGCAGGCTTGCGCCACACTGCCGCGCACTTGGCTGCGGAGTTTTGCCCGGTGACGACTCGCGAAGACCCCGCATATTTGTCGCAACAGCTTGTGACGTATCTCGGCAACAAGCGGGCGCTGCTTGCGTTCATTGGCGCCGGTGTGCACAAGGTCCGCGCGCGGCTGGGCCAGCGCAAGTTGGCGACCTGCGACCTGTTTTCCGGCTCGGGCGTGGTCGCCCGCTATCTGCGCCAGGACAGTGAGCGGCTGATCGTCAATGACTTGGAACCGTACGCCGCGGTCATCAACCGCTGTTATTTGACAAACCAAACGCCGGAGCTGCTTGCCGCGATCCGCGACAACCACGCGCAGCTCCTCGCCGACATCGCCCGCGACGGTTTGCAGCCCGGGCTGATTGCCGAGCTGTACGCGCCGCAGGATGACGCGGCGATCCAGCCGCACGAGCGGGTGTTTTACACGGCGCGCAATGCGCGGTTTCTCGACTCGGTGCGCCAGCGTGTGGCGCAGCTGCCCGAGGCGATGCGCGATTACCTGTTGGCGCCGCTGTTGTCCCAGGCGTCCATTCACGCCAACACGTCCGGCGTCTTCAAGGGCTTCTACAAGGACAGCGCCACTGGCCATGGCCAGTTCGGTGGCAACCGCCGGGACGCGCTGCAGCGCATCACCGCGGAGATGACGTTGCCGCTGCCGGTCTTCAGCCGCTTTGCCGTCGACTGCAGCGTGCACCAGCAAGACGCCAACGCGCTCATCGCGCAGATGCCGGAGGTGGACCTCGCGTACCTGGACCCGCCGTACAACCAGCATCCGTATGGCGCGAACTACTTCATGCTGAATCTGCTCGTGCAGTACCAGCGGCCACCGGCGCTGAGCCGCGTGTCGGGCATTCCACCCGACTGGCGACGTTCGGCGTACAACCGCCGCGCCGAGACGACCGCGGCGCTGCAGCGCCTGGTCGCGGAGATCCCGGCGAAATTCCTGCTGCTGTCCTTCAACTCGCAGGGCTTCATCGGCCGCGAGCAGCTCCTGGAATTGCTGTCACGCGTCGGCCGCACCGAAGTGCTGGAGACCCGCTACAACGCCTTTCGCGGCAGCCGCAACTTGCGCAATCGGGACTTGCACGTCCGCGAATTCCTGTTTCTGGTGGAGAAGCACTGAATGTCCCGCCGGCAGCAACAGCGCCCGCAACCGCCGCGGCAAAAGTCCAAAAGCCACTTACAGGGTCTGCGATCGGGTTTTGGAAAGTCCAAAAGCTACTTGCAGGGTCAGCATGCGGCGCGGGGAAATTCCCCGAGCCACTTACAGGGTCTGCAAACGGGTTTGGGAAAGTTGCTGCAGGCCTTGCTGACGCAGCGCACAGCGCCGCGACTCCTGCCGCTGGTCTTGCTGCTGCTGCTTGCCTGTCAGCCGCGGTCGCCGGGGCTGACGGTGTTCGCGGCGGCGTCGCTGCGCGAGGCGCTGACGGACGTGGCGGCGCTGTACGAGGCGCAGCATCCCGGCCAGACGGTGACGCTGCAGTTTGCCGGCAGCCAGGAACTGCGGATGCAGCTGCAGCACGGCGCGCGAGCCGATGTGGTGGCGACGGCGGATGACGCGCAGATGGCGCAGCTCGTGCAAGCTGGCGTGGCGCATGGACCGCAGCCGCTGACGTGCAATCGGCCGGTGTTGGTGCTGGGGCGCGATGCGCCGGCGGACGTCGTTGCGTTTGCCGACCTGCCGCGGCTGCGGCGGATCGTTCTGGGCGCGCCGGCGGTGCCGATTGGCGCGTATGCCGAACAGATTTTGGCTCATGCCGGACCGGAATTTGCCGCGGCGGTGCAGGCGCACGTCGTGTCGCGCGAGCCGAACGCGCGCCAAGTCCTGGCCAAGGTGACGCTGGGCGAGGCGGATGCGGCGATTGTCTACGCCACCGACGCCCGCGTTGCCGGCGCGGCGGTGCGCACAGTGGCGATTCCCGCCGCGGTCAACGTCACCGCGCGCTACGCGATCGCTGCCGGCGATGGTGCGCAGGCGGCAGCGGCTGGTGCGTTCATCGCGTTGAGTCGCGCCGCGGCCGGCCAAGCGGCGCTGGCCGCGCGCGGGTTTGTGGCCTGCCCGTAGGCGGTTGCCGTCACACCGCCGCCAGCGCGTAGCCAACCTGCGGCACCGTCAGCAGCCGCTCCGGTCGCCGCGGATCGCGCTCCAGCTTCTTGCGCAGCTCCGCGACGTGAACGCGCACATGATGCGCCTGTTCGCGCCGGCCCGGCCCCAAACCTCGGCCTGGATCTGCCCGTGCGTCAGGACCTTGCCGGCGTGCCGCGCCAGCAGCTGCAGCAGCTTGAATTCCAGCGGCGTCAGGCGCAGTTCCGCGCCGTCGCAGGTGGCGGAGTGGCGGGCGGCGTCGATGCGCAAACTGCCGCACGCGAGCTTGTCGTCCGCCAGCACTGGGCGCCGTTTCCGCAGCGCGCGACGCATCCGGGCGAGCAGCTCTTCGAGGCCAAAAGGCTTGACCAAGTAATCGTCGGCGCCGGCGTCAAGCGCGGCAACAATCTGCTCCTCGGTGTCGCGGCCCGACAGCACGAGCACCGGCACCGCGGTCCAGTCGCGCAGTTGGCCCAACAGCGCGTGCTCAGCCGCCACCGACTCTGCCAGGTCCAGCAGCAAAAGCGCCGGCTGATGCGCCGTCGTCAGCCGCACCGCCTCGGCAACGGACGCCGCCGTCAGCACCTGGTACGCGTGCGACGTCAGCGCCGCGTGCAGCTGCCGCTGGACCTGCGGCTCGTCCGCCACCACAAGCACGACCGGCTCAGGCGGCGCGATCGGCGCCAGCGGATGGGGGGCGTAGGGCGCGGGCACGCGGGGAACGCTGGCTGTCTCACTGCCGAACATCTGGACCTCCGTTGGGCATCGTCGCCACCGCCTTGGCAGCCAAGCACGAAGCGCGCCACTTCGCCGAAAAAGCATGATTCCAGCGTGCTTTCAATTGCTTGCCCGCGCTGAGGCGCTGCGCGGGCCGCCGCTGGCGCGCCGCCGGGTGCGGGATCCGAAGCAGAGGTGGGGAAAATTCCGCAGCCACAGGCCAGCGTAGCACCGGGCGGTGGGGAGGTGAAAATCCAACGCTGAATGTAAGTTTTTCGTCAATTCCCACCCACGTCGCGCAGCAGCACTTGACGGGCGGCTGAGGGGGCGGCACCATCGCGGCAACTTGGTTTCCATTCGAGTCTGGCGTTTGCGGCGCGAAACTCGGACACAGCGGTGGGCTGTGGGTGAAATCGACGCGGGATTGATAGCGGCAGACCGATAGCGGTGGGGCTGGGGCGTGCGCTGCGCGCTCCTGGCGCCCCGGCGCGTGGCTTGTCCAACGAGAGTGGGGGACCCATGGCTGGCTTTTTGCGACAGGTGGCGGCGTGGCACTGCTGGCGGCGCTGCTGACGGCGTGTACCGGCGGCGATATCCAGTACGAACGCGACACGTCGGGCGGCAGCGCGGACACGGCGCAGGCGGTGCCGCTGCCCGCGGTCGTGACAGCGCCGGTGGCGCCAGATGGCTACAAGACGACGCCGGAACAGGCGGCGCAGTGGAAGCAGAAGCTGAAATCGGGAGATGATTTCAATGACTTGCTGGTGCGGCACAGCGTCGTCGTGGCGGCGCCGGCGGTGACGGCGCAGGTCAAGATCGAACCGGATCGGCTGCGCGTGCCGGTGGCGGGCAATGAGGCGCTGCTGGCGCTGACCCCGGGTGCGCCGTTCATTGGCGCGCCAGCGACGGCGGCGCAGCGCGCGTCCGGCCAAAGCAACAACGTGCTGGGCTTTCTGCGCAAAGTGAAGTCGGTCAGTCAGGTGGATGGCGAGATCGTCATCGAGACGCAGCCGGCGCACATTGAAGACGTGATGGTCGGCGCGGCGTCGCTGAGCTTTCCCAAGGAAGTGACGGAGATCAACATCGGCGATGAGGTCGATCTCTACAAAATCATTCCGGATCTGCCGGCGCCGCTGACCGGCACGACGCTGCTGCCCAAGGCCCACAAGCGCCGGGACAGCAGCGGCGCCGTCGGCACGAAGAAGGGTGCGCTGTCGCAAGACTTGAGTGAAAATCTCGGCTATGGCTTTGATTACGAGTTTGACCTTGATTTGTTGGACTTGGATGAGCCGATTGAGCTCGGGCCAGTGGACCTGACGGTCGAAGGCACTGGCCAAGTCCACGCGATTGCCGAGCTTTTTGTCGGCGCGTTCCTCAAGTTGTCGATTGAGGAGACCTGGCTGGATCCGATCCCGCACGTCACCTATTTCTTCGCCGGGGCCGGCGGCAAGGCCGATTTGGGTGTCGACATCGACGTCAATGCCAAGATTTCCATCACCGCGTCGACCGACGGCGGCGACAAGGACAAGGAGGGCGAGGAGGCCAAAAAAGACTTGTCTTCCAAGCCCATCGAGAAGAGGTCCGGCCACAAAGCCAGCAAGCCGGGCGAGAAGGGCGAGGGCGACAAAAAAGAGGAATTCAGCATCGGCAAGCCGAAATACTACCAGGGACCGGAAATTCTCGGCATCCCGACCGTGTTGGTGCTGACTGTGGAAGCCAAGTGCGACTTCACGATTTACGGTGAAATTGACGCCACCGCGTCCGCCGAGCTCAGCTACGACGCGGTGTACGGCATCGAGTACAACGACGGCAACTGGGGTGTTCACCAACCAGCTGGATTCCAAAAGAAATTCGGCTGGGACTTGCGCAACGTCGGCGGCGGCGCGGAGGTCGATTGCGAGATCGGCCCGCGCGTGGACTGGCTGTTCGCCGACATCGGCGGACCGTTCATTGAAGCCAAAGCCGGCTTGAAAGGCTCGGGCGTCTACACCTCCATCTGCCCCGACCCGGGCAAGATCGTCAAACCCCAGCAAGCGCAAGGCAAAATTGACGCGGAGGTCGACATTGGCGTCACGGCGACCGTCGGCGTTGGCATCAACTTGTTCGTGTGGTCGACGGAGTGGAGCACGGATTTGCTCGATACGTGGTGGACGCTGTGGTCGGATTCGTGGGGCATTCCGTACGGTTTTGGCACCTGCCCGACGGACTGCTTCAACGGCCAGCAGGACGACTACGAGACCGGCGTCGACTGCGGCGGCCAGGCCGTCGGCGGTGCGTGCCCGGGCTGCAAATTCGGCGGCGTCTGCGAGGCCAACCCCGACTGCGGCGTGGGCTTTTTGTGCCAGGGCGGCGCGTGCGGCAACCTCAACTGCCAGACCGGCAAGCAGGAAGCCTACGAGACTGACGTCAACTGCGGCGGCTTGTGCGGCACCGCGGGCTTTGGCTGCGCGTCCGGCAAAAAGTGCGTCGTGAACGGCGACTGCGACAGCCAGAACTGCGACCCGTTCACCAAGCTCTGCGGCATCCAGCAGTGCAACAACGGCGTGCGCGATTGGTGGGAGACCGACGTCGACTGCGGCGGCAATTACTGCCCGGCGTGCACCGCTGGCCAGACGTGCACCAACCAAAAGGACTGCAGCGCCGGCAACACTTGCGTCGGCAATGGTCAGTTTGGCGACACAAGCTTTGGCATCTGCCAGCCACCCAACTGCGACTTGGTCCCGTATTTCAGCGGCGCGTGGGCGCAAAAGGGCGACATGACCGACGTCATGTGCGGCGGCATGTGCGCGCACGGCTTGGCGAATTTGAACAAGACGGCGTGCTCATACGGCAAGGACGATTTGTTGTCCGACAAAAAATGCGGCATCGACGTGCTCAAGTGCGACGTCGGCAAAAAGTGCCTGAGCGGCGGCGACTGCGGCACGGACCACTGCTACAACGGCGTTTGCACCGAAATCAAGTGCAATGATGGCTTGAAAGAAGACTATGAAGCCGACACCGACTGCGGCGGCTGGTGTTCCGTCAAGTGCCCGATCAACAAGGCGTGTACCGCCGACAGCGACTGCCAGAGCAACGTCTGCAACGACGCGACCGTCGGCAGTGGCAAGGTCTGCGCTTTGTGCCGCAAAAACGGCGTGTTGGACGGCTTTGAGACCGACGTCGACTGCGGCTCGCAGTGTTCAAGCAGCCAGTCGCAGATGCCGGGCTGCAAGGTCGGCCAGAAATGCCAGATCGCGCTCGACTGCGCCACCGGCTACACGACGCAAGTCAACGGCCAGGACCTCTTTGTCGACGCCGCCGTGTGCACAAACGGCAAGTGCGCGTTGCCGTGCTACAACAAGCAGTGGGATCCAGCGAGCGAAGCCGACGTCGACTGCGGCGGCCAGTGCGCCGCCAAGTGCCCGGAAAAGTCCAAGTGCGCCAGCGGCAACGACTGCATGAGCGGCGGCTGCTTTGGCGGCAACTGCGCGCCCGTTTGCCAGAACGGCAAGCAGGACGCCGGCGAGGCGGCCATCGACTGCGGCGGCACCTGCACGACCAAGTGCTTGAAAGGTATGACGTGTCTCGCCGACGGCGACTGCACCACCGGCCAGTGCATCCAGGGTGTCTGCGGCGTGGACCCGTGCAAGGACGGCGTGCTGTCCCCCGGTGAAGGCGATGTCGACTGCGGCGGCGGCTGCGCCAAAAAGTGCATCACCGGCGGCGGCTGCAAGGCGGACAAGGACTGCGGCAGCGGCTTTTGCGACGGCGCGCACTGCACAGCGACGTCATGCACCGACAAGAAACAGGACGCCGGCGAGAGTGACCTCGACTGCGGCGGACCGTGCGCGGGCACCGCGGCGTGCGGCATCGGCGGCAAGTGCAAGCTCGGCGGCGACTGCGGCAGCGGCATCTGCTCCAGCCTCGGCAAGTGCGTCGCCAGCACGTGCGTGGACGGCGTGAAGTCCGGCAACGAGACCGACCAAGACTGCGGCGGCAGCTGCAGCGCCAAGTGCACGACCGACAAGGGCTGCAAGTCCGGCGCCGACTGCGACAGCGCGTACTGCAACGGCACGGTCTGCGTCGGCGATTACTGCAGCGACAAGGTCCTTTCGCCCGGCGAAGCCGACGTGGACTGCGGCGGCACCTGCAGCAAAAAGTGCAGCTCCGGCGCCAAGTGCAACGGCGGCGGCGACTGCCTGTCCGGCGCCTGCGCGACGAACGGCACATGCGCCGCCAACACCTGCGAGGACGGCAAAAAGTCCAGCGGCGAAGCGGACATCGACTGCGGCGGCAGCTGCGCCACGCCGTGCTTGACCGGCAAAACCTGCAACGGCGGCATCGATTGCGCTTCCGGCTTGTGCGCCGCCATCAGCCTCGCGTGCGTCGCCACGACGTGCCAGGACGAAATCACTGACAGCACCGAGACCGACGTCGACTGCGGCGGCGGCTGCAAAAAGTGCGCGCTGAACAAGGGCTGCGCCAGCAACGCCGACTGCCAGACGGGCTTTTGCGACGGCAGCAAGTGCGTCGCAACCTTCTGCACCGACAAGCAATTCGACGGCGACGAGACCGCCACCGACTGCGGCGGCACCTGCGGCAACACCTGCGTACCCGGCCAGGGCTGCGGCGGCGACAAGGACTGCGCCAGCGGCTTTTGCGACAGCGCCGGCAAAACTTGCTTGACCGACGCGTGCTTGGACCACCACAAGGACGCCGGCGAGGCCGACAGCGACTGCGGCGGGCCGTGCGCCGTCAAGTGCGTGACCGGCAAAGCGTGCGGCACCGGCGGCGACTGCCAGTCCGGCGTCTGCGCGGCCAGCGGCGTGTGCGTCGCCACGACCTGCGACGACGGCAAGCTCACGCCCGGCGAGGCGGACATCGACTGCGGCGGCAGCTGCCCGCAAAAGTGCACGTCCGGCCAGGCGTGCGGCGGCGGCACTGACTGCGACAGCGGCTTTTGCAGCGCCGCGCTCAAGTGCGTCGGCGGCGCGTGCGAGGACGGCAAGCTGTCCGCCGGCGAGACCGACATCGACTGCGGCGGCGTCTGCACCGCCGTCTGCGCGCTCGGCCAGGGCTGCAAGGCGGAAAAGGACTGTCTGACCGGCTTCTGCGACGGCACCGCGTGCGTCGCCAGCGCGTGCGTGGACCGCAAGCAGGACCTCGGCGAGACCGGCAAAGACTGCGGCGGACCGTGCGCCGTCAAGTGCGACGTCGGCACCGGCTGCGCCACCGGCGGTGACTGCGCGAGCGGCATTTGCACAGCGAATTCAACCCTTTGCGTCGCGTCCACCTGCGTCGACCAGCGCCAGGACGGCGACGAGAGCGACAGCGACTGCGGCGGCAGCTGCGGCGCCAAGTGCCCGTCCGGCGCGCTCTGCGGCCAAAACAGCGACTGCAGCAGCGGCTATTGCGACGGCGTCCACTGCGTGAGCGACCCGTGCGTCGACAACCAGACCGACGCCGGCGAGAGCGACAAGGACTGCGGC
>CAIPXZ010000132.1 GCA_903869075.1 uncultured Myxococcales bacterium | reverse complement strand
GTGTGCAAGAAGCCGCTGGCGGTTGGCGACGCGTCAATGCCCTCGACCTCCGGCAGCGTCGTACCGATCGCCGTCAGCCGCCCGATGGAACCAACCTGCACTACCGCGCCCGTCGCCACGTCGGCGCGGTACAGCCCGTGCACGGCGTCATCGCAGGAAAACCACAGGGCGCCGTTGGCCACGTCGATGCCCTGCATCGCGGCCAGCTGGCGGGACAGCGTCAGCGACGGCAGCGGCGCCCACGCATGCGTCACGTCGTAGCGGCGAATTTCCGTGCCGTGGTAATGGTCCGGCGTGTAGGCGATGCCGGCGACCTCGTCGATGCACAGGCATGGGTTCTCATGCTGCGGCAAATCGACTGTGCCCTGGTAGACGAGCGTTTGCGGATCGAACCAGGCAACAGCCTGTTTTCCAAGGTTGAAGTCGCCCTGCTCCAGCCCGGCGTACAGCTTGCCGTTGGCCATGTCGATGTCGCCAATGTGGCCATACCCCTGGTCCAGCAGCGCTTGCGGCAGCGGGTTGACGACCTCAACGACTTGGGTGAACGCGTCATCGGTGCGCCACAAGCCGGCCTTGGCGGAGAACGCCCAGCCGTTGGTGAGCCGCGCGATGCCCTGGCTGTAGAAAAGGCTGACGCCGGACGAGACGTTGAGCGTGGCTTGCCAGCCGGCGGGGCTGACGTCGGCAGCTGCGTCGACGACGGCGGTGTCAGCGGCGGTGTCGGTGGCGACGCTGGCGTCGGAATCGGCGACGGCGGCGGCCTTGCAGCCGGCAACGCTCAGGCAGACGAACAGGAACAAGCGACGCATGACACCTCCGTGTGGCCCAGGCGCCACCGATCCGACACGCGGATCGCACACGATCGTCATGCAAACGTCAAACAAGCGGGGCCAAAAGCAGCGCGGGCCGCCGAGGTTTCCCCCGGCAGCCCGCGTGCGTCGCAACCTGAAGGCGCTGTTACAGCTTGCCTTCCGAGACTTTCTTGAGGATTTCCTTCATCTTGTCCGCCTGCATCGGGCCGTTGTAGCTCCGACCGTTGACGTACAAGCTCGGCGTGCCGCGCACTTCCGCGGACTCCGCTTCCTTCAGGTCCTTGTCCAGGCGCGGCTGGTACTTCTTGGCCTTGACGTACGCATCCGCCTTCGCCACGTCCATGCCGACGTCCTTGGCCCAGCCCTTCAGCTTGGTCTCCTGCGCCGCCTGACGCGCCGCCATGTCGCCGTCCGGCGGCATCATGTTGCTGTAGTTGTTGTAGACCAGGTCCTCGAATTCCCAGAACTTACCCTGATCCTGCGCCGCGAAGGCCCAGTACATCGCCAGGCAAGCCGCCGGGTGCATGTCACGCGACATCTTCGGGTTGCACTGGTTGGACAGCGGGAAGTTCTTGAACACGATCGCGACGCCCGGGACTTCCTTCTGGACCTGCTTCAAGGTCGGGATGATCTTGGCGCAGAAGGGGCACTGGAAGTCCTTGTACTCAACGATTTTGATCTTGGCGTTCTTGTCGCCGAGGATCGGCGAGCCGTCGTAGTCGAAGTTGTTGACCTTCGGGTCCAGCGGCGGCGGCGGCGTGAACTCTTTGCCGTCGGCGACCATCTTGGCGTAGACGTCCTTGGCGGCCGTGCCGGACTTGATCAGCGCATCGGCCTTGGCCAGCTCTTCGTCGACAACGCGCTTGAAGTCTTCCGGCGCGCGGCCAGCGACCATCTTGCGACCCTGCACGAACACGCTCGGCGTGCCGGTGACCTGGATCTTCTCGGCGGCGGCCATGTCAGCTTCCACGACGCTCTTGAACTTGTGGTCCTTCACGCACGCTTCCCACTTGCCCATGTTGACGCCCGCGGCCTGCGCGTGCTTCGCCAGACCGGCGGCATCCAACTCGCCCTGGTTGCCAAAGTACTTCTCTTCGACTTCCCAGAACTTGCCCTGCTCCTTGGCGCACTGCGCGGCCTCAGCGGCCGGCATCGCGTTCTGGTGGAAGCTCAGCGGGTAGTTCTTGAAGACCAGCTTGACCTTGTCCGGGTAGTTCTTCAGCGTCTCTTCGAGCGCCGGGAGGACCTTGGAGCAGAACGGGCACTGGAAGTCGGTGTACTCGACGATCGTGATCGGCGCATCCGCCTTGCCCTTGACCGGCTCATCGCCACGCAGCACGACCTTCCACACGGTCTTGTCGTCCGGCGGCGGCTGATTCGGCTGCTTGTCACCGGGCTTCGCGGCATCGGCCGGCGCGGCGTTGGCCGGCGGCGTCTCGCCCTTGAACACCCACTTGATCAGGTTGTCGCCCAGCGCCGGGTTGTTCACGCGCGTCAGCTTCTCGACGAGCTCCGGGCCAGCCTTGGCGCCCTTGCCGATCTCATCGTTGGCCTTGGTGATCTGCTCGTCGATGATCTTCTTGAAGTTTTCAATCGGCTGCGCGCCCGAGACGTTCACGCCGTTGATGAAGAAGCCCGGCGTGCCGCGCACGCCCAGACCGGTGGCCACGGCCATGTCGCGCTCGACGGTCTTGGCGACCTCGGGATCCTTCAGATCCGCCGCGAACTTGGTCATGTCCAAGCCGATTTCCTTGCCCCAAACTTGGTAGTTCGCGTCCGACAGCTGCTGCTGGTTCGGGAACAGCTTGCTGTACATTTCCCAGAACTTGCCCTGCTTGCCGGCCGCGGTCGCGGCGATGGCCGCCGGCTTGGCGTTCTGGTGGAACGGCAGCGGCTGGTTGATGAAGACGACGCGGACGTCGTTCGGGTACTGCTTGCGCAGGTCCTCGAGCGTGGTGTAGGCGCGGCTGCAGAACGGGCACTGGAAGTCGCTGATCTCGACGATCGTCACTTTGGCCGTCTCCGGACCAATCGACGGCACCTTGGTGGGCGCAGCGGCGGCAGCAGGCAGCGCATCCGCCTTGACGGTTTCAGGGGCGGCGGCGGCCGTCGGCGCGGGCGCCGAGGGCTTGGCAGTGAATCGACCGCCGATGGCGCCGAGCACGGCCGCGGCGATGATCGCGATGATCGCATTCTCCTTCTTCATCACATCCTCTGCTCGGTGACGGCCAACCGCACCGGATAACTGTCTGGCCAGATCTGCTGGCGTTGGGTTCCAGGACGCACACTTGCACGACCACGAAGCGCGGCATTGTAATCCCGCACCGCAACGGCTGCAACCCCACAATGCCGCCAGTTATTTCCGCCCTTGCCAGAAACGCCAAGGCGAGGTGCAATGGCCGCGCGGCGCTGGCGCCGTGGAGACGCCCGTGACGCGTTACTTTGCACTTTCGCTGATCTTTTTGCTCGCCACGGCCTGTGCCGAGCCGCCGCCGCCGCCCACGCCCGACGCGATGGCGATGCCGATCGATCCGCACGTCGCCGCGGTGGGCCGCGATCCGGACCCACAGCCGGAGGCGCTGCGCGATGCCCTGCGGCAATTTCGCGACCGCTTTGCCTGCAACAGCATCTCTGGCTGTCCGGCCGAGGCGACGCTGCTGAATTTCGGATGGACGGCGCGGCCTTACGTGCAGCAGGTCTTCGACAAGGCGCCGGAACAGGCGCAATACCGCGCGCGCGCCGTGCGCGTGGTGGCGGAGCTGCGTGACCCGCTGGCGCGCACATTCCTGCGCGATCGCCTGCAGGATGCCGACCCGGAGACGCGCGCCTACGCGATCTTTGGGCTCGGGCTGCTGGACGATCGCGAGCTTGTACACCTGCTGCCATCGGTGGGGCGCGACGATCCGACGGCGTGGATGGCGCCCGTGCGGCTGAGCGCGCTCTGGCTGGCGCTGCGCTGGGGCGATCCGACCGCTCAACGCGCATTCCTGCAGCAGCTGGCGCTGTTGGCCAATCAACAGATGGCGGTTCAAGGCCTTGTTTGGGGCCTGACGCTGTGCATGCGCGACGACGGGCCACATTGCCAGGCGGTGCTGCCGCTGATCGCCCGGCACCCGAACTTCCTTGTGCGGCGCGCAGTGGCCAAGGCGATGGCGCTCGCGCCGCTGCCGTCTTACGGCGCCGGGCTCGTGGCGCTGACGACGGAGAGCGCGCGGTCGATCAGCGAGCCGGCGGAACAGGCGCTGCGCGTGCTGTCGCGCCAGGACCTGCACGGGCCGGCGGAGTGGCGGCGGTGGTGCGCGGCGACCGGTTGCCAGCAGGCGGCGGACGCGGCGATCGCGGCGCTGGCGGCTGAGCTGACGCCGACGACGCGGTAAATCCAAGGCACGACCGAAACTTGCCGGCGATCGGCCGCTGCTGTACCGTGCCGCCATGGTCGAGCCTCCCCCAGCTTCGCCGCCCCTGACTGTTCAGGGCGCGCTGCGTTGGACGTGGCAGAACCTCGTGTTTTGGCTGGGTTTGCTCGTATTCATCCCGGCGCTGCTGACGGTGATGCTGCTGAGCTTGGGCCGCGCGCGCCACACGTTGGGCCGGCGGATGCTGCGTGGCTGGGGTCAGGTCATGCTGGCGGCGCTGGGCGTGCGCGTGGTGGTGCAGCCGGCGCTGTTGGCGGAGCTCGTGGGCCGACGGCGGCGCATCGTCGTCTTCAACCACACGTCCACGCTCGACATGTTCTTGTTCCCGGCGATCTGGACCGACGGCATGACGGTCGTCGCCAAGCGGGAAATGGCGTGGATTCCGCTGGTTGGACTCGGCTGCTGGCTCATGGGCTTCCACTTCGTCAACCGCACGAACCCGGCGACTGCCCGCGCCTCGATGCGCGCCGCCGCCGAGCAGGTCCGCCGCGCCGAGCTGTCGCTGCTGATGGCGCCCGAGGGCACGCGCTCGCGCACGGGGCACCTGCAGGCGTTTCGCCTGGGCGCGTTCCATGCCTCGGCGGACGCGGACGCGCCGATCGTCGCGATCGTCGTGCGCGGCGCCGACCGCATTTTCCCGCGGCAGTGGGCGTACTCGCGGCCTGGGACTGTGACGCTGGAGCTGCTGACGGTGCTGCCGAGCGGCGCCGCGGATCCCAGCAAGGAGGCGATCCACGCCCGCGCCGAACACTTGCGCGCCGCCTACCAAGCGGCGCTTGACGACTACGCCTGAAAAGTCAGCGCAAATCCACTGTTTGCGCCCATGTACCGCAGCGGCGGACGCCGTCCTTGGGCACATCGCAGCGGTCCATCGCCAGCCGCAGCCGCAGCCCAGGCGCCGCCGTCAGCCCCAGCCGCGACCACGGCAGCGCGACGAACGCCACCCATTCCTCGTCATCGGCGTCCTGCGGCTGGTTCAGCGTGCCGTCCATGTCCATCGCCAGCTGCGCGCCGCTCTCCCAGCTCCGGTCCACATGCCCGCCGACCACCCGCGCGTCGGTCACCGTCCCGGTCGGCGCAATCTCGACGGCAAAAGTCGGTGCGTCGGGCAGATCCGCCTGAATACGCAGGGAAAACGCGTCCTCCGCCGTCAGCGGCGCGTCGTGCTGGCCGCCGTGCGCCTCGATGTCCTGGTCGGCAGCGTACAGGCACAGGTACAGGTTGTCGGCGTCCCACAGCAGCCGGGCATTGCTGTAAGGCCGCGCCGCTTCGTGGGAATTCGGCTGCAACCACGGCCCCGTCGCCACCGCCGTCTGCCACACCGCGTCGTCATCGTGCTGAGCCAGCACCGGTGGATGCGCCGCGTGCGGCACGTGCAGCACCACCGGCAGCGTCGGCGCGCGCGCCGCGATCGCTGGCCGCTGACACGCCAACGCCACAAGCGCCAACAGCCACGCGCGCTTCACTTCGTCGGCGTCCCGTCGGCTTTCACCGCAAAAGTCTGCACGATGGCGTGCGTTTGGTAGTCGTAGGCGGTGATTTGCAGCGCCTTGTCCGGCCGCTGCCGCACGACCGTGTAGCCGTAGTTCACGCCAGTCGCCAGCGGCGCGCCGCCGTTGCCGGTGATGACCTCCCGGTCCGACGCGTAGTAGTCAAACGTGTGCGTGTGGCCGACCAACAGCAGCGTAAACGGGTACTTGGCGATGATCGTCGCGCTCGGCGAGACCCCCGGCGCGTCGGTGACCATCACGCCTTCGTGGCGGACAACGAACGTGTAGGTCGTCGGCTTGGCCAGCTCGCCGTCCAGCCAGGTCGCCTGCGCCGGCGTCCAGGCATTGGCGGCGATGAACACGAATTTGGCGGTCCAGGACTTGTCCGTCGCGCTGAAATTCACCGTGTAATACGGCTGCGTGAGGCCTTGCGGACCCATGAGCTTTTGCATGAACAGCTGATACGTCTTGGTCAAGCCGTCGGTCGTGCCGGTGCCGCAATTGCTGATGACCGCGCCCGTGCACTCGTGGTTGCCCATGGTGTGGAAGACGGTGCCGCTGTACTGCGCCTGCGCCTTGAGGTACAGGTCAAACTGCGCCGACGCGGCGTTGCTGCTGGGCGAGCTGAACTGGTAGTCGCCGGTCGTGATGACAAACGGCAGGCCGGGTGATTCCGCTTGCACGCCTTGGAAGATCTGGGTGATGACCGCCGTGGGGTAGTTGGCCAGGTCGTCCTTGGCCGGTGGGCGCGTGTCGCCGACGATGGCGAAGTCCAGGCTGCTGAGCGGGCCGCCGCCGTAGCCGACCGACTGGACATTGACAGTGTCGCCCTTGGCGACGTCGAACCCGCTGCCGCCGCTGTCGGTCGCGTCCGCGCCGCCGCCGCCGCAGGTGCTGGGATCGGGCGCCGGGTTGCACTTGCAGGTGCCGGTGTTGCAGAACCAGCCGCCGTAGCAGCCGTTTGTCGCGCAGTTGGTGCCGGCGCACTTGCAGCAGCTGCTGACGCCCGGGCCGTTCAACGAGCCGCAGACGAGGTTGTTGACGTCCGCCGCCGGGCCTTTGTCGGTGATCACGGCGTCGGGTACGGTGTCGATGGGCCCGCACGGGCTGGCGATCGGCGCGCAGACTTCCAACTGCTCGCCCGCCGCGCCGGCGACGGCCTGGCACGCGTGGCCGCTTGTGCAGGTCAGCTTGCTGCAGTCCCGGGCGCAAAAGGTGCTGCCCTGGAACTGGGCGCAGAGCCAGCCGGCGCCGCAGTCGTCGTTGCTGACGCAGGAGTGGCAGTCGGCGGGCGCTGCAGGCACGTCGCTGACAACCGGCACGTCGGCGACGACCGGGACGTCCGCGGTTCCGGCGTCCGTCTTGCCGCTGGTCTGGGCGTCGGTATCCGGCGTGGCCACGCTGCTGTCGGCATCAATGCCGTTCAGGCTGATGGCCGAGCCACCGCCGCCGCCCGCCGCGCCGCTGCATGCAGCGCACAGGAGAAGCGGGAGGAAAATGCCACGAAAATGCGCCATGTCAGGATTCCTGGAGGCGGCCGCTTGGGCCGCAGTCAATTGGACGCCGTTTGTGGCGTTTTGATGGCACGCCGGTGACAACGCCCGGCGCGCGCCTTCACGATGCGCGCGCCACTGGCAAAGTCAAACAGCGCGGCCCGCCGCGACCGCGCGACAGCTCGGCGCCGCCCACGGCGACAACCAGCCGCCGGTCGCCCTGCAGCAGCAGCTCAGAATTGGCGACGAACTGCGCCGGCGTCAGCACCTCGAAACCGGCGCGGTTCAGCGCGCGCAACGTCCGGGTATTGCGGCGATACAGCACGATGCGTCCGGGCGCCAAGCACACGGCGTTGGCGCCGTCCGTCCACTGTTCGCGCGGCGCCGCCACCGGGTCGCCATCGCCGCACGGCACAACCTGCAGCCCCGCCAGCCGGTCCGCGAGCAGCGCCGGCAGGTTGCAGCCCAGCGCCACGCCGGTGCGCAAATCCATGACGTCACAGCGTTCTTCCGCCGCACTCTGGCGATCAAACGCCGGCAAATAGGCCAGCACCGCGCGGCGATCGACAAAAGTCAGCAACGTGTCCAAGTGCATCGTCGCCCGCCGCAGCGGCAGCCGCACGCCCAGCACTTCGACGTCCGCGGGCAGCCGCTCCGCCAGCAGCCGCGCCGCGCGCTCGGTCGTGCGCGGCCCAAAGCCGATGAGCACGAGCTGCGGCCCGACGTTCAGGACGTCGCCGCCCTCCAGGCACACCTCGGGATCCGCATTGAATTCACGCAGATCGAGGGCACGCACGCCCTGGAACTGCGGATGATGGCGCACGATCGCCCGCGACAGGATGCCGTCGCGCAGCCGCGCGCGGTGCCGCGGCCAGCCGAGCGCGATCGCGTCGCCGACCGGCGCCCACAGATCGCGGGCGAACAGCAGGTTCGGCGCCGGCGCCGGCAAGATCGCCACTTCCGAGTGCGGCAGCGCGCCCTGGATCAGCGCCTCCGCCAGCCGCGCGCCGCGCAGCTTGGTCAGCGCCACGAGCGCCAGCCGCCGCTCCGCCACCGCCAATTGGTCGTCCGCCAGCACCTGCGCCACGACTTCGGACGCCACAGTCTCATCCGCCAACACTTCGCCCAGCATCACGCGCACGTCCAGGCACAGCTGCGGACCGGTCACGGCGCGCACCACCGCCGCCAGCTCGGCGTGCTCGTCCTGCAGCAGCGGCTGCAGCACAAGGTCATCGAACAGCAGGTAATCGCGGTTTTCCACGAGCGTCGCGCCGTGCTGCACGTGCGACTCGATGTGCCGCGGCAGCATGCGGTCGAGCTCGTCGCCCGGCGCAAACAGCGCGCACGCCTGCAGGCGCGAGAATTCGTCGTGAATCACGTGGCGCGGCTCCGGCACCGGCATCGCGACCTACTGGACGGTCAGGCTGACCGTCGTCGGCGGCGTCCACGCCAGCTGGGTCACGTCCGTGTCGCTAATCGTCAGCGCCATGGCCTGGACCGTGTACTTGCCCTTGGCGTCGGGCACGAACGACACGCTCGGGTCGCTCGTCGACTGGTCCGCCGAGCCGATCCACGCGTGGCTGCCCTGCGGCCGGTCGATCAGCGCCCACCGCCAGGTCTTGCCGTCCGGGAAGCTGCCGACCGTCAACGCCGCGCTGATGATCACCGGCTTGCCAGAAGTCGGCGTCGTCGTGTCCACCGTCAGCGTCGCCGAGGGCAGCGTCACGCCGGCGGTCGTGTTGCCGGTGAGGTTGATGGTCTGGTAGCCCGGCTTGCAGTCGTTGCCGGCCATGGAGCCGGTGACACAGTAGACGATCTGCAACAGGTCATTCGCGTTGATCTTGTTATCGTCCGGCGGGTGGAATTCGATGTCGATGCCGAACTGGCCGTTGGCGGTGCCCGCGACCGACGGCGCCAAGGTGCTGGCGCCGATCGGGTTGACCAAGCCGTGGTACTTCGACGCGTACTGCGCCGAGGCGCACGGATCGGCGCCGCTCGGGTTGCTGTTGCCGTTGTTGATGCACGCCTTGAGGATGTCCAGCGGCGCGCAGCTCTGGTTGGCCAGCACGACGTGGCCGACCGCCTTGGCGCCCTTGACCGCGTACAGCCACATCTCGCTCGGCGCGAACACAAGCGTCGGCGTGTTGCACGTCGCCGCCTGGATCGGGATCGTCAGCACGGTCGGCGCGTTCGGCGTCTGCGCGTACGGGATCTGCAGCTCGGCGGCCGGCGGCGGCAGGCCATTTGTCGGCGGCGTGTAGGTGATCGAGAAGTCCACCGACTGGTTAACCGCGATCGAGCCCGCCGTATACGGCTTGGCGCGATCCTTGCCATTTTTCTGCAGCGACAGCGCGTACACAGCGTCCACCTGGTCCTGCGTCGACGGCGGCAGCGCGACGATCTGCGGCGCGTTGTTCCAGGCAAACGGCGCGGGGCCGTCGTTGTGGACGTTGCAGACGCGCGCGGTTCCAGCGCCTTGGCCCTGGAAGTCGTACTCGATTACGGTCGGGTCGCTGTTCTGGCACGTCACGGTGAAGCTCGAAGCCTCTTCAAACTTCGAGTAGAGCTTCACCGTGGAGTCCGGCTGCACCGGGTCGTTGGTATGGATGACAAGCTCGACCTCGTCGTTGTTCGGGTTGCTGTCCGGCGTCATGACGACGCAGACCTGCTTTGTCGCCTTCGCCGTCACCGGATTGTCGGTTGAACCCAGCGCCGAGATCTGGTCGCCCACGGCCGGCTGGTCGGTGATCGCGTATTCCGGGCTGGACGGCTTGATCTCCGCCAGCGCGGTCACAACCAGCGACGCCGAGCCGTCATTGCCAAACTGCGCGCAGTGCTTCTGCGGCGCCGAGGCCTTCGGGTTGATGTACGGCAACTCGGTCGTATCCAGGCGAATCTTCGGCCCGGTCGCGCTGATGTCAAAGCACATGTTCTGGTACTTGTTCGGGTCCTTGTAGTCGTTGTGCGTGATGGTCATCGTCGCCTTGTCGTCCAAGCCCGGCGACGGCGCGTAGGTCACGGTCGCGATCAGCGTCTTGCCCGGATCGAGCGATGCCAAGCCGCCGGGGCAGCTCCCGGTGTCGACGGTGTGCGGGCCGTAGGCGATGCTCATCAGCTTTTGGCTGGTGGTCGTGAAAGCAATCTTGGTGATGCACAGCGAGCCGGCGATGCCGATGTTCTGGATCGTGACCTTCTTTGTCTGCTTGATGACGCCGTTGGTCTCGTCCAAGCCAAAGTGCACGCAGGTGCCGTCGGTGACAGCGATGCCTTCGACAAGGACCGTGATTTCCTGATTCTTGTCGATGCCGTAGCCGTTGGGATTGCTGCCGCCGCCGCAGGCGGAGAGCGCGCTGGCGCCAAGGAAAAGGGACGCCACGCCGAGGCTGCGGAAGAATTTCCGGCCGGGCTGAGCCTTGCTTGCCATGAGATTGCTCCTGAGGTGCTGTTGGCGGCGGGCTACTGGCCGCACAACATCTTGTAGTGAATGTAGATCTTGTCGTTCTTCTGGGGGACGCACGTACCGTTCTGGGCAAAAGTTACCGAGTTCGACGGCGCGTCGTACTTCCAGCTGTTCGCGCCACCGACGCACGGCGTAGCGTTGATCTTGACGTCAATCGTCGACGGATCCGGCGTCCGCGTCAGGAAATACTGCATCGCGAGGCCGAACGCCTGCGTGCCAATGTTCTTCATCGCCGGGCCAAAATCGATGTCGCAGACGCTGGCGAACACGCCGCCGGTGGTCTGCGCCATCTGCTGAAAGCGCGGGCATTCCACCGCCGAGCCGGCGCCCTGATCCGCGCAGCCGCCCGGGCTGGGACCGGCGATCGCGTGGAAGTGGAACAAATTCTTGTTGTTGGCGCCCTTGAACGAGTAGAACTTGTTCGTGTAATACGTCATGTCGTTGGGCGACTGGTCGTCTTCGTCGCCCATCTCCACGACTTCCAGGCTGGCATTCTTGCGCAGGAACATGCGGTTGCGGCCGCCGCAGCCCTTGGTGCCGTCGTCCGGGTTGGTCGTGCATTCCTGGCCGCTGGCGCAGTCGGCGTTGGTCTTGCAGACCTTGGCGGCGTCCAGCGTGAGCGGCAGCGTCAGCGCGTTCTCGACCGACAGGAAGCACTGCTCCGTCGACGAGCCGTTCGAGCCCTGCTTGGCCAGCGTCTGCAGCGCCGACGTCGGGTTCTGCACGCCTTTGCTGATGAAGCGCACGGTGCCCAGCGCCGGGTCATTGTACGGCCGCAGCTTGCCGGTGTGGTCGACGGCGTCGTCGTCGTCGGTCGTCACGACGCCCACGTGAAAGTCGTCGTTGAACAGCTGCGCGACCTGCACGAACGACGCGAAACTATTCGCCAAATTCGTCTGCTTATCGTCCATCGACGGCGAATCGTCGACAACGAACAGCACGTCGACCTTGGAGCCGTCGGCCTGGTCGAAGATGTCGGTCCACTCGGTGTCCAGCGTGCCCTCGCCCGTCAGCGGCACCGAGAACGAGTCGCCGAGGCAGGTCTCGCCGGCGTTCGTGCAGTCCGACGTCGCCGCGCACGCGCCCGTCGTCGCGCCGGTGTTGTCCGTGCACATGCCGTTCTGGCCGGTGGTGATGGTCAGCTGGCACTGCAGCTTGGCGACCTTTTGCGGGCCGTACTGGATCTGGAACGTCTGCGGCGTCTTCTGCGAGATCGCCAAGCCGGTCTTGGGGATCGCCGGCTTGTTGACGAAGCTGACTTCCGGACCGCAGCCGTCGAGCGTGACCTTGGTCACGTTCACGTCCGTCACGCCCTGGTTGTAGATGGACGCCGTCGAGATCGGCGACTTGCAGCCCAGCGTCTGGACGCCGAAGTCGATGTCGTCGGGCATGACCTGCACCTTCGACAGGCCGACTTTGGACACGAGGTTCGGCTTGGCGTTGCCGATCGTGCTGAAATTGCTGGGATCGACGTTCGGGTAGTTCGAAACCACGCCGGTCGAGGCGTCCTCGTACTTCAGCACCAGCAAGCCGTCGATCTCGGTGATCGCGTCCGCCGGGAGCGGTCCGGAAATGCCGCCGAGGGTGTCCGGCGCCACGAAGTCGACGAGCATCTTGCCCGAGTCGCCCGGCGCGAGCTGGAACAGGTTGGTGGCCAGCGGGCCCTTCGAGTAGTACGGGCTCGACGCCGACGAGCACTTGGAGCTGCCGGGGTTGAACGGCGGGCTCGGCGCCTCATAGCAGCTGACGAGCACGGCGTCCTTGAACACGCACGGGCCGGTGCCGCTGTTCTTGATGATCAGCGGCAGCAGCTTCTGCTTTCCGTAGGACAGCAGGCCAAAATTCAGCGGCTGCGGAATCAGGTCGATCTTGCACGTCGTGCCGTCGGCGCGATGCGCCACCAGCAGGACCTGGAAGTCCGGCGTGCCAGCGTCCGACGACTTGATGTGCAGCGTCGCGGTGGCGACCTGACCGGTCGGACCCTTGTTCTCAAAGCGCACGTTGAAGTCGACGAGGTTCGCCGGGTCGATGCTCATCGCCTGCGGCGGGATGCTCGCCGGCGGAATCGTCAGCGCCGGGTCAATCGAGAACTCGCTCAGCGCGTCGTCCGAGATCGACACTTCCGTCACCTGCAGCGGCGCCGTACCTTCATCGTACAGCGTGATTTTACGCTTGGCATACAGGACGTTGGGCGGCGTCGCCTTGCCGACGAACGCGTAGTCCGCGGTGCACGCCTGCGTCGGGTCGGTGCACGGCGCGTCGTTCACCGACACGCGGATCTTTGGCGTGTCCGTGTGCGCGAACATCGGCACCGGGATCTCCGGGTCGCTGCCGTCGTTCGAGTCCACCAGGATCGAGCCCACCGCGCTGCTCGCCGGCAGCGAGGCGTTCGCCGTCAGCGTCACCGTAATCTTCTGGCCCGGCGCGCCGGGGTCGAGCGAAAACGGCGGCGCGGGGCTGATCTTGACGTCCGCCGGCTTGACGCTGCTCAGCGGCGACAGCTTCAGGTCGGTGACGTTCAACGTCGCGAGCCCCTTGTTGGTAATCATGAAGATCGCGTCTTTGGTCTCGCCCAACTTCATCGAGTCGTACTCGAGCTTGGTCGGGAAGATGCTGATGAGCGGCGCGATTTCGTTGCCCAGCACCGGCGCGCTCAGCTTGCGCGCGTCGTCGGTCTCGACCTGCAGCGTGCTCGTGTCGGAATCGCCCTTGGTCGGGGTGTACTTCAGCGTCACGATGCCGGACGCGCCCGCTTCGATCGGCGTGGTGGCGTCGGGAATGGAGACAATCGTAAAGTCGGTGGAGCCCGACGACGACAGCGCCACGTGCGTCACCTTCAGCGGCTTTGTCGAATAGTTGATGAGCTGCACGTCGATCGTCGGCGAATCGCCGGTCTTGACGTTGCCGAAGTCCACCGGATTCGGGTTGATCGTCAAGGTGTTCCCGGACGTCACGACCTCAATCGGGATGGTCAGCAGCTTCTTTGTCGCGTCCGTCGCGTTGGTGTCCAGCTGCAGCGTCAGCGTTCGCACGCCCGGCGTGACCGGCAGGTACGTGACGGTGAAGTCGTAGTGGTCGCCCGGGTTGGTGATGTCCTTGTAGCTCGTCGCCGTCG
The DNA here is from genome assembly GCA_903869075.1 of uncultured Myxococcales bacterium. Classification (GTDB taxonomy): domain Bacteria; phylum Myxococcota_A; class UBA9042; order UBA9042; family UBA9042; genus CAIYBN01. Next base: position 6,806 of record CAIPXZ010000132.1, on the reverse strand, counting down.
GGATGTCGGTCGTCAGGCTCGTGGTCATGCCTTTGAGGAACGCGGCGTTACCGGTGACAAAGCGCGGGTTATGCATCCGCAAAATGCCGCGGTTGCCGATGTGCGTGATGCGGACGTTGATCGTCTGCGCCGGATCGGTCGGCAGCTTGTCGAGGAACGTGACCTTGGCCGGATCGACCTTGTAGCGCACGTCAAAGTCGACGCCGAGGTTGCCGCCGCCGCCGACGTTGGGGTCGAACGGGTCCCCAGCGTTGTTGCCGGATGGGCTGTGAGAGCAGCTGGCGACGGCAAGCGCCGTCAGGACCGCCAGGAGAACCGCGCCGAGGGAGGCGCGCAGCGTGTAAGAGCCCATCTTCATCGCGGTCCTCATCGAACTCGAAAGTTCGTTTGCTGCCGGTTGCCGGAGCCCTCGCGCCACACCCCCACGGGGGCGCGCGAACCGCGGCGTCTCATTTGCCTCAGGCTTGCTGCGACTGGCGCGGCAAGCACGTCACTCAGTATTGCGGCGCCGGGTAGTTGGCCTTGACGACCTTCTTCTTGTTGGCGTCCACCATGCCATCGATCGTGGCACTCGGCCAGTCAATGGTCGCAACGTACCACAGGTCTTTCTTGACCAGGTTCAGCAGGTCCTCGAACTGCAGCTGGCCGTACACGTACACGCGCACGGTCGCGGTCGACGGGCCAAAGCCGTGGTCGTCGTAGTAGTGCACGCCGACCGAGTATTTCTTGCCATCCTCCGGCAGCGTCAAGTTCAGGTTCTCCGGGCCGGCGCCATCGGTGTCGTCGCGGTCGAGGTGCGGGTTGTCGTCGATGTTCGGGTCATAGCTGCCCCACTCGAGGACCTTGCCGTTGCCGCAGGTGTACCAGAAGCAGTCGTACTGGTCGGCGAACCACGGCAGCGGGTTGCCGTCGTCGCCCAGCACGGCCGTGACCGCGTACGGGTGCGCAAAGTGCAGGTCCAGATCGGCGCCGGCGTTCGGGCCTTCATCCGACTGGTCCTTGTCGCCCGGCGTATTCCAGATCAGCTCAACGTGAATCGCCTGATCCGGCAGCACTTTCACCAGTTGGCACGCCGGCGCGCAGGAGTCCTTGCCCTGGTCGTCCGTCACCGCGAGGCAGAACGTGTACTCGCCGGCGACGTTCGGCGTGAACGTCACAGACTTGGACGTGTCCGTCGGCGCGTACTTGGACACCGAGCCGGTCGGCTGGGTCACGGTCCACTTGTACTTGGCGATCTGGCTGCTGCCGGCGTAACTCTGGCCGCCGTCCAGGTGCAACACGGTCTGCGGCACCACGGCGTCGCCTTCCAGGACCTGCACAACCGCCGTCGGGCAGTCGCCGGTCGAGCCAAAGCCCGTCAGCCCGACGTTGATCGGCGTATTCGGCGAAGCCGGCGCGCTCACGACCATCGTCGCGGTATCCAGCACCGGCGAGCCATCGGCATTCTTCGCCGCCACCGCCGCCGGCGTGTAGGTCACGCTGACCGTCGCCTGCGCGTTCTTGTCGATCGTCAGCGGCGCGGCGTCGCTCGGCGCTTTGCCGCCGGTCGCCTGGATGGACGTGTAGTCAATCGCAAAGTTGCCGGCGCCGTTGGCGTCAAAGTCCAAGCCGGTAATGTGCACGGCTTCGTCGCCGCAGGACTTCAGCACAACCGTTTGCTTGGCCACGCTGCCGACCTTCTGGCCGCCAAACGTCACCGCTGACGGCAGGACCTGCAGGCACGGACCGGCCGAGTTGACCTTGACCGCGACGCGCTTCCAGCCCGGACCGCCCTCCGCCGTGAGCGACGGGTCGTTGGTGTGCAAGATGATGTCGCCAGTGTGGGCGTTGTCGTCCTTGCCCTTGTAGATGACCTGGACGTCCTGGGTGTCGCCCGGCGCCAGCGTAATCGTCGGCGTCAGCGTGATGACCGCGGTCGTGTGGTACTCGGTGCCGCCGATGACGAGCGTGAACGAGTCGTCGAGCGCGGTGGCGTCGATGTCCGGGATGACCAGGTCGGCAGTGCCGAGGTTCTTGATTGTGAACGTCTGCGTGCCGGTGCCAGGCGACTTGACGAAGCCGAGGTCGACTTCGGAGTCGGTGACGATTTTCGGCACGCCGCTGGCGGTCTTCAGGTTGATGACGAAGTCCGGAATCGTCGGCGTGGAGGCGTCATTGGAGGCGATGTGCAGCTTGGCGGTGCGCGTCAGCGTGTCCGACGGCTTGTTGTAGACGATGTTGATGATGACGCTGCTGTCACCCTGGCCGCCGGTCTGCGCGACATTGGGCCACTTGGTGCTGGCGCACGGCGTTGTGCCGTCCGGGCCAAAGCAGGTCAGCGCGGTGTTGGTGCCGTCGCCGGGCAGCGCCGTGTAGTCCAGCGTGACGCTGCCGATGACAAGCGGGCTGTTGCCGTTGTTCAGCACCTGGTACTGCACGGTCTGCTGCGGGTCAGTGCCGATGCTGATGATCTTGGTGGCATTTTTGGCAACGACGCCGCCGTCGGGACCGATCACGCGAATCTTCGGCGTGCATTCCACGCTGAAGCCGCCGACGGAGCCGCAGCTACCGCCACCGCCGCCACCACCGCCGCCGCCGCCGCCACCGCCACCACCGCCACCACCGCCACCGGTCGTGTTGCCGTTGTTGGTTGTGCTGCAGCCGACGGCCACTGCGAGCGCGACGACGCTCACGGAGAGGGATCGCAGGGCGGAACGGATTCGAGGAGTCATCGGTTTGGCCTTCATCGCTCGGGCGCGCTGTTGTCTGCCAGACCGGGGCACGATGCCGCGGGATGCGCAGACGGCAGTTCTTCTGTCTCGGCGTGGCGCCCGGTGAGGGGTCCACGCAAATCGGTGTCAATCGTTCAGACCGCCGCCGAATTGCTTCGCCGACTGAACGCTACACTCTAACGAAGATCTGCCACAACGAGCAAGTGAATGTTGCGTGGTGCCGACCGGCGAATCCCCACCGCACGCCGAAGCGATCAGCGCAGCGCCGGCTCCTGGATCGTCGCCGTCAGTTCGGGTCGCAGCGACTTCTTCAGCGTCAGCAGGCGGTCAAAACGGGCACGCTGATGGCTTTCCAGGTACATCGCCGCCGGTCGCGCGGTGTGACCGTCGATCGTCGTGCCGGTAAAATCGATGAACCTCGCGCTATCGGGCTGGGCCGCGACGGCGTTGGTGGCGGTGAGCAACATCAGTGCAACGCAACATTTCTTCACGGAATCCTCCATCAGCGGGCGATGCACTGGGCCCAGCTGCAGGAGGTCAGACGATCGTCGCGGCGAAAAGTTCTCGCGGGCGCAAGCGATCGGCGGGCAACGGCGCTATTTCAGCGTGCGCTCTTTGGCGGACTCGATGAGCGTCGGCCGGAACGACTTCTTCAGCTTGAGCAGCTTGTCGAACCGCGCGCGCTGGCGGCTCTCCATGTACAACGTCGTCGGCTTCTTGATTTCGCCGTCGATGAGCTGGTCGCTGAAGTCGTAGAACTTGGACTTGTCCTCGGCGAATACCGCGGCGCTCGGCAGCAAGCCAGCGAAGGCCAAGGTAAATGCGGCAATTTTCAGGTGCTTGCGGGCCATTTCGGTTTCCTCACGGTCACGGTTCAGGTCAGGCGTCCAGTCTAGCGGACGCGGCGGCAGTTGCAACGGCGTTTGCGGCTACTTCGGCGCCGGCGCCGGTTCCTGCGGCTTGTTGTTCGGATCTTTCGCCTGCTGCTCGAGCATCATGCCCTGCTCGATCGCCTGGACCCGGCTCTCGATCGCGATGGAATTCTTCCACTTCAGCGCCAGCGCCGCCTCGTTGGCGATCGCCGCCGCTTTGGCCTTGGCGATGTCCGGCGTCGGCTTCTTCGGCGCCTTTTCGTACTTCTTGAGCTCGACGCGCGCGGCGTCCAGCTGCGGCTTGACCTCGTCCGCCTTGGGCAGGTTGGCGTCGCGGATGTAGCGCTTCCAGTATTCGATCGACCTCTTGCCATCGTTGAACGGCTGGTTGTTGTAGATCAGCGCCAAGCGCACGAGGATCGCCGTACGCGTCGGGTCCTTGATCAGCACTTTCTCATAGATCTCAGCGGCTTTCTTCGGCTCGCGCTTGCCTTCCAGCGACAGCGCGTAGCCGGTGAGCGCTTCCAGGTTGTCCGGCTCGATCGCCAGCGCCGCTTTGTACTGCTTCTCAGCGTCGCGATAGTTCAGGTATTCCAGGTAGATAGCGCCGAGGTTCAGGCGCGCGCTTGCGGCGTTCGGGTTCAGCTTCACGGCGCGGTCAAACGCCACGACGGCCTTGGGCAGGTCGCCCAGGCGCACGTACGCGAGGCCCAGGTTCGCCAGCGCTTCCGGGTTCGCCGGGTCGAGCGCCAGCACCTTGTCTTCCAAAATCCAGCGCGCGATGTCGTTATTGCCCTGCCGCAGCTTGATAAGGCCGCGGATGTTCAGGGCGATCGTGTCCTCGCGGTTGGCGCGCAACGCGGTGCGCACAAACTGTTCGGCGAGGTCCAGGTTGTCCTGATCCAGGTAGTAAATCGCCAGCGTCACGTTGGCGACGGTGTTGTCCGGATCCTGGCCGCGGATCGACTCGCACACGCTTTTGGCCTGTTCCGCCAGCTGGTTGGCGCGCGTCTTGTCGCCCGCTTCCAAGGCGCGGCGCGATTCCGCGAGGCTGGCGCGCGCGATGTACGCCTGCGCCGAGAACTGCAGGCTCTTCTCGTGCTCGTCCTTGGGCGCGATCGCCTTTGCCTGCTCGTACACCGCGACGGCTTCCTTCCACTTGCCCTGGCGTTCCAGCGCCATGCCGAGGTTGAAATACGCCTCGTAGAACCGCGGATCGCCGTCGACGGCCTTCTTGAACTCCACGGCGGCGCCGGGGTAGTCCGGGCCGCACTTGGCGCAGCGGCCGTCGGCGGTCTGGCAGATTGCCGGGCACTTGTAGCTCGAGCACTGACCGCTGTTGATGTCAATGAATTCACCAACTTTGCACGGACCGGCGCCCTCGGACTTGTTCTCCAGCAGCTCTTTGCCGGTGCACTCGCGCTCTTGCAGCATGCAGCCGTCAGAGCCGGCGCGGCAGCGCACGTACGTCTTTTCGACCGGCGCGGCCGAGCCGTCCGCGGGCGGCAACGCTGCCAATTCCTTCAGCCAGTCGCCGCACCAGCGCGCCGGACCCGACTTCAGCTCTTCCGGCTTGCACTCGTACGTGTCCTGCTCGCACGTCAGATCGCGCTTGCCACCGACCCACGGCTCGCACGGCACGTCCTCGCTCTTCTTGTCCATTTTGCCGGCGATCGGCTGACCCGCGTCGTCCAGCGCCGGCACTTCCTTCTCCACGGTCCGCGAAAACCGCGCACACCGCGTGATGGCGCACGACTCCGGCGCGTCAATCGCCACGCTCGCGCACGCCGGCGGCGCAATGCGCGCGCACTCCTTGCCCAGCGACACGAAGCCCGGATTGCAGCATTCGCCGTTCTCCAGCATCTGGTACGGGTTGCATTTCGGCAACTTGCGCAGCGCCGCGGCCAGACCGGCGCGCATGGACGACTCCACCTCCGGCGTCAAGCTCGGCAAGTGGTCCTGGCCGTCCGCGGCGAACACCGGCGCGGCGCAGGTCAGTCCCAGCAGGGCAATCAAACTCGTTGTCGTCAAAATCAGCTTCATCGGGTTCCTCGCGGTGCCGAGCAGCGTCCGCCAAGCGGGCGGCTGCCGGATTCTCAGGTGCTCTTACTTGGGCGCGGGCGCGTCGGTCTTGGGCTTGTACGAAGCGGTCAGCTTGCCGCGCCGCACGGTCGTCACAAACGCCGCCGAGGTCGCCGCATCGGTCGCCTTGTCCGACTTCACCGCCGTCGTCGCCTTGGGCAGGTTCGGGTCCTTTTCCACCGTCGGGAACGCGTTCGGGTTCACCCGCGCCGCGTAGTCGCCCGCCTCTTTGGACCACTTGTTGTACACGCCAGCGTTGTGCGCGAGCGTGATGGCAAAGTTCAGACCAGCCAGCGCCTGCTCTTCAATCGGCACCGCCAACTTCTCAATTTCCTGCCGGTACTTGTCTTCCAGGTCGGGATTGGCCTTGACCTCCGGCGGGATCGGCGCGTTGAACAGGTCTTCCTTGAACTTGAAGTACAGCAAGCCGACGCGGAACGCCGACGCCGCCGCCCACGACCGACCGTTGGTCGGCAGCGTCGCGTCCATCACTTCGTGGTAGCTCTTCTCGGCTTTCTTGAGCAACTCCGCCTTCTTCTGCAGCACGCCGCCCAGCTGCGACATCTTCTTGACGTTCTTCAGCGTCACGATGTCGAAGTCGTCGAAGTCGTACTCGGCTTTGTTGAACACCGCCTGACCGTAGTAGAACGGCGCGCGGCCCTTGGCGCCGTCCTTGGCCGTGTACGCCTTGACCGCCGCGTCCGCCGCCTTGACGACGTCCTTGCGGTTCTTGACGGCGTTGTCCACGCGCAGCGACTCGGCGCGGCGCCCCAGCGACTCAACCGCCAGATCCGGACGCGCCGTGCCGTACTTGGTCGCCACCGCCTGGTACTGCGTCGCCGCCAGCTTCGCGCCGTCCGCGCCCATCTTCTCGAGCACGTGGGCTTTTTCCATCTCGGCGTCCGGAATCGCCGCCTTGAGCTCCGCCGCGCGCGCCGCGTCCTTGCCGGCTTCCGGCTTCAGCGAACCCGCCACGCCGATGAACTTGTCATACGCCGCCGCCGATTCCTTGTAGTTCTGCAAGGCGTTGAGGATCGCGCCGGCATTGATGAGCGCCTGCGCCGCGTCGGCGTTGTCGCGCAGCTTGGCCATGTTCAGGAACGCGTCAGCGGCGTCGCGGAACTGCGTCATCTGCTCGTAC
>CAIPXZ010000131.1 GCA_903869075.1 uncultured Myxococcales bacterium | reverse complement strand
TGGGCTTGGCCGAGTCCGCCTTCCGGCGGACATCTCGAACAATAGCCCGGGACTTCAGTCCCGGGTGCACGAGGTCGAGCTTGCGACCGCCCTGTGGCGTACGGCTACCCCAGCCACGCGGTAGCGCTACCGCAGCCGTGGCCGCCGCGCCGGCAAAACCGTGATCGGCAACGCCTGCGCGACTTGGCACGGTTCGTGTACTGGCTGTTGCGTGCCCGGCACATCGGGCGTTGCCTGGAGGTCCGTCATGTCCAAGTCCGTCGTCACCGCGCTCGCGTTCCCGAGCTGCCTCGCCACCGGCTGCCTTGGCAGCAAGGACTGCATCACCGCCGCCGACTGCGGCACCGACACGGTGTGCGCGCGCTGGACCTGCTCGCCGCTTGGCCTGTGCGAGGGCGAATTCTCGCCCAATGCCACGCCCTTGCCGCTCATCGGCGGCGGTCCCGACCGCTGCGCCGAGCGCACTTGCGACGGCAATGGCGGCATCGTCAGCCACAACCTGCCGGCCGACGCCACGAGCCTCGTGCAGACAACCGGCGACTGCCAGCGCGCGCTGTGCGACGGCAACGGCGGTGAAGTCAGCGCCAGCGACCCCAGCGACCCGCCCGCCGGCGACGGCTTGTGCACCGAGGGCTTATGCCAGGCCGGCGCCGCCATCACCCGCTACCGCGCCGACTGGCCGGGCTGCGGCGCCATCGGCAACTGCCCGGCGCCCGACGCGACCTGCAGCGACTCCGATGACGCCGGCGACGACGAAGCCAGCGCCATGTGGCTCGGCAACATCGACGACCCGGACGGCGACGGCAGCGCCCGCTGCGGCGTGCTCAGCAGCCCGACCGACGTCGACTGGTACGCCTACCACGGCCACGACACGCCCATGGGCTACGTCGACCCGACGCGCAACCTCACCGCGCCGCCGCGCGCCAAGGTCCGCATCTGCGCGTATTTCCAATGCGATCAGCCGCCCAAGACCGCCGAGTGCCCCGACGGCACAACGCCCGACCGCTCGCCCGGCGGCGTCGACGGCTGCTGCGGCTTCCAGAGCTTCAGCGTCGACCTCTGGTGCGCGCCGATCGGCGTGGACGACGACGCCAAGGTGCTCATCCGCGTCGACGACCCAGGGCATCACGCCTGCGTCGGCTACGACCTGGCGTACCACTACTGATGGCAACACGCATTTCCGTCGATCCGCGGCTTAGGTCCTCGGCGGCCTCGGTCACGTACCGCACAATACGCTCCCGTCGGCCGCCTGCGGGCGCGCTCGCGGCTCGCCTGGAACTGCGTGCGCCATGGGCCGTTGCACGGGCTTCTGCCCGCCACCTTGCCGCGACGGCCGCAGCCGCGCTACCTTCAGCCCATGGAGTGGAAACGCCTGCGCCGTCCGCTGTCCGTGCTGTTCGTCGGCCTCGCCGCGTTTGTGCTGGCGTGGAGCCTGGGCGGCACGGCGTTTTTCACGACGGTGGAAGGCAAGACCTGGGACTGGCGCGTGCGCGCCTTGACGCCGAAGCTGGCCGCGGGGCCGAGCGTGCTCGTGCTGATCGACGAGCCGACGCTCAAGTGGTTCAAGGACGCCTACCAAATCCGCTGGCCGCTGCCGCGCGACGCGTATTGCCCGGTGCTGGCGTTCCTGAAGCAGGCCGGCGCGAAGGCGGTGGTGTTCGATCTGCAATTCAGCGAGCCGGACGCGGAATTCGACGACGCGTTTGCGCAGTGCATCGCCGACAACGGCAAGGTGGTGCTGGCGTGGCAGTGTGGCGGGGATGTGCCGGGGCCGCTGCCGTGGAGCGTGACGCCGTCGGCGGCGGTGCAGGCGCCGGCAGAGCCGTGCCAGCCGATCGCGCCCGTGCCGGCGCTGGCGCACGCGGCGCGGGCGGGCGGGCGCGTGGACATGACGCCGGATCCCGATGGCGTGCTGCGGCAGCTGACGCCGGTGACGCCGTGGGCGACCGACCCGACGCGGCAGGCGACGACCGCTCTGGCGCTGGCGGCGCTGGACGCGACGCCGACGGTGCTGACGAACCAGGCGCTGTCGCCCGACGGCCGCCTGCTCATCCGCTGGCGCGCGCCCGACCAGCCGCCGCCGCAGGTGTCGTTCAAGGCCGTCTACGCCGCCGGGATGCTGCAGGCCGACGGCAAGCCGCCACAGCTGGATCCCGCGCAGTTCCGCGACAAAATCGTGATCATCGCCGCGAGCGCGGCGGCGACTTTTGAGATGCGCGTGACGCCGGTGCGCGAGGCGGACATCGGCGCGCACGTGCACGCGGCGGTCATCGACGCGCTGGCGACCGGCACCGGTGCGTGGCGCTGGCCGGAGATGTGGAATCTTCTCGCGACGTTGGCGCTGGCGCTGCTGGCCGCGGCGCTGACGGTGCTGCCGGCCAAGCTGTGGCAGCAGGCGCTGGGCACGCTGGCGACGCTGGCGGGCTGGCTGGCGTTTGTCGCCTGGACGTTCGCCCACAGCGCGACGTGGATCGCGGTTGTCATGCCGGTGCTGGCGATCGCCGTGGCGTCGTCAGCGGGCACGGCGCTGAATTACGCGCTGGAAGGCCGCAAGCGCGCGCAAATCCGCCATGCTTTCGCGCACTACCTCGCGCCGGCGTACATTGAAGAATTGGTCAAGGATCCCGGCAAGCTGCGGCTTGGCGGCGAGCGCCGTGAAATCACCGCGTTTTTCTCGGACGTGCAGGGCTTTACGACGATTTCTGAAAAACTCGATCCGGCGACGCTTGTGGTGCTGTTGAATGAATGCCTCGGCGCGATGACGGAAATCATCATCCAAGAGGGCGGCATCATTGACAAATACATCGGTGACGCGATCGTCGCCATTTTCGGCGCGCCGCTGGACCAGCCGGACCACGCCGCGCGGGCGGTGCGGGCGGCGCTGCGCTGTCAGCAGAAGCTGGCGGAGCTGCGGGTGAACTGGGCGGCGCGCGGCTTGCCGGAGCTGCGGGCGCGGATTGGCCTGAATTCCGGCACGGCGGTCGTCGGCAACATGGGCTCGCAACAACGCTTTGATTACACGATGATGGGCGACATGGTGAACCTCGCGTCGCGGCTGGAGAGCGCGGCGAGCGTCTATGGGCTGTACATCCTGATTGGCGAGGAGACGCAAAAGCGCGCGGGCGGCGCGGCGTTGATGCGCGAGCTGGACCTGCTGCGGGTGAAAGGCAAGAAGTTGCCTGTGGTTGTGGCGACGCCGCTGGCCATGCGCGACAATCCGGGGGCGTTCGCCGAGCTTGTCGCGGCGTCGGATCGCGCGCTGGCGGCGTACCGCAGCCGGGATTTTGCCACCGCGCGCGCGGAATTCACGGCGATCCTCGCGCGCTGGCCGGACGACGGTCCGGCGCAGGTGTTCTTGCAGCGCATCGCGGCGTTCGAGCGCACGCCGCCGCCGGCGGACTGGGACGCGGTGCATGAGCTGACGAGCAAGTGAACCCCAGCGCGGTTGCCGTCGCGCGCCGTTGACCGTAAAGTGTCGACAACGGCGCATGCCTCGCGCGCCCGGAGGAATCGCCATGCCGATCTTGTTCCGGTCACACAGCCGGTTGCGTTGGGTTCGCCGCGCCGCGGTGGCTTCGCTCGCCATCGCCTCGGTGGCCTGGGCGGCGCGCACTGCCTACGTCAACACCCGCTATGCAAGCTTGCGCAGCGGCAAGGCGTCGACCGACGCGATCGTTGAAAAGCTCAGTCTGGGACAGCCGTTGGAAGTCGTCTCCGAAGACGGCGCGTTCCTGCAGGTCAAGCTCGGCAGCGGCAAGACCGGTTTCGTCGCCCGCAGCTGGACCGCCGACCAGAAGCCGTCGGCCGATGGCTTCAGCGCCCAGCTCGGCCAGGCGGCCCGCAGCAGCACGTCGGGTGCGGTCAGCTACACGGCCGGCGCCCGCGGCTTGAGCCCGGAAGCCGAGGCCTATGCCAGCAGCGAAGGCGCCGGCGATGCCGCCCAAGCCGTGAAAAAATTGGAGCAAACGAGCGCCACGGACGCCGCGGTCGAGGCATTCCTGAAAGAAGGCAAGCTCGGCGACTGGCGCGAGGTGAAGCCATGAAACACCTGCACTTTTGCCTGCTTGGCGCGGCGCTCGCGCTCGCTGGCTGCACGTTCCTGCAGGCCGCCGGGCTGAACTTGGACGTCGACCAGGCGCGGCAGGCGCTGGCGACCGGCGCCGTCAAGGCGACCGCGGCGCAGCTGCCGATTGGCTTGGAAGAGGAGCGCGCGTACGGCGGCGCCATCGCCGTCAAAATCGTCCAGAAATACGGTGGCTTGGATGGCAACGCGGCGCGCGGTCAGTATGTGCAGCGCGTCGGTCAGGCGGTGGCGGCGTACAGCGCGCGGCCGGAGCTGGACTACCACTTTGGCGTGCTGAATTCCGACGCGGTGCAGGCGATGTCGGCGCCCGGTGGCTACGTGTTCGTGACCCGCGGCGCGCTGCTGAAGATGCGCAACGAGGCCGAGCTGGCCGGGGTTTTGGCCCATGAAGTCGCGCACATCGGCGCCAAGCACGCGCTGGGGATCATCCAGAACGTCAAGTCGCGCCAGGCGATGTCGGACGCGGCGGCGGATGCGTGGAAGGGCGCGGCGGCGTTCAACGGCGTCATCGGCAAATTTCTGGACGATTATCTGGAGCAGGGTCTGCCCAAAGACACTGAATTTGAAGCGGATCGCCTTGGCACCGAGACCCTGGCGCGCGTCGGATGGGCGCCGGGCGGCCTGCGCGACTTCCTGCAGCTGCTGGCGGCGGCGGAGTCGGGCGGTGACGCGTTTTACAAGACGCACCCCAAGACCGCGGATCGCGTGGCCAAGCTGGAGCCGATCGTCGCGGCGCTGGGCAGCGGCGAGACGCTGGAAGCCCGGTTCCGCGCGGCGCTGCAGTAGCCGCGTGCGAATGGCGCGCACCCAAGGCGGGAGGAGATGGTGACGGCGCTGATCGGCCTGCTCGTGCTCCTGCTGCCGCCGCCGATCCCGGTGGCGCCGCCGCCGTTGCCGTCGCCGCCGTTCGTGGCCTGGACCGTGCCGGGGCTCGTGTACGTGCGGCATCAGCCCAAGGTGCCGTCGGAGCTGGCGGGCGCGCTGCGGCGCGGCGACCTCGTGCATGTGACTGAACTTGTTGCGGATAAGGACGGCAAGCACCCATGGGCCCTGCTGGCGGGCGGTGGCGCGGTGCCGCTGGCGGCGCTGCGACCGGGCACGGACCGGCCGGATGACGCGGTGGTGACGGCGTCCGACGCGCATTTTGTCTACGGCCGGGTGATCCGCGCCAAGACGCCGGTTTTTGCCGCAGCCGACAGCCATGCAGCGGTGAGCCGCCACGAAAAAGCCGAGTACTTGCTGGCTTTTGTCCCGGACGACGCGCTGCAAGCGACCGGCTGGCTGCGGCGCGCCATCGGCGGCTACATGCGCGTCGCGGACCTGCGGATGCTCACGGCGTCGACGTTTGTCGGCGAGCGCAACCCCACGTTACCGCTGGCTTTTGTCCGCCACAAGACCCCGCTCAAGCCGGTCAAAGGCAAGCCGCCGGTGCCGCCGCCGCAAGCCAGCCGCTACGACCGGCTGCCGGTGCTGGCGGAGTCGGGCGGGCGCGTGACCGTGGCCGCGGGTACGCTGGCGCGCGCGGCGGTGCGGGTGGCGTATGGGCATGTGCGCCCGGCGGAAATTCCCAAGAAAGCCAAGTGGGTACACGTCGATTTGACCGAGCAGACGCTGGTTGCCTACGACGGCGACACGCCGGTCTACGCAACGCTGGTCTCCACCGGTCGCGACCCGCACCCGACAAAGCGCGGCATCTACCGCATCTACGCCAAGACCATCCACAGCACGATGCGCGGCCGCGGCTGGGCGGACTACGTCGCGGAAGAAGTGCCACTTGTCATGCACTTCCACGCCGGCCAGGCGCTGCACGGCGCGTATTGGCATGACCAGTTTGGCATCGTCAAGTCGCACGGATGTGTCAATTTGGCCATCGCCGACGCCAAGTGGCTGTTTGACTGGGTGCCGCCGCCGCTGCCGGAAGGCTGGCACACGCTGCTGCCGGGCGGCCACGATCCGGCGGTGTACGTGGACGTGGACCGCGGCGGCGCGCATCCGCACCCGCACAGCCAGCCGCATCCGCCGATGGCGGGCTACCAGTGGTCGATCGACGCGCAGGGCGCCAAAAAAGTGCGGCTGGACGGGCTCAAGGAGTAGCGGCTGCGGCCGCGCGAGGGAGAGAGCATGATGCGCGTGTGGCTTGTGACGCTGGTTTTGGTGGCGTGTGGCACGCCGGCGGCGACGCCGGGCGATGGCGCGGATGCGGCGGCGGTGGACGATGGCGCGGTGGATGTGGCGAGCGACGTGTCGCCGGGCACGCCGTCGCCCGTGACCGTAGTTTTGCACAAGGATTCAGGGACTTATGACGTGCTGCGCGCCGGCAAGCCGCTGTTCCTCGGCGCGACGGCGGACGTGAGCTATCGCGACGCCAACGGCGCGCAGGTCCTGAGCATGCGCGGGCCCTGCACGCACGACCAGCCCGCCGCCGACACGCTGACGTGCCTGGGCGACGGCCTGCTGCTGACGCTGAAGCTGACGACGCCGAGCGACGCGCAGCACCTCGTGGCGCAGCTGTCGGTCGCCAACCAGCGGCCGGACCTGGTGACGATCGACAAGCTGACGCCGCTGCTGATGCAGGCGAGCGACGGCGCTTCGCTGACAATTGGCAGTGATCCCAAGGACATTCGCGTGCTGGAGAATGGCCGGATGGTGGTGTTGGACACCGCCGTCATGCTGGCCCACGGCGACGACGAGCGCCCCGGGCTTGCGGACGTGCTGCCGCTGGACCTGCGCGGCAGCTCGCTGAGCAACTGGAACCACATCGTCGCCGACCCGGCGCACCCGGAGCGCAGCCTGGTGGCGGGCTGGCTGAGTTTTGAGCTGTGCATGCCGACGTTGGGCATTGGCATGGACCCGACGGCGAAGGCAGACGCGGTGACAGGGCTGCGGCCGTTCACGACGTATGCCGCTGAAAACCGTTATCTTTTCGATGGCAAGCCGCTGCCGCCGGGCAAGTCGCTGGCGTCCGAAGTGCTGTGGCTGGAGCCGTTTCCCGCCGACCCGCTGGCGTCCGTCGAGCAGTACGCGCTGGACGTCGCGGCGTTCAACCACGTCGTGCCGTGGACCCAGCGCGGCGCCGGCCATCCGGTGCCGGCGGGCTGGAATTCGTGGTCGGGCGGCGGCGGCACTGGCGGTCACGGCCAGGACATCACGGAGCAGCTGGTCCTCGATTCGCTGGAGATTTACCGTCGTGAATTCGGCAGCTTTGGCACCAACTTCTTCCAGGTCGACGACGGCTGGCAGGTCAAGCACGGCGACTGGACGTTTCGCAGCGACCTGTTCCCGCACGGCGGCGCGTGGCTGGCCCAGCAGATCGTCGCCGCCGGTTTTCGCCCTGGCCTCTGGTTCTCGCCGTTCCTCGTCGACCTCGACGCCCAGGTCATGACCGACCATCCCGACTGGCTGCAGCCGAAAGTGCCCGTAGTGCCTGACTTTTTGATCGGCGACAAGCACACGCTCGACACCTCAAACCCGGCGATGCAGGACTGGGCGCGCGCGCTCGGCCAGGCGCTGCGGACGCAGGGCTGGCAGTGGCTGAAGGTCGATTTCAGCTACTGGGCGATCCTCGGCGAGCACACGCACGATCCGAGCCTGACGCACATCGAAGCG
>CAIPXZ010000130.1 GCA_903869075.1 uncultured Myxococcales bacterium | reverse complement strand
TGACCGCGACAAAGACCTGGTGAACGCACTGGAAGAGCGGCTCGCGAAGCACGAGTCCATCAAAGCGACCACGGTCAAGACCCACGTCAGCAAGCTGCTCACGGGCACGCCACAAGCACGCGAGTTCTTTCTTGATCCAAAGCATCCGCATCGACTTGCGGAGTTGTGCGACGTGCTGGGTATCGAGGCGAGCGACGTCCAGCGGTGGGTTGACCAGACCGTCCTGGTCGTGGATCCGAGGTTGCCGGAGGACGCTCTGGTGTTCCTGCGTGACCGACAAGCAAGCGCGTCTGCTGCATTTGAGGTCGTGGTGCCGGCGCCAGGCGCCGACCCTCGCGCCGCGGCGCGTGACTGCGCACATGACCATCGGAACGCCGTGGTCGTCATGGTGGCGAAGGGCGACGTCGAGTACTTCAGCGGCGCCAGCGTCAACGCCGCGTTGCTGAAGAAGGTCCCGCGCGGGTGGCTCGTCGCCGGGCACGAGGGCCTATACGAACTTCCGCCTCCACCACCGCCAGTGCTGTTTGACGCCGACGGTGCCGTCAGAGTTCCAGTGGCGGGCAGCCCCTGGTTCTCCTTTGTGCGCGATGCACTACACGGCGACGACTACGCAATCCGCGAGGCGATCGCCGATGGCCTTTCGCCTACGATCAGTCTCAAGCAGGCCGTTGACTGGCTGCAGAAGATTCCTTGGAAGAAGGCGCCGCGGGCGCACGGGGACGACCGTTACGACCGCCACGACATCTTCGTCCGGCATCCAGACCTGAGCAAGTTTCCGGCGTTCCCTACTTCGACGCGAATCTGGGAGCACCAAGGCCGGGTCTACGCGACCGGCGAGGACGCTGCGCGCTTTGCGGAGCTTCTGGCACCGTATCACCGCGTACTGACTCCAACGTGGCCGGAAGACCACGAGGCCGTCTTGCCAATCTTTTCAGACCCATGGACAGCGCTGGAGGCGATCAAGGATGAGTCCGACCTAGCCGTCGTCAAGCTGCTCGACAACATGGATGCCGTCGGCGAGTCCGGCATCATCGATGCGGACCAGTCGTTCGGAACAGCCAGAAAGGTCCTCGGACGGACGTTTGTGAAGGAGCGGTTGGTCACCACGGCGAAGCACGCCTTGGATGCGACAACGACCGGCTCCCATGTCCCAAACGCCCTGAACGCTGCAGGTGGTCCCGCACGGATTCCCGCTGTTGATGAAGCAGCCGGTCTGCGCGCGCGCGTTCAGCACCTACTCGACCATGGTGCCGAGCCGACGCCTGCTGGGTTTGCACTGCTTCGGGTATTGCAACTCGCACTGACCAACCCGCTGATTATTCTTGACTGTGGCGACAAAGAGCCCCACTTCTTCGTCGACCTTGGCGCCGGCCAACGCGTGGAAATCCGGACGTCCAAGCTCAACGGCGCGCGCCGGGCGCTTCAGTTCGTCGGCAAGAAAGCGGATGACGTCGGACACTGGCCGCTCATTTGGGGTGGTGACGTGCTGGTCAAGGTATTCCCCGGTCACTCGGCCATCCTGCAAGGCGTCGTGGCAGTTGGGCCGGCGCCTGATTGACACGGTCCGGTGTGCCTGCCAAGTTGACGCGCCACACGGCGCATTCGCCGCTGTGCAGCCATTTCATCGCTCCCCAGGCTCGGATGTCCCAGACCTACCACATCGCCGTCATCGACACCGAGACAACGGGCTTGTACCCGACGTCGGACCGTCTGGTTGAGGTCGCGGTCAAGCTCCTGGCGATTGACGCGAGCGGTCAACTCCTTGAAGAAGTTGCAGTTTACGAAAGCCTGCACGACCCGGGCATCCGCATTCCGCGCGATCCCATCACGTCGTCCCGATATCATCGAACGCTGCGGGCCTTATTCGACGAGTTCTACGGCAACCGCTTGACTGCGCCAATCAGCGCGCAGCTCGTACTCCGCGAGAAGAGCGTTCCCGAGTACGAAACCACGCCGGGGCCAACTGCGTCGGAGCACAAAGCGCAATCGCTCATCGCCGCGCGACATATCCTTCCCCCGAACGGCCGCCTCACCGTCATCGCCACACGACAGCGAAATCAAGGTGAGAAACTGCACGACAGGTTCGCACTCAGCGAGCTGGGCGGAGTGCAGTTCAGTGTCGGTCTGGACGATGGTGAACCGGGTGAAACCGACACTGCGGCGCTGATGTCCCGGGTCACATACCTAGAACAATGGCGCAAATACTATGAAGAGCTGGCATTCGACGTCGTCGAAAAGTGGACGATCGACGCGCGAGGTCTCGCGGTGGGTCCGTAACGCCGCGCCGAGCTTAGAGCCCACCAGTGCCGATCAATTCGGGTGCAGCGATCTGCCGAGGCATTCGAAAACGACTCTTCTTCCGGCAGCGCGCCGCGCGGTTCCATGAATGCACAGTGCCCCCTTCAACATCGGCCAACTCGTCGCCGTCCGGGCAGCGCCTGACCGCGTCGGGACGATCTTGGCAGTTGGCGCCGCCGGCACGTATCGCGTCTTCCACGATCGGAAGACCATCGTGGACTACGCTGGAGAACAGCTTGTCCCGCTGCAGGGACCCGCCGCGAAGTTGGCGGAATCGTCCGAAGGCACGACCGTGGCCCCAGATGAGTTTCTCGCACGTCTGACCGCTACACGACTGGCGAGCCCTCTGACCGACTCCATCTACGCCCTACACGCCGCGCGCATCCGGTTCATCCCGTTTCAGTTCAAGCCGCTGCTACGGTTCCTGCGGTCGGATCGACCGCGGTTGCTCATCGCAGACGAAGTTGGCGTGGGCAAGACGATCGAGGCTGGGCTCATCCTGCGTGAACTCCAAGCCAGGCAGCGAGTCGAGAACGTCATCATCGTGTGTCCCAAGGCGCTCGTCAGCAAGTGGCGCGCGGAGATGCACCGCTTCGACGAGGACTTCAGCATCCTCGGGCCCGAGGCGTTGCGCTATTGTTTGCGCGAGACGCAGCTTGATGGCGTGTGGCCGGCGCGGTACTCGCGGGTCATCGTTCATCTGGAACTGCTGCGAATCCCGGAGTACTTGTTTGGCACGACCGGACGGAACCCGCGCCCGGGCCTCTTGTCGCTCGACCCGCCGCCGCGATTCAGCCTCGCGATCTTCGATGAAGCGCACCACGTCCGGAACGCCGCGTCCAACTCCCACGCGGTGGCGCAGGCCGTCTGTGAGAACGCAGATGCGGCTCTGCTCCTTTCGGCGACGCCCGTGCAGCTGGGTTCCAACAACCTGTATGTACTGCTGAACCTGCTGCGACCCGACCTGTTCTCAGAGCCATCGGCGTTTCGCGCAATGGCTAAGCCCACGAGTCACGTCAATGCCGCAATGCGCCACGTGCGCAATGGCGGTCAGTCGGGCGACTGGCAGCATCGGGCCCTGAACGAACTCACTGCCGCGCGGGCGACGGAATGGGGCCGTCACGCACTCG
>CAIPXZ010000129.1 GCA_903869075.1 uncultured Myxococcales bacterium | reverse complement strand
GTGCAGGAGATGGCGGACAAGCGCCCGGGCGATCGCCGCGCGACGCGGCTGCTGGCGCTGCTGGACGAGCGCGAGGGCCACACGCAGGAGGCCATCGGCCGCTGGACGCTGCTGACCCAGCTGCCGGCGGTGCCGCAGCCGACGGACCGCCAGGCGGCGATGCAGGCGCGGCTGGCGCTGTCGGCGCTGCTGCGGCGGACGGCGCAGCTGGCGGAGACAGCCAAGGCCCTGCGCGCCAAGCTGGATGCCGGCCAGGCGACGCGCGCCGAGGTGCTGCTGTGGCTGGACCTGCAGGCGCAGCTGGACGACGGCCGCGGCGACCCGCTGACGGAGGCGCTGACCGACGCGGGGTGGCAGCAGACGGCGGAGGTGGGGCGGCGGGCGTTTGCCGACGACGACGAGATCGCGCTGGCGGTGGCGACCGGCCTGCTGAACCGCGGCAAGCTGGTGGAGGCGCTGCCGGCGGTGGAGCTGCTGGCCAAGCACGATCGCGATGCGGCGGCGCCGGTCGTGGCGCAGGCGGTGGAGATGGCGCTGATGCGCGCGGACCCGGCGACGGCCAAGCGGCTGGAAGGGCTGCTGCTGGCGGGCGACGAGGCGCCGCAGTCGGCCATGTTCATGCGGCTGGGCGACTTGCACCTGCGGCTGGGCGACAACGCCGGGGCGACAGCGCTCTACCGGCAGGCGGCGCAGCTGAACACCCGCGACACGCGCGCGGCGGGGCGGCTGGCGACGCTGTTCCGGCTGGCCGGCGCGGTGGAGGACGAGGACCAGGCGCTGCGCGACATCGTGGCGCGCGCCGTGGACAGCGACGAGATTGACGCCGCCGGGCAGCGCCTGCTGGCGGTGGCGCTGGGCGCCGGGCGGCTGGGCGAGCTTGTGCGCTGGCTGGACACGATCGTGCCGCAGCACGCGCGGCGCGACCTGCTGGAGCGGCTGCGGATGACCGGCTACGACCTGTGGCTGCGCGCGCAGCCGTTGGAGCACGCGCTGGGGCACAGCGGGCCGGAGCCGATGGCGGCGGGCATGGGCGATGCGCTGGCGAGCGGCGATTTGGCCTTGCAGGTCAAGGCATTGCGGCAGCTGGCGGAGCTGCACCGGGCGATCCCGCTGGCCGTCGCCAAGCAGCTGCTGGTGGCGCCCAACCCGGCGCTGCGGCTGGACGTGACGCTGCTGCTGGGCGCCTCGGGCACTGCGGCGGCGGCGCAGCTGCTTGTGACGGTGATGGACGGCCACGATGTGCACGTCGACGGCGGCATGGACCCGGACGAGGACGTGCGGATGGCGCAGCTGGCGGCGCTGCTGCAGCTGCCGCCGGTGCCGGGCGTGGAGCGGCTGCTGGACGACGCGCTGCGCCGCAACGAGCTGCTGGCGCTGCTGGCGATGGGCAAGCTGGCGGCGGCGAACCCGGCGCTGGCGCGGCTGAGCGACGTGCTTGTGTCGATGGCGGCGCGGCGCGAGATCGTGCCGTACGCGCTGGTGGCGCTGGGCACGCTGGCCGGGCGCTCGGGCGAGGAGCCGGCAGCGCGCGATGCGGTGGACAAGCTGATGCTGTTCAGCCCGCTGCGCACCGGCACTGGCGATTTTCCAAGACAAGTCGCGGCATTATGGGCGCTGGCGGCGTCAGGGCAGCTGCGCGGCTCGCTGGAGGTGTGGCAGACGGCGCTGGAGTCCCCGGAGCGGCCGCTGCGGCAGATGGCGGTGCGGCTGCTGGCGGCGACGCAGCGGCCTACGCTCGTGGTGCCGGACCTGCGGCCGAGCGACGGCGATCCCGGCCGCGACCTGAAGGCGCGGATCCTCCGGGCGACGCTGCTGCCGTGGCTGGCGGAGGACGACGCGGTGCTGGGCCGGGCGCTGGCGCAGCTGGACGCGGAGCTGGCGCGGTCGGCGCGCACGCGGCTGGCGGAAGGCGCTGATGCGGCGTGGCAGCAGCGCTGGTGCGCGACGTGGACGACGGCGGCGGGGACGTCCCTGGCGGGACCCAACGTGCGGCAATTTTGTGCAGACGGCAAGGGCGGTTAGCCGGCTTCCAGCGCAACGGCGACCGCCGCCGCCAGCGCGGCGTTGTGCAGCACCAAGCCGATGTTGGCGGCCAGACTGTCGCCGCCGGTCAGTTGATTGACGCGCGCCAGCAGGAACGGCGTGACCGCCTTGCCGACGATGCCCTGCGCCCGCGCCTCGCGCAGCGCTTGGTCGGTCGCGGCGTCGATCGCGTCCTGCGGCAACGCCAGCGCCGTCGGGATCGGGTTGGCCACCACAACGCCGGCGTGGCCCAGCGCCCAGCGCGCACGCAGGATCGCCGCCACTTCCGCCGCCGTCTCGCAGCGCGCATCGACTGGCAGGCCGCTGCTGCGGGTAAAAAACGCAGGAAATTCAGAGGTCTGAAAGCCAAGCACCGGCACGCCGTGCGTCTCCAGGTACTCCAGCGTCAGCGGCAGGTCGAGGATCGACTTGGCGCCGGCGCAGACAACCGCTACCGGCGTCTGCGCCAGCTCCGGCAAATCTGCTGAAATATCCATGGTTTCCTGCGCGCCGCGGTGCACCCCACCCAGCCCGCCGGTGGCGAAGACGCGGATGCCGGCCAGCGCGGCGACAATCATCGTGCCGGCGACCGTCGTCGCGCCCGTGCCACCCGCCGCCAGCAGCAGCGGCAAGTCGCGGCGACTCGCCTTGACGACCGCGCGACCGCCCTGGCCCAGCGCTGTGATCTCCGCCACCGTCAGCCCGGCCTTGAGCCGGCCATTGAGCACCGCGATCGTCGCCGGCGTGGCGCCATGCGCGCGCACCTCCGCCTCCACGCGCAGCGCCGTCTCAACGTTCTGCGGGTACGGCATGCCGTGGGCGATGATCGTCGATTCCAGCGCCACAACCGGGCGGTGGGCAGCCAGCGCCGCGGCGACTTCCGGCTGCACATCAAGGGACGGGTGGGCCATGGCGCAAACCTGCTCGCGGTTTCAGGGACGGTCATGCTACGCTGGCTGGCCATGACGCGCCACCCCGCCGAGCCACCGCACCCGCCGACCATCCGCCTGCTGGACCCGCTTGTCGCCAACCAGATCGCCGCGGGCGAGGTTGTCGAGCGCCCGGCGTCGGTGGTCAAGGAGCTTGTTGAGAACAGCCTGGACGCCGGCGCGACGCATATCCAGATTCGCCTCAAGGACGGCGGACGGCAGCTGACGCAGATCATCGACAACGGCTATGGCCTGGACGCGGAGTCCGCCAAGCTGGCGTTCCTGCGCCACGCCACGTCCAAGCTGCGCACGGCGGAAGAGCTGATGGACATTGCCACTTTTGGCTTCCGCGGCGAGGCGCTGGCGTCGATTCTGGCGGTGGCCAACGTGACGCTGACGTCGCGGCGCGCGGACCAGGACGTGGGCGTGCGGCTTGTCGGCGGCGGCGCTGTGGCGCTGCGCGAGGAGCCGGCAGGCTGTCCGGTGGGCACGGACATCCAGGTCGCCGACCTGTTCTTCAACGTGCCGGCGCGGCAGAAATTCCTGCGCACGGCGGCGACGGAGCTCGGGCAGATCCTGCGGTTTGTCGACGCGCTGGCGCTGGCACGGCCGGAGCTGCACCTGACCGTGCACCACAACGATCGCAAAGTGGCTGATTATCCTACGGATCCCGACCTGATCCGCCGCACCCACGCGGTGCTGGGGGCGAGCGTCGCGGCGCGGCTGTACCCGCTGGCGGACGACTACGAGTACCAGGTGCGCGGCCTGCTGAGCGAGCCTGGCCTGCATTACAGCGGTCCAGGGCAGCTGACGCTGCTTGTGAACGGCCGGCACGTGGCGGATCGGACGCTGCAGCACGCGGTTGTCGCGGCGTACGGCACGTTGCTGGAGCGCGGTCGCTATCCGCTGGGCGTGCTGGCGGTGACGTGCCCGCCGGGGACGGTGGACGTCAACGTGCATCCGGCCAAGACCGAGGTGCGGTTTGTGCAGAGCCAGGCGGTGTTTGCCGCGGTGGTGCGCGCGGTTCGCGGGATGCTGGCCGGCACGCCATGGGTCAAGGCGCCGCTGCAGACCGAGGTGGACGACGAGCCGGCGACGGTGCGCGACATGTCCGCGCTGCCGCGGCCAGCGCGTGAGCAGCTGCCGTCGGCGTGGCGGCCGGTGCCCGTGCGGCCGTTCAAGCACACGCAGCCCTTTTCCAGCGGTCTGGTCGGCGTGGAGGACGTGATCCAGCCGCCGCTGCCCAGCATCCAGCCCGCGCCGACGAGCTACAGCGGCCTGCGCTACGTCGGTCAGGTCGGCAAGTGCTTCCTTGTGTGCGAGACGGCGGACGCGTTCGTGCTCATCGACCAGCACGCGGCGCACGAGCGGGTGCTGTTTGAGCAGTTTGTGCAACGCGCCCGGACGCAAGGCTACGCCGCGCAGCAGCTGCTGATTCCGCAGATGATTCCGCTGGTTCCAGCTGAGGTGGCGGCGCTGGATGAGGCTGCGGAGCTGCTGGCACCGCTGGGCTTTGTCGTCGAGGCCGCGGGCGAGCGCGCCGTGCGCGTGCGGGCGCACCCGGCGATCCTGCGGGACCGCGACGTGGCGGCGGAAGTCCGGGCGCTGGCGGCGTCTTTGACCCAAGGCGGTCGCGGTGCCGGGACGCTGGAGCTGCTGGAGCGCGCGGCGGCGACGTTGGCGTGCCACGCGGCGTGGCGGGCGGGCGACACGATGCAGCCCGACGACGTGCAGCGGCTGCTGAAGGAAATGGAGACTGTCGATCTCTCGGCCTACTGCCCGCACGGCCGCCCGGTTGTGTTCCGCGCCAGCTGGCAAGAAGTCGGTCGGTGGTTTGGCCGGCCGTAGCCGCGCGACGTCAGACGATGGCGACGAGCTCGTCCGTGCCGTGCAAGTCCGCGTAACCACGGCGTACACCGTAGCAGCGCTGGCGGTAGCGGCAGCCGTCGCAGGCCGGTGACTTGACGAATTCGCCTGCCTCAAATCCGTCAGGAATCGCTGCCAGCAGCAGCGCCTCGCGGTCGAACGGCGGCGGCACCAGACACAGCGGCATGCCGCACATCGTGTCAAAACCGGTGACGACGAGGCCCAGCCGCGACGCTTCCGCCAGCCCCTCGGTGAGCCGCGGCATCACGTCCGCGTACTTGGGAATCAGGCTCTTTTCTTTGGGCACCAGGTCCGTCGACGCGGCGACGAACGAAAAATTCACCGTCGCTGCCGGCCAGCGCGCCGCCACGAGCCGGACAAAATCCGGGAATTCCGCGAGGTTGGCCTGGCAGACGACGAAGTTGAGCACCACGCGCACGTCGAGCGCCAGCAGGTTGTCGATACCGTGCAGGGAGCGCACGAACGTGCCTGGCGTATCCGTCACGAAATCGCCGACTTCCGCTGTGGCGCCATGCAGCGACACAAACGCCTCGGTCACGCCGGCGGCGACGATTGCCGCAGCCCGCGCGGGGTCATCCAGCCGCACGGCGTTTGTCTGCAGGCAAACCGGGTGCGCGGACACGGACTTGGCGAGGGCGATCCAGTGCAGCAGCCGCGGGTGCAGCGTCGGCTCGCCGCCGGACAGGAGGATGCGCGCGCCGCTGGCACCGGCGGTGCGGATGGCGGTTTCAACCTGCTCGTCCTGGGCGCCGGGCAGGTGCGTGGAGACAAAACAGAACGCGCAGGCTTGGTTGCAGTGGAAGATGATGCGGACGATGGCGTCGAACACCGGCGCGCCGGTGGCGTCCGTGGCCATGCTGTGGTTGACGAGCTCGCGGGTGATTTGCTCGGCCAGACCGCGGCTGCGGGTCAGCTGGCGGCGCTCGCGCGCGTCGACGATGGGCTGGGCGGGTGGCGCGCCGTGACGGTCCAGATAGGCGCTGGCGATGCCGGGACAGCGGTCCGCCAGCTGGCAATCGCCGCACGCGGGCAGCGGCACGTGACCGGGCGCATGGCGACCGCCCGGGCTGAGCGCCCAGAGGTGCCAGAGGCCGCGGCGGGACGGAAACACGCACGGCGGCGGCCCGGAATCGCGCGCCAGAGACAGCGGCAGCGCCACCGCCCGGCAAGCGGCATCCAGCTGCTGCAGCACCGGCACGCACGCCGGATAGTCCAGCAAATCCGCAGGGTCCGGCGCTATCACCGGCACCGCGACCTCGAGCACCGCCACGCGCTGACCGGGCAGCGTCAGGGCGTGCAGCGCTGCCGGCAGGTCCGGCAACAGCGCCGCCGTCTGCGCCGTGAGCACCGCGCGGACCTCGACGGCGATGCCCGCCGCCAACAACGCCTGTAGCCCCGCCGCCGTCCGCGCCGCACCGCCGGGATCGCGCGTGACCGCATCCGCGCGCGCGTCCAGCCCCACCGCGTTCACGCGCGCCAGCGTCAGCCCGGCCGAGTGCCGCGTCTGGGCGCGCGGGCCATCGATCAGCGTGCCCTTGGTCTCCAGCGACACCCGCAGCGCGCCGGCTTGCCGGGCGTACGCCACAAGCGCCGGCAGGTCGCCGCGCATCGTCGGCTCGCCGCCGGTCAGGCGAATTTCCTCGACGCCGCGCGCCACGGCCTCGCGAATCGCGCGCTGCAGCGCCGGCGCGGCGATGGCGGCGAGGTCGTCGCGGTCCGAGCGGCGGTCGCAATACGTGCACGCCTGGTTACAGCGGCGGTTGGTGGTGATGACCTGGAGGCGCGGCGCGGACGTGGATCGGAACGGGACAGCATCGAACGGCATAGCCAAGCACCGTCGCGACAAGACGGGTCGCGGAGGCCTCGGGGGGGGCGAAGCGGCGGCAGTGTCGATCGCTAAGTGCTGATGGTCAAAAGGTTTTTTGCACACAAGTGCGCACGCATCAACACATGTGTACACGCCGCGTTCGCCGCCGAAAGTTCACGCTTGGATACGGGGACTTGGCGACGTCGGCGCGGCGGGGGCGCGACGAAAAAATCAGCAGCGACGGGCAAGAATCGCCGTTTCAGCGCAGCGCGGCAGGGGCGAACGCGGTCTTGGCCGGCGTCGTCGCGGGGCCTTCGGCGATAAAGCGCACCGGCTGGGCGTTGTCGCCGGGGCCTTTCAGCAGGAATTCGCCGGGCAGCCCGTTGGCGTCAAACGCCTGCCAGTCGACTTCCCCGAGCTTGTTGCCCTTGCCGTCGTTGATCGCCGACGCCACGAGGTAGCCAAAGACCTTGGAGATCGAGACCTTGGCGGCGCGCGCCGTCACCCCCAGCTCGTAGCGCGGCGTCAGGCGCAGCACGGCGACCTGGTCGAATTCGCCCTCGACGGCCGCTGTGTACTGCGGCCCCCATTCCAACGCGCAGAACGTAATCCACGGAATTTCAAGCGTTGGCTGCGGCCGGAACAGCGTCTCCTGCGGCAGCGGCTTGGCCTTTTCGCCCGGCACGCGGATCCACGACTTGGCGCCGTCGATGACCACGCCACTGCCCAGCAGCGCCGCCGGACCCGCGGCGACGCGCACCTGCAGCTGCGGATGGCCGGGATAGGCCCGCGCGATCGCGATCTTCACGCCGGCGAGCGGATGGCCCACCGGCACTTCCGCCTTGTACACGCGCTGCCACGACTTGCCGGCGGTGCGCGCGCGGCCCAGTTCGGCGATGGCGTCAGCGCCTTTGCGGCGCACGTCCAGCCACTCAAACGGCCCGGTGGCCAGCGCGGTGGTGGCGAGCAAAGCCGAGGCGGCGAGCAGCCAGCGGCAGCGACGAAGAGCGATGAAGCGCGTGTGGGGCATGGCGTGGGCGATGCAGCAGCGCGGCGCCGTGCCGCGTGTGCCAAGAGTGCGCGCGGTGGCCGGCGCGGTCAAGCGCGGCTCACTTGCTCAGCCGCGGCGCGACAGGTGCCTGCTTGCCGACGAAAACCGGCGGCGGCAACTGCGCCAGGTCAAACAGCTGCGTGCGCCGCTTGGTCGCCCGCCGCAGCGCGCCGTCGGCGCCAAAAGTCGCCTGCAGCTGGGTCGGCGAGGTAAAGCGCAGCACTTCCGGTTCCAGGTCCGCCGTGCCCGAGCGCGGATCGCGGTCCCAGCTCAGCGGCTTGCGACTTTTGTAGAACCGCGCTTCCTCGGCGGACAGCGGCGGCGGCGCCGGCGCCGGGCCCAGCGCGCGCACCGTCCCCGTTTGCAAATCGAGCGCCAGTAGCGTGCCCGTCCCGACCACCGCCGCGGCATAGCGCCCGCCCGGCGCCGGCAGCACAACGTGCCCCAGGCCGTCCCACTGCAGCGCCCGCTGCGCGCCGGTCACTTCGTGGCGAAACGTCAGGCCAACGTACGCCGGCGTCGCGCCCATGACGTCACGGTGCAACAGCACGAACTCATTGGATTCACTCAGGTAGCCGAAGCAACTCCAGATCCCCGGCCACTGCTGTACCACCGGCGACTTGGCCGGGTCGGCGAAGCGCTGCGTCATCAGCGTGTGGCCAATGCCGCCCTGCAGCGTCGGAATCCGCGGGACCTGCACCAGCAGAGCGAGGCTGCCCGACTTGCCGCCGGGACACTGCTCCGCGTGCGCGGGCGCCGCCAGCGCGAGGAGGGACGCGAGCGCGACAAACCGAAGCAGCATGGCGATTCCTTAGGGCGCGCCGACGTGGAGCGTGCCGCCCGGCGTGTCCGACCCCTTGACCTCGACCGTGACGTCCAGCGCCGCGCCGGTCAGCCCCGGCTGCACGAGGTCGATGACGTACGCCTTGTCGGTCTCCGAGTACGTCGCGTCCACAGCGGTGGTCTTGCCGCTGCCAACGATCGACGCGTGCAAGGTCGCGCGGATGGTGCCGACGGCGTCCGGCTTGCTGGCGCGGTCGATCAGCCGCCAACCGGTCGCCGGCCAGCTCTCGCCGGTCTCATTGGCAAACGGGATCGGCGGCGCGGTGAACGTGATGAGCAGCTTGGTCGCGTTGCGCGTCGCCGCGAAATTCGTCGGACCCGCTGCCACCTGGAACGCGCCGGACTGCACCGACACCGCCGCGGTCTTGCCATCGGTGCCCAGCGCCGAGCCGGTCGCCACGAGGCGGTACACGCCCAGCGGCAGGTCCGCCGGGACCTGCCAGCGCACGCGCCAGTGGTGCTTGCGGCTCGCCAGGATATCCGACTTCACCTCGGGAATCGGCTGGTAAATCGTCAGCATGCCCGGCCGGCTGTTGTCCAGCGCCAAGCCGGCGTGACCGTTGCGCGCCGCTACGTTCGTCCACGTGCCGGTCTGCTGGCGCTGCAACGTCACGGTCGGTGCACCGAGGTTCGGATCGCCGCCGCCCCAGGCAAAATCGACGTTGGCGGTGCGCACGGTCGCTGTCGGCGCGTCAGCCAGCAGCGTGTTGGCGTCCTCGCTCTGCTCAACCGCGCGCGCCGTATACGGAATCGGCGGCGACAGCGACGGCGAGGACTCCCAGAACGTCGGCTGCACGTTGTTGGCGAGGATGTCGCCGAGCAGCGCCAGGCTGTGATCGGCAAAGAAGCGACCGCCGCCGGGACCCCACAGGCTCATCTGCGACTCGTAGCCGCCGAGCATCCAGTCCGCCGGCGCCGGCAGGTAGAGGAAGTAGTCCTGGCTGTAGCCAACGACCATCAGCGACGTGATACCCGGCGTTTTGCCTTCGATCTGCTGCCGCGCGTACTGCGCCAGCGAGTACAGCGGCTCGCCCGGCAGCGTAATCACCGCCAGATCGTCCAGCCGCGCCGCCGACAGCAGTGCCTGGTTCAGCGGGCCGTAGGGGAACACGACGTCCAGCGCGCCGATGAACGACTGCAGATCGATGCACTGCTTGGGATGGCCCGCCATGCTCTGGCCATCGCTCACGCCCGCGGCGTTGCACTGCCAGCCGCCATCCTCGTACGGCGCGCCGTTGGGGTCGTCAAACTCATGCGCCAGATCCGGCGCGGCGTAGACGGACTCGTGGGCAAAATCGACGCGCACGGTGCGCACGGTCAGCGTCATGTCCGGCTTCCACTGCAATGTCGCGAACTTCGGCAAAATAAGCTGCGCCGCGTCTTCGCCCAGCTTCTCGATCCGCGACGGCGTCGGATGGCCCAGCGAATCGCCCGCCGGCGCCGAATCGCCGCCCGCGCATTGCATGAACATCGCCTGCAGCGGCGTGCCGGTCTGCGCAAACCACGCTTCCTCGACCTTGGTCTCCACGCCGCCCGGTGCGTCTTCGGTCAGCAGGTCGTTGTCGGTGTCAAAAGCCGTGCCGTGCACTGGAAAGTTGAGGATCGACGCGATCATCTGCCCGCCCGGCCGGCGCACCGCCAGCAGCGTCAGCCGCGGATCCTTGCCCCAGAGCGGGTCGTTCTCGCCGCGGCGATCGCGGTAGACGAGGTCGGTTTTGTCCCAGTCCTCAAATTTCGCCCACGCCCACTCCGCCGGCGCGACGTTGTCGATCGACGCCTTGATGACGGCGGCAAACGACTCGACCATCCGCGCCGCCAGCTCCGGGTCAAACGTGTCGAGGCCAACGCCGCCCATGGCCGCGGGAATCGGCCAAAAGCGCGCCGGCGCGTGGTGGCTGTGCGTCGCCGAAAAGATCAGGCGGCCGTGCAGCTCCAGGCCGTACTTGCTCAGCAGCAGGTCGGCGATCGAGTCGGTCAGGAACGACTCCGACGTCATCAGCGGCGACTTGACGAACACGAGCCGCTCCGTGCCCACCTGCAGCGCCATCGTCTTGATCAGCATCTTGCTGTAGAAGCCGCGCGACGCCTTGGACGCCTGGCTCCACGCGCTGTGCAACCCCGCGTCGCGGTTGCCATAACCGGCCATGGAGACGCCGACGGGGCTGTCCAGGTAGCCCTCGGCGATGCCGGCGGACAGCGCGCCCTTGCTGGGCGTACCCGCGGTGTTCGGCCACTTGCGCGTCTGGTCCCACGCCACGGCGGTGTCGGTCGTCGCCGTCGCATCGCCGGCGATCGTCGCGTCCGTGCCGGTCGCATCATCGACGACTGCGGCATCCGCTGAATCCGTCGCCTTGGTGCCGCAAGCCGCCGTCAGGCCCAACGCCAGCAGCAGAGTCGTCCATCGCATCGTCATGACCGTTCCCCTTCCCGCCCGCTTGGGCGCACACACCGTAGTGCCAAGCCGCGAGGTTGGCAAGCAAAGCCGCCGCACCGCCCGCCGCTGGCCTATTTGCAGACGCCGCCGGTGCAGCTGCCGCCGGCGCAGGTGGTGCCATCGGCGACGGCGGCGCTCAAACACAAGCCGCTGCTGGCGCTGCAGGTGTCGGTTGTGCACGGGTTGCCGTCGTCGCAGGCCTTGGGCAGGCCGTGGCAGCCGGCGGCACTGCAGGTGTCGGTGACGGTGCACGGATCGCCGTCGTCGCAGCTGAGCCCGGCGGCCACGGGCGCGTGCGTGCAAGCGCCGGTGCCGGGGATGCAGCCGTCGACGGTGCATGCGTCGCCGTCATCGCAGTTGCGCAGCGCGCCGGCCTTGCAGACGCCGGTCAGGCACTGGTCGCCGGTGGTGCAGGCGTTGCCGTCGTCGCAGGCGCCTGACGCCAACGGCACGAAGATGCAAAAGCCCGTCTTGATCTCGCACGTGTCGGCCGTGCAGGCGTTGTTGTCGGTGCAGGCTTTCGGCGTGCCGACGCAGACGCCGCCCACGCAGGTGTCCGTCGGCGTGCACAGGCTGTTGTCGTTGCACGGCAAGGTGTTGGGCGTGTGTACGCAGCCGACGCCAGTCGCGCAGCTGTCGGTGGTGCAGAGCTGGCCGTCGTCGCAGTTGGCGGCCGTCGGGCCGATGCAGGTGACGCCGGTGCAGCTATCGCCGGTCGTGCACGGGTCGTTGTCGTTGCAGGCTGTGACGGCGGTGACCTGGGTGTGGAAGCAGCCCGCGAGCAGCGTGCAGCCGTCCAAGCTGCAGACGTTGCCGTCGTCGCAGGCGTTGGCCATGCCGGCGGTGCAGCTGCTGCCGACGCAGGCGTCGTTGAGCGTGCACGGGTTGCCGTCGTCGCAGGCGGCGCCGTTGGTCACGGCGTGGACGCAGCCGCTGGCGGGGCTGCAGCTGTCGACGGTGCAGGCGTTGAAGTCCTCACAGTTGGTCGGCGTGCCGCCAGTGCAGACGGTGCCGACGCAGGCGTCGACGGCGGTGCACGGGTTGCCGTCATTGCAGGCGAGCGCGCCGCTGGCGGTGTGGGTGCAGCCGAGCTTGGCGTCGCAGGCGTCTGCGGTGCAGCCGTTCTGGTCGTCGCAGGACAGGATGCCGCCGGGCTGGCACGCGCCGCCGTTGCACCAGTCGCCTTGCGTGCAGGCGTTGCCGTCGTTGCACGGGATGGCGCCGCTGGCGTCGTACATCGTGGCGTCGATGCGGAACAGCAAGCCCGCCGGGTTTGTGTACGCCGTGCTGCCGGGCATGCCCGGGTTGACGAGCGTGCAGACGAGCGTGTTGCTGCCGACCTTGAGCTTGCCCGCCAGCGGTTGGGAGATCGGCGCCAGCCAGTTCTGCTCGGCGGTGTTGACGCCGACCAACTGGCCGTTGAGCAGGCACACGAACGCACCGTCGCTGGCGATGGCCATCTGGCCGATGAGGGTGGCGGCGCCGGCGGGGATTGTGAAGGTGCGGCTGAACGCAACCTGGGTGTCCGCCTGCGGATTTTGCACAAGGTAGCTGGACCACAGCCACACGGCCTGGCTGACGGCGTGGGTCCAACCGCTGAACTGGTCCCAGGTGGCGACGGCGGGCTGCGTGCTGCCGTCGGCGAGCGTGACGGTGACCTGGGTGTCGCCGGGGATGGCGAGGCTCGTGCTCTTGCCGGTGGAGCCGGGCGCGTGGGCGCAGCCGGCGGCGGCGGTGCAGGTGTCGGTTGTGCACGGGTTGCCGTCATCGCACGCGCCGCTGGCGCCGGCCTTGCAGGTGCCGGCGGCGGTGCAGACGTCGCCCACCGTGCACAAGTTGCCGTCGTCGCAAGCGCTGCCGGTTTGGACGACGTGCGCGCAACCCGTTGCCAGCGAACAGGAATCGAGCGTGCAGTAATTGCCGTCGTTGCAGTTGATGACGGCGACGCCGCTGCACGAGCCGCTCTTGCACACGTCGCCCTTCGTGCACGGGTTGCCGTCGTCACACGCGGCGGCGCTGGCGACTGGGTAGTTGAGGCAGCCGTCGGTGGCGACGCAGACGTCCGTGGTGCACGCCTGGCCGTCGTCGCAGGAAACGACGCCTTGGCCTTTGCAGGTGCCGGTGTCGCAGACGTCCGGTCCGGTGCAGAAGTTGCCGTCGTCGCACGCGCCGGCGGCGGCGGTGTTGACGCAGCCGGTGGCCGGCACGCACGCGTCGTCGGTGCAGATGTTGCCGTCGGCGCAGTTGAGCGCGTCGCCGGAGACGCAGTTGCCGTTCAGGCAGACGTCTTTCAAGGTGCAGGCGTTGCCGTCGCTGCAGGCGATCGCGGTCGACGGCACGTAGGCGCAGCCCTTGGTCGGGTCGCACTCGTCGACGGTGCAGCTGTTGTTGTCGTCGCAGGCGGTGACCTTGCCGACGCACGTGCCCGCCATGCAGGTGTCGCCGCTTGTGCAGGCGTTGTTGTCGCTGCAGGCGGCGCCGCTGGCGGGCGCGAACAGGCAGCCGCCAACGCCGGAGCAGGTGTCGGTCGTGCACGGGTTGCCGTCATTGCAGACGACGACCTGCGCGCTGACGCACTTGTTGCTGATGCACTGGTCGTTGAGCGTGCACGGGTTGCCGTCGTCGCAGCTGGTCTTGGGCGGGAACGAGCAGCCGTTGGCGAGGCTGCACTTGTTCTCGGTGCAAAGGTTGTTGTCGTCGCACACCTGGCCGGTGCCTTTGCAGATCTGGCCGAGGCACTGGTCGTTGACGGTGCAATCCGAGTGGTCATCGCACGGCGTGCCCGACGGCAAGTTCGTGTGCAAACACGCGAGCTTGGCGTCGCAGACGTCCGTCGTGCAGTCGTAGCCATCGTCGCAGTTCAGCTTGCTGGTGCCGAGGCACAGGCCGCCGGTGCAGCTGTCGTTCTGCGTGCAGACGCTGCCGTCATCGCATGGCCCCGGCGCGTTGACGTGGCTGCACGCGGCAGAGACGGGGTCGCAGCTGTCCTTGGTGCACGGCAAGCCGTCGTCGCAGGTCTGGACGGTGGCGAACAGGCACGCGCCGTCCTGGCAGTGGTCGCCGCCGGTGCAAGCGTTGTTGTCGTCGCAGGCGATGCCGTTGGGGTTGGCGACGCACGTGCCGGTGGTGATGTCGCACGCCGCCTGCGCGCAGATCTGGCCGCTGGGGCATTCCTTGAGCGCGCCGGACAGGCACTTGCCACCGCTGCAGACGTCCGAGACGGTGCACGGGTTGCCGTCGTTGCACGCGGTGCCGTCAGGTCCAGGCTGGAAGACGCAGGTGCCGCTGGCGACGTCGCATGCGCCGGTCAGGCACGGGTCGCTGGCGGTGCAGTTCACGTAGCCGGACACGCACTTGCCGGTCAGGCAGTAGTCGCCCTGAGTGCACTTGCTGCCGTCCTCGCACGGCGCGCCGTCAAACGCGCTCTTGGTGCCGCAGGCGCCGGTGGTGCCGTCGCAGACCGGGACGGTGCAGCCGGGACCGTCCGGGCAGACAAGCGGCGTGCCGGGGACGCACAGGCCGATCTGGCAGGCGTCGTTCACCGTGCACAGGCTGCCGTCGCTGCACGGCGTGCCGGTCAGCGGTTTGTTGATGCAAAATCCGGCGATGCAGCTGTCCGCGGTGCATGCGGTGCCGTCGTCGCAGTTCTTGGCCAGGCCGCCGGTGCAGGCGCCGCCGGCGCAGTGGTCGCTCAGCGTGCACGGGTCGTTGTCGTCGCAGCTCAAGCTGTTGGCGAGGAACTGGCAGCCCAGCACCGGGTCGCAGCTGTCGTTGGTGCAGGCGTTGTTGTCGTTGCAGCCGGGGATGTTGCCGGTCAAGCAGACGCCCGCTTGGCAGAAGTCGCCGCTGGAACACGCCGAACTGTCGGCGTTGCACGGCCCGCCGTCGTTCAGGTTGTGCGCGTCGCACTGGCCGGTGAGCTTGTTGCAGACGTACTGCAAGCACGCGGAATTCTTGGTCGTATCGCAGACAACGACCGTCGCCGGGTCGACTTTGCAGCTGTGGTCGGCCAGATCGCACCACAGCGTGCCGTTGCAGAGGTCACCGTCCTCCAAAACTGCGCAATCGCTGAGTTTTTTGCATTGGCAGGTGTCCTTGCCGGCGGTGCACTGGCCGGCGAGGCAGGCGTCGTTTTGCGTGCAGCCGTCGCCATCGCTGCATGCGGTGCCATCCTGCGGCACAAAGCTGCATGCGCCGGAGTCGCTGCAGCCGTCCAGCGTGCAGGCGTTGCCGTCGTCGCAGACCGCCAACTGGCCAGACTGGCAGGCGCCGCCGACGCAGACGTCCCCGGTCGTGCACGCCTGGCCGTCCTGGCAGCCCAGGCCGTCGTGGACGGGCGTGAAAACACATAGGCCAGTCAAGGGGTTGCACGCGTCGTCGGTGCAGCTGATTTTGTCGTTGCAGGCGGTCAAGGTGCCGGCGGCGCACAAGCCCACCGCGCAGGCGTCGCCGACGGTGCAGGCGTTGCCGTCGTCGCAGGGCGCGCTGGTCGGCTGGAAGACGCACTGGCCGGTGGCGCTGCCGCAGGAATCGGTGGTGCAGGCGTTGTCGTCGTTGCAGACGGTCAGCAGGCCGGGGCTGCACACGCCCAGCACGCAGGCGTCGCCGACGGTGCACAAGTCGCCGTCCTCGCACGGGCCGCCGTTGCCGGGGGCAAAAGTACAGGCGCCTTTGGTGTCGCACTGGTCGACGGTGCACGGGTTGCCGTCATCGCAGGCGATCGGCGTGCCGGCGCAGTTGCCGTCGTGGTCGCACAAGTCATTGGCCGTGCAGGCATTTTGGTCGTCGCACGCGGTGTTGACCGGCGCCACGATGTGCACGCAGCCCTTGGCCGGGTCGCAGCTGTCCACCGTGCAGGAATTCTCGTCGTGGCAGGATTTGGTCGCGCCGGTGCACGCAAGCACGCCGTCCACCAGCGCGCAGCTGTCGCCTTCGGTGCAGGCATTGCCGTCGTTGCACGGGCCGGTGAATGGCACATGGCTGCAGCCGGTGGCGGGCGCGCAGGTGTCGGTGGTGCAGGCGTTGCCGTCGGTGCAGTCGGTGGCGGGTCCGGGCAGGCACGCGGCCGCCGAGCAGACGTCGCCAAAAGTGCACGGGTTGCCGTCCGAGCACGTGCCGTCGTCGATGATGCCGTTGCAGTCGTCGTCGATGCCGTTGCAGACCTCCGGCGTCGGCATGCACGGCGGCGGCACCGGCACGCACGCCGCGGCGTCGACGGTCGTGACATCGCCTTGGCTATCCGCGGGTTCCATGCCGTCGGGACAAACCAGCACATCGAACACGTCGGGCACATCGGCGACGTCGAGCGCTGCGGTCACTTCCGCCGGGACGTCGGCTGCTGGGTCCGGTGCCGCGTCGGCGGGCACGTCAACGCTGGGGATCTCGGTGACCCCGCCATCGCTGTCGGCGTCGGTGGCGTCCGCCAGCCCGGGATCGCTGATGGCAAAATCATCGCCGCACGCAGCTAAGCCGAGCAGCCACAGCAGCGCCGCGCTGACCCGACAGCAGCGCGCAGCGCTGGCGCGCGAAGGCAGAAATCGGCCCACGAGTTGTCCCACCCGCCGCGTGCGCGACTTCCCCATCGTGCCCCGCGGGCGCGCGTCCCGCAAGTGGCGGATTTGCCGGCTAGACGCGCTCGATGATCGTCGCGATGCCCTGACCGCCGCCGATGCACAGGGTCACCAGCGCAGTGGCCTTGCCGGTGCGTTCCAGCTCGTCCAGCGCCGTGCCGATCAGCATCGCGCCGGTCGCGCCCAGCGGGTGGCCCAGGGCGATCGCGCCGCCGTTGACGTTGACGCGGTCCGGGTCGATGCCCAGCTTGCGCACCGTCTGCAGTACAACCGCGGCAAACGCCTCGTTGATCTCCCACAAGTCGATGTCGCCGGCGGTCATCCCCGCGAGCTTCAAGGCTTTTTCCGAGACCGGCGCCGGCGCCGCCAGCATCAGCACCGGCTCCGCGCCGATCGTCGCCAGCGAGCGGATGCGCGCGCGCGGCTTCAGCCCGCGGCTGGTCACGAACGCCTCGGATGCCACGAGCACCGCCGCGGCGCCGTCGACGATGCCCGACGAGTTGCCGGCCGTGTGCACGTGCTGGATCGCGCCCGCCTGCGGGTACGCGCGCAGCGCCAGCTCATCCAGCGTCTCGCCGTTGGGACCGACCGCTGCGGCGCCCATGGCGGTGAACGCCGCCGACAGCTTTGCCAGCGATTCCGCTGAGGTATCAGCACGCGGATACTCGTCGCGCTCCAGCGCCACCGCGCCCGTCAGCGGGTCCAGCACCGGGAACAGGCTGCGGGCAAAACGGCCCTCGGCCTGCGCCACGGCGGCGCGCTGCTGGGAACGCAGCGCCCAGGCGTCCAGCTCGGCGCGCGTAAAACCCTCCAGCGTCGCCAGCAAGTCAGCGCTGATGCCCTGCGGCACCTGGAAAAAGCGCTCGCGCAGGTGCAAGTTGTCGCCGTCGATGCCGCCGCCGTCGGAGCCCATCGCCACGCGCGACATGCTCTCGACGCCGCCGCCGACGACGAGCTGTTGCGCGCCGGAACCGACGCCCATCGCCGCGAAGTTGACGGCTTGCGCGCCCGAGCCGCAGAAGCGGTTCAAGGTGGTGCCGCCGACGCTCAGCGGCCAGCCGGCGGTCAGCACAGCGTTGCGGGCGAGGTTGGCGCCCTGCTCCCCGGCGTGCGAGACGCAGCCGGCGACGACGTCATCCACGTCCGCTGCGGCGATCGCGTTGCGCGCCACAAGCTGCTGCAATGTCTGGGCAAACAGCTCCTGCGGGTGGATGCCAGACAGCGCGCCCTTGCCAGCGCGACCGCGACCGCGCGGCGTGCGCACCGCGTCCAGGATGTAGCCAAATTTCATGAGCGTCCTCCGAGGGTGGGCAAAATGGCGGCCAAGCTGGCGACCGCGCGGCAGTCTACGGCGATAGCACGCGGCGGTCGAGCACGACCCCAACCGGGCAGTGGTCCGAGCCCGTGACGTCCGGCCAGATGAACGCGTCCTGCAGGTGCGCCGCCGCGCCGGGCGAGGCCAGCACGTAGTCGATGCGCCAGCCGATGTTCTTGGCGCGCACGCCGAAGCGCTGGCTCCACCAGCTGTAAGCTCCTATTTTTTCTGGATGAAAGTGGCGAAATGTATCCACCCAGCCGGCGCGCAGCCAGCGGTCCAGCTCCTCGCGCTCTTCCGGGCGAAAACCGGACGTCTCGCGGTTGTCCTTGGGTCGCGCCAGATCGATGTCGCGGTGCGCGGTGTTGAAGTCGCCCATCACCAGCACCGGCTCACCGGCGGCAAAGTGCGGCGCCATGAGGTCGAAAACGTGGCGGTAGAAATCGAGCTTGTACGGAATCCGCGAGTTGTCGCGCTCCTTGCCGTTGCCGTTGGGAAAATAGCCGTTGACAATCCAGAGCTTGCCAAAGCGAGCGATCTGCAGCCGGCCCTCGCCGTCAAACTCCGGCCGGCCAGTGTCCGTGCGCAGCGCGTCCCACGGCGCCTGCGCGTACAGGCCCACGCCGCTGTAACCCAGCCGCTCCGCCGGCTGGAGGTGGAACTGCCAGCCCGTCGGCGCGCGCAGGTCCGCCGGCAGCTGCTCGGCGAGCGCGCGCGTCTCCTGCAGCGCCACGATATCCGCCGGCTTTTGCGCCAGCCACTCGCCAAAGCCTTTGCCCGCCGCCGCGCGCAAACCATTGACATTCCAAGAGATTACTTTCAACGTCATGGCCACCCGCGCCGCGCGCTGCCGGCGCGGTTTCGCATCCCCGTGTAGCCGCAGGCGATCCGCTTGGCAAGCTTGCATCCGCGCCGCAATCGCGCTACCCACAGCCGTGCGCAGCCCGCGCCAGGAGTTCCCCATGCAGTACCGCACCCTTGGCCGATCCGGCGTCAAAGTCTCCAGCTTGTGCTTGGGCGGCATGACTTTTGGCGAAGCCGACGCCAGCAGCATGATGCACGGCGCGTCCAGCTCGCGTGAGGAAGCCCACGCCGTGCTCGATTACGCCGTCGCCGCCGGCATCAACTTCATCGACGTCGCCGACATCTACGGCCAGGACGGCTTGGCGGAGCGCGTGCTGGGCGAGTGGCTGACCGCGTCCAAAAAGCGCGATGAGCTTGTGATCGCTACGAAATTCCGTTTTCGCGCCCAGCCCGGACCCAATGGCGCCGGCGCCTCGCGCTACCGCATCGTGCGCTGCATCGAGGACAGCCTGCGGCGGCTGCAGACCGATCGCATCGACCTGTACCAGATTCACGCCCAGGACCTGGAAGTGCCCGAAGACGAGACGCTGCGGGCGCTGGACGATCTCGTGCGCGCCGGCAAGGTGCTCTACATCGGCGCGAGCAACTACGCGGCGTACCGGCTCGTCGAGTCGCTGTTCACGTCCGAGCAGCAACGGCTGGAGCGCTTTGTCACGTTCCAGGCGCAATACAGTCTGACGGTGCGCGATCTGGAGCGCGAGCACGTGCCGTTGTGTGTGCGCCATGGCTTGGGTATCTTGCCGTGGTCGCCGCTGGCGGGCGGCTTTTTGTCGGGCAAATACCGCAAGGATCAGGCGCCGCCGGAGGGTTCGCGCTACGACACCGAGCGCTGGAAAAAGAGCCTCGCCAAGTTCGACAACCCGCGCAACTGGCAGATCCTCGCGGCGCTGGACCAGGTCGCGGCGGCGGTGGGCAGCACGGTGGCGGCGGTGGCGCTGGCGTGGCTGACGCAAAAACCCGCGGTGACGAGCGTGATTTTCGGCGCGCGCACCGTCGCGCAGCTTCAGGACAACCTCAAAGCGGCGGAGCTGACGTTGAGCGCCGAGCAGATGGCGCAGCTGGACGCGGCGAGCGCCTTCGACGTCGGCTATCCGTATGAATTTCTTGGCCGTTTGACCGGCGGCAAGTGGTAGCTTTGACTAGACGCCCATGACCTTGGCGATCAGCGCGAACCACAGCCGCTCCGGCAGCAGCTTGCGGCCCCAGGTCTGGATGCGCGCGTCGACGCCGACGAGCACCTGCAGCGGCGGCCGCCGCGCGTCGATGGCGTCGCAGATGACCTGCGAGACCTTGTGCGGATCCTCGCCGTTCTTGGCGACGCGTTCATCGACGAACGCCCCGATTTTCTTGGACATCTCGAAGTAGGGGCTCGCCGGCTCCGTCGCCGCTGCCGCCGACAGCCGCTTGTCAAAAACCTCGGTCTTGAACACGCCGGGCAGCACCGTCGTCACATAAACGCCAAACGGCTCGGTCTCAAAGCGCAGCGCCTCGCTCAGGCCTTCCAGCGCGCGCTTGGACGCGTTGTACGCGCCCGTACCCGGCGCCGAATGCAGCGCCGCGACCGAGGTGACGTTGATGATCAGCCCGGATTTGCGCTGCAGCATCGCCGGCAGCACTTCCTTGGTCAGCGCCACGGCGCCAAAAAAGTTTGTCTCCATCTGCGCCCGCAGCTCCGCCATCGACAAGTCGTAGACCGAGCCGCCCATGCCGAAGCCGGCGTTGTTGACGAGCACGTCGATGTGGCCGTAGCGCGCCTGCACCGCGGCGACACACGCCTGCATGGACGCCGCGTCATCGACGTCACACGGCTGCACATCCACGGAAACGCTGGCTTTTTGCGCCGCCGCGTCCAGCGCCGCGCGCTTACCGACGTTGCGCATGGTCGCCACGACCTGGTGGCCACGCCGCGCCGCCTCGACGGCCGCCAGCAGCCCAAAACCCGATGAACACCCGGTAATCAACACGACTTTTTGCGCCACGACGACCTCCTCTGGCACACTCGGCGCCGACGACGCGAGCGAGGATAGCCGGTGGCGAGCGAACTGCAAGGCATCACAGACGATCTGACCCACGAGTTGGCCGGACTGCGCTTTGCGCCGCCGGTGACGCACGTCTACAACCCGCTGACCTACGCGCGGCCGGCGTGGGACGCGTACACCGCGCGCTATGGCCAGCCGCCGCGCAAGGTGCTGCTGCTGGGGATGAATCCGGGGCCGTACGGCATGGCGCAAGTGGGCGTGCCGTTTGGGGAAGTGGCGATGGTCCGCGACTGGCTGGGCATCCACGCCGCCATCGGCCAACCCGAAGTCGTGCACCCCAAGCGGCCGATCCAGGGCTTCGCCTGCCCGCGCAGCGAAGTCAGCGGCCAGCGGTTCTGGGGCTGGGCGCGCGACACGTTCGGCACGCCGGAGCGGTTCTTCGCCACGTTTTTCGTCACCAATTATTGCCCGCTGTGCTTCATGGCCGCGAGCGGCGCCAACCTGACGCCGGACAAGCTGCCTGCCGCCGAGCGCGCCGCGCTGTTTGCCGTCTGCGACCGCGCGCTGCGGCGGACGGTGGCGCTGATGCAGCCGGAATTCGCGATTGGCGTCGGGCACTTTGCCGAGCAGCGCCTGAAGATCGCGCTGGCGGACAGTCCCGACGTACGCATCGGTCGCGTGCCGCATCCGAGCCCGGCGAGCCCACAGGCCAACGCCGGCTGGGCCAAGCTGATGGACGCCGCGCTTGCAGAAGCCGGCATCGCGCTCCCGGCGCGGCGGTGAGGTCGCGATGCTGCGCACGGTAACCGACGCCGATCTCCTCGTTTTCTTTGCGGATCAAGCCGATCCGCAGGCATGCGCCATGACCGCTTCCGTGCCGCGCGAGTGGGCGGTATTCACGGCGCACTGGGCGATGGTCCGCGTCGACCCGGAAATTCTCGTGCAGACCATCGACGTCCGCGGCGCCGCGGCCGGCTACATCACGCGCTTTCGCCGCTTTGGCATGCCCGAGGTCGGCTACTGGCTCGGCCGGCGCTTTTGGGGCCGCGGTATCGCGACGGCGGCGCTGGAGGAGCTGCTGGCGGCGTGCCCGGAGCGGCCGTTGTTCGCGCGGGTGGCGAAGGTGAACGCGGCGTCGCTGCGGGTTGTGCAAAAAGCCGGCTTCGAGATCGTCGCCGAGGAAACCTACACAAACCGCGCCGGCGAGGTCGTCGCCGAGTACCTGCTGCGCCTGGACGCCGGCGTGCTGCCCCACCAGCTGTGAGCGCTGCGGCTACGCCCGCGCGTCGAGCACCCGCGCCGCGCACGCCTGCGCCGCAAGGATCTGGCCGGCAAAATCGCCCAGCGACAGGAACGTCGCGCCCGATCGCGGCGTCTGGATCAGCGTCACGTCCGTCAAGTCCAGCGGCAGGTCCACGCCCGCCGAGCGCTGCACCTGGTGGGCGATCGCCGGGCGTCCCGGTCGCCACGCGCGCCACGGCGCCAGCGCCAGCCGGTCCGCCGCGCCGCCATCGGCAAACTGCGCATCCGCCACTCGCACCGCCGCGAAGACGTACGGCATCGCGCACGACGCCACAACCGCCGGCACCAGCGGCCCGCTCGTCAGCAGCCGATGCTGCCCCGCCGCGTCGACGACGCCCACCGCCAGCGGTCGCGCCAGCCCGGCAAAATCCACCGGCAGGTGCGGGCGGACAAAATCGGCAAACGCCGCGGTATCCAGCAAGCCGCGCCACGGCCGCGCGTGCGGCCGCAGCAGCCGCCACGGCGCCACCGTTTGCAACAGGCGCTCCAGCTCGTGCGAGGACAGACCCGCCGACCACAGCGCGCCGATCAGCGCGCCCGAAGACGTGCCGACAAGCGCGTCGATGGCAATGGCGCGTTCCTCCAGCGCCCGCAGCACGCCGATGTGCCGGGCAAAAGCCAGGAAACCGCTGGAAAGCAGCAGATCGGGCGGCATCACGCGCTAATTGCCGCCAGAGCGCGCGCAGCCGAGGACGACGTCCACCGCCGCATCCGCCTTGGCCATGACCGCGCTGCAAGTCGCCGGGCACAGCTCGATCTTGGTCGGCGCCGCCGGGTCGTCAAAATACCAACCGCCGGCCACCAGGTCGCAGTCGGCAGCGGTCGCGTCGTAGGTCAGGATTGTCTTGACGCCGCCGATCGTCGTCTGGACGTTCAGCTTGTTCAAGTCCAGCGTCTGGCCGCCCGTCGGCTGCGGGATCGCGTAGGCACAGCCGATCGCTTGGCCCTGGATCGCCTTGAGCGCGGCCTCGAACTGCTGCACCACGTTGCCGCCCTGGTCAACGACGAACGCCGCTTTGCTGCCGCCGCCAGCGGCGATGGCGTTCAGGCTGGACAGCGAACTGCCGACGCCGATGACAAACGTCAGGACTTTGGGGTTGCCCGACGCGCCGGCGGCGGCGATGTTGGCGATGGACGGGATGTCGGTCGGGCTGCACTCGGTGGGCTCGCCGTCGGTGGCCAGCACGGCGACGACGGTGTGGCCGGGGTGGCTGGCGGCGTAGGTCTTGGCGTAGTCGATGGCGCCCTGCAGCGCCGGCGACGTCGGCGTCGACGTCGTCGGGCCATGTTTGCCGACCGAGGCGATGATGGCCGCGGCGTTGCCCGGCAGCGCGGCGATCGCGACTTCCGGCTTGGCATAGTCCGCCGCGTTGCACGAGTCCTTGCCGCCACCGCCAAAGCCGCCGCCGCCGCCGCTGCCCTTCAAGCCGAAATACTGGATGCCGACGCCGATGCCGGCGGACTTGGGGTCGTTGACAAAGGCGCTGACGGCTTGGGAAATCGCCTGCCATTTGTCGGTGTTGGGCGTGCCGGTCGCTTCATTCATGGACTTGGATTGGTCCATCATGATGTACATGTCGAGCGGGATCAGCGTGGCGGAGCTCGTCGACGACGCGCAGACGCACGTGCCGGCGACGCAGGCCACGCCGTTGCACGACAAGCCACAGGTGCCGCAGTGGTTCGGGTCCGACGCAGTGTTGATCTCGCAGCCGTCGCTGGGGTCGTTGTTGCAGTCGGACCAGCCGGACTCGCACAGCAAGCCGCAACTGCCGCTGCCGCACACGGCTTTGGCGTGCGCGCCGCCGGCGGCGGGGCAGACGGTTGTGCAGTCGCCGCAGTGGTCGAGGCTTGTGTCCGTCGCGGTCTCGCAGCCGTCGGCGCCCGGCGTGCAGTCCGCCCACCCGGGGTCGCACGCCAAGGTGCAGGTGCCGCTGGCGCACTGCGCGGTGCCGTTGGCAGCCGTCGGGCAGGCGTTTTCGCAGGTGCCGCAGTGGCTGGCGCTGACGGCGCTGTCGACTTCGCAGCCGTTGTCGGTGTTGTTGTCGCAGTCCAAAAAGCCCGGCAAGCAGGCGTAGGCGCAGTAGCCGTTGACGCACGTGCCGGTGCTGGCGGCGTGCGTCGGGCACGTGGTGGTGCAAGCGATGGGCGTGGAGATGTGCGTGTCGCCACTGCCGTCGGGCAACGCGAACTTGCCGCCGGTGCCGGTCCCTGACTGCGCGCCGCAGCCGACGAGAATCACGCCAAGGCACAGGCCAACGGCACGCGCCGCGGCCACATTCAGACAGTCTGCAAGCTTCACGCCACACCTCCGGCCAACGCCCGCAGCATCGGCCATCGCCGAGTGTGACGGCGCGGGACCCGGCGGTCAAGCACGGCTTTTTGCACACAAAATCACAAGGTTTGCCACAGCTGCGGCGCGCGGCTGGCCAAGCGCAACCCGGCCGTGCTACACGCGCGCCCTGAGGACTTGGATGAAGCGCGTCATCTCAGCTGAGCACATCCAGCAAGCGCATGCGGCGGGCGAGACGCGCATGGCGGCGCCGCGCAGCCAGACGCTTGTGACCCCGGCGGCGTGGACGACGGCGGCGGCGCTGGGCGTGGCCATCGACCAGGACGCCGCGGCGGATCCGCCATTGCCGGAGACGCGCGCGCCCGACCCGGGCAGCTGCGCGCGCGAGGTGGACGCGTCGGGCGTTGTGCTGGTCCGCGGCGGCTCGGTGCGGCTGGGACGCTTTGATGGCGCCGGTCCCGATCGCGACATTGGCCTGACCGACGTCATCACCGCCCGCGACGGCGCGCCGATGACCGCCGGCGTGATGGCGTGGCACCGCAAGGACTCGTTCCCGTGGGCGCTGGACTACGACGAGATCGACCTGGTTCTGGAAGGCGTGCTGCAGATCCACATCGACGGCCGCGTGCTGGAAGGCCGCGCGGGTGACGTGTTTTACCTCCCCAAAGGCAGCCGCATCGTCTTTGGCACGCCCAGCCGGACGCGGGTGTTCTACGTGACGTACCCGGCGGACTGGGCGACGGCGGCGGCTGGCCTGGCCGGACGGCCGGTGGCATGACCGCGGCGGGCGGTCAGCGGATGACGCGGTGGGCGACGCTAGGCGTGCTGCTCGTGGCGTGCCAGCCGCCGCGCGCGCCACCGCAGGCGCCTGCTGCCGCGCGCGCGCCTGAGCCACCGCCAGCGGTTGCGCCCGCCCCCGTCGTCGCAGCGGGACCGCGCTGGCCTTTTGCCAGCCACCGCCAGCCATTCACGCCTGG
Organism: uncultured Myxococcales bacterium; assembly: GCA_903869075.1. Lineage (GTDB taxonomy): Bacteria > Myxococcota_A > UBA9042 > UBA9042 > UBA9042 > CAIYBN01. The sequence continues at coordinate 13,928 of CAIPXZ010000129.1, read as the reverse complement.
ACACCTGACGCCATCGGTAGGCCGTGCGGCGCTGGATGCGGCCACGGCGGCGTTCTACGACAAGTGGGCGGCGCGGTATCTGGTGGCGGCGTGTGCGCCGGACCAGCTCGTCGTCGCCGCGAACGCCGGCAAAGCGGTGGCGGTGAACCCCAGCGGCCAAGCGCCGGGCACGCTCACGACGTCCGAGGCGCACGGCTACGGCATGGTGATCGTCGCGCTGATGGCCGGCCACGACGCTCTGGCGCAGCCGCGGTTTGACGCGCTGTACCGCTACTACCGCGCGCATCCGGCGGACGACGCGCCGCGGCTGATGGCCTGGAACCAGGTGACCGGCTGCCTGGACGCGCCGGGGGATGCGGGCTCGGCGACGGACGGCGACGTGGACATCGCGTTCGCGCTGCTGGTGGCGGACGCGCAGTGGGGCAGCGCGGGACCGATCGACTACCGCGGCGCGGCGCTGGCGCTGCTGGCGCAGGCGCTGCAGTTCGACGTGCTGGACGGCAGCGATCTGCCGTCGCTGGGTTCCGACGCGCGCGACATGGAGGTGCGGTACCAGCACGGCACGCGGACGTCCGACTTCATGCCCGATCACTTTCGCGCTTTCGCCCGGGCGACGGCGGAGCCGCGGTGGCAGCGGGTGGCGGACGCCTGCCTGACGCTGGCGGCGCGGGTGCAAGACGCCTTCAGCGCCGCCGGGCTGCTGCCGGATTTCATCGTCCAAACGCAGACTTCCCACCCGCACCCGGCGCCGCCGCACTACCTGGAAGGCGCGCACGACGGCCAGTACGCCTGGAATGCCTGCCGCGTGCCGTGGCGGCTCGCGACCGATTGGCTTGTGACGGGCGATCCGCGGTCGCTGGCAATCGTCCAGAAAATCAATGACTTCTTTGTCGCGCACAGCCATGGCCAGCCGGCGGCGATCGGCGAAGGCGTGGCGCTGACGGGCAAGCCGCTGCCGGACGCTGACGGTGGCAGTCTGGCGTTCCTCGCGCCGCTTACCGTCGCCGCGCGGCTGCCCGGTGCGCCGCAGCCGTGGCTGGATGCGCTGTGGGGCGCGCTTGTGGCGCGGCCGCTGGATGACGACGACTATTACGGCAACACCCTGAAAATGCTGGCGATGTTGGTGGTGAGCGACAACTGGCTGGCGCCGTGAGCGCTACGAGCGCGTCGTCGCCGTCGCCTTGCGCTCCAGCTTGCCCCAGCCGTGCATCGCGCCGCGCAGCGCCGCCACGACCGAGCGAATCATCACGTAGTACATGACCTGCCGGTAGCAAAATCGCTGCAAAAACAGCCAGATAAGCAGCGACCACTGCTCGCGCCGCTCCAGCGCGAAAGCGAACGCCGCCGCCAGCCAGTCCAGCGCCAGGAACAGCGCGTAGTACAGCAACACCACGCCAACATTGGCAAAACCCTGCTCGCCGGGATGCTCCAGCCGCTCCAGCGCCGCCGTCAGCAACGACCAGACGAGCATCAGGTCCATGATCGGCGAGATCAGCGGAAAAAACACTTGAAAAATCAGGACATTGGGCATCGCGACAAGGCCCAGCGCACCGTAGCGCGGCCGGAAGATGACGTCGCGGTGCTTCCACAGGCACTGCAACGTCCCGAAAGACCAGCGAAAACGCTGCTTTGCGAGCGTCCCCACGGTGTCCGGCGCCTCGGTCCAAGCGATCGCGTCCTCCTCGTAGCCAACTTTCCAGCCGGCGCGCAGCACGCGGATCGTCAGGTCCTGGTCCTCGGCCAACGTCTCGTCGCTGAAACCGCCCAGCTTTTCAACGACTTCCTTGCGCCACGCGCCGACCGCGCCCGGCACCACCGTGATGCAGTCCAGCAGCGCAAACGCGCGACGGTCGAGGTTCTGCGCCGTGATGTACTCCAGCGCCTGCCACGAGGTAATCAGGTTGATGCGGTTGCCCACCTTGGCGTTGCCCGCGACCGCGCCGACCTTGGGATCCGCCAAGTGCCGCACCAAAAGACCAATAGTATTGGGCATGAACAGCGTGTCGGCGTCCAGCGCGACGATGACCTCGCCATGTGCGTGGGTCAGGCCAAAATTGAGCGCGTTGGCCTTGCCGCCGTTTTCCTTGCGGATGATCCGCACGCGCGGGTCGTCGCCAAAACGCTCCCGCGCCACTTCACTCGTGCGATCCTTGGAACCATCGTCAATCACGATGATTTCCAACCGCGGATAGTCGGCCTTCAAGAGGCTCTCGATCGTCTGGTTGATGACCTTTTCTTCGTTGTACGCCGGCACCAAGATCGACGCGAGAAACGGCGCTTCCTGACCCGGCAGCACCGCCGGACGCGCGCGCGTGCGCCACCACTGCACGAACGCCAGCGCGCCGACGACGAGCAGCCGCAGCACGCCCAGCACGATGCCGATCAGGAACAGCCAGTGCAGCAGCCACGCGCCGGTCGAGAGCACGGTCACGGTCAGCGCGTCGGCTTCCTCGACAAAGCTGTGCGGCGGCATGGGCGGCATCGCCTGGTCGCGCGTGAGCCCCGCCAGCTCCGAGACGGTCACGAACGTCTGGCCTTGCGCACGCAGCTGGGCAATCAAGAGCGGCAGCGCCGCCAGCGTCTGCGACCGGTCGCCGCCGCTATCGTGCAGCAGCACAATCTGGCCGCGCACGTCCGGATCCGGGTTCAGCACGCCGCTCACGACGTTCTTGACGATGGCGTCCACCCCGGGCTGCGCCCAATCCTCGCCGTCGACCCGCAAGCCGACGGTCAAGTAGCCAAGCTTCTTCGCCGCGACGATGGGCTCCACTTCCGCCGGAATCGTCGGCTCCGCGTCGCCAAAATACGGTGGGCGAAACAGCCGCGTCGACCGCCCCGTCAGCGATTCCACAAGCCGCTGCGTCGCGTTCAGCTCGACGTTGGCCACCATCACCGGCACTTCGGCCAAATTCGGGTGCGTAAACGTGTGGTTGCCGATGTCGTGACCTTCCGCGACGATGCGCCGCACCAGCTCCGGGTACGCCAGCGCGTTCTCGCCGATGACGAAAAACGCCGCGTGCACGTTCAGCTGCTTCAGCACGTCCAGAATCTGCGGCGTCCAGAGCGGATCCGGGCCATCGTCAAACGTCAGCGCGACCTTGCCTGGCGCAGCACCCGAGCGACGAATCACGTACGGCGACGGCAGATCGTAGAGCTCGTTCACGATCACCGTACCGCTCGCGCTCATGTGCACCGCGCGCGAACCGGCTTGCGGCTCGGCCACCACGTCGAGAATTTCGCCCGCGCCTTCAAAAGCAACGTCGTAGCCCACGTCGAGTTTGAACGACGGCTGGGATTCCAGGTTCGACCACAGCGACGGGTCTTCTGAACCCAGCCGCCAGATCGCAAAGGCGGAAACGCCCGCCTGGATCGCCGCGTGCTGCTGGTTGCGCCCGGTGGCTGCGTCCAAGAACCACACGTCGTGGCGCACGCCATCGGCGGGGGCATAGGCAAAATGTGGATTGAGCGTCGCGGGATCGAAGACAACCGTCGCCTGCGCTTCGCGCGCCAACAGCATCGCGTCCTGAAACGTGACGTCGGTCGCTTCCTGACCCGCAACAAAATCGTAGCCGTACGCGCCCAGACACACCACGACCTTTTCCGCGGGAATTTCCGCCAAGCGCTTGGCCAGCATCGCCTCAAACCACGGCTGGCTGGCCACGCTGCCCGCCTCGCTCGTCGACCAGTGCTCGTCGTAGGCCATCAGGAACAGCTGGTCGTTGGCGGCGGCGTAGGCCGGAAAGTTCCAGTCCGGGTCGTCAAACGGCACGGCTTGCGCGACGTGCCAGCCGTGCGGCGCAAACGCCGCGTGCAGTTCCTGGACAAAAAGCAGCAGGTTCGGCTGCGTCTCGGTAGGCACCGTCTCCAGGTCCAGCACCACGCCGGCAAAACCGTGCTGGGCGACGAACGCGACAAGCGCGTCCACAAGCCGCTTGCGGCTCGCGGCGTCCTGCACGGCGTGCGTCAGCGCCGGCGCGTCCCACACGCCGGCCTTGGAGTTGTGCAACATCGGCAGAATCGGCAGCTGCGGCCGCTGGCGGCGGATGAGATCGAGCGCGCGCGTGTCGATCTCCGGCACCAGCGGCTGCGCGCCGTCTTGCAGCCGCAGCCACTCCGGCACGACCTCGTCCAGCTGGTTCAGATGACGGCGCAGCGACTCATAGCTCGCGTCGTCCCAGTTGACGTAAAAACCGTAGGTAAGCGGGTGCGTCGTCGGCTTGGCGGCGTGTGGCGGCACGAGCGGCGGCTTCTCGTGCAGCGTGCCAGGGCGGTGCGCCGCAACAGGGGCGACGGTCGCGTGCGCCTGATCCAGCGCCAGCTTGGCCCGCGCCGCGCGTTGCGCTGCGACGTTCGGTGCAACGGGCAGCAGCGGCAGCGCAGTCAGCCGTCGCGTCGGCGCCAGCCCCGGCAGCAGCGGCTGGAACAGCACGCTGACGATGAACACGACCGCCAGCAGCGTCGCCATGGCACCCAGCAGCAGCGCGAGCCGCCCGACGTGCTGCTTGCGCTTGCCGTGCGGGTCAAAAAAAACCGGGCCGGGAGATTCTGGTGGCGGCATCTTGTCCTGCAAACGCCGTGCGCATCACGGCGACGGCGGCAACCGTACAGGATGGCGGCGGCGAGGTCGAGGCGGCCGCCGGTTGCCCGGCACAACCGCTTGGAATTACGGAATCTTTCCCAACCAGGCTACTTGCCGCTGTGCGCGACGCAGGCGGCGGCGGCGGTGGCGACGTCCGGGACCGTGTCGGCGGTGAACTTGCTGCAGCGCGCCTTGGACTTGGCGCCGCCGAGCGCGCCCAGCGCCGCGAGCATGTCCCGCTTGCCCCAGTCGTCGATGGCGTTGTCGGCCAGCCCGAGGTCGATGGCCTTGCGCAGCTCAGCGACAAACAGCGCGTCATCGCGGATGCCCGGCCGGGCGCAGACGGTGCGGACGACGTCGCGCAGCGCGGCCATGACGTGCCGGTTCGCGGTGGTGTCCTTGACGCGGCCAAGGTAGCGCTTGAAGCCAGCCAGGTCGCAGACGCTGCCGATGGCCCGCTGCGCGCGATCCGCCGCCAGGCTGGGCGGGCCGTTCTCGATCAGCTGCAGCAGCCGGACCTGCGCGGCGGCGGCCAACGGCGCGTCCGGCTTGAGCCCCGCCAGCGAGCCGACGGCGGCCGCGGCTACGCGCGGGTTGGCATCGGCGGACAGCAGCAGCAAAACGTCCGCGTGATCCGGCAGCTTGGCGACAACGCCACCCAGCGCGTCGATCGCCGCGATCCGCACCTCCAAGTCATCGTCGTCCCGCTGCGCCAGCGTGCGGATTGCCTCGAGAACCAGCGGCGCGTCCTTGGCCACCCAGCTGCCCTGCCGCACCAGCTCGCTGCGGCCCGCGGTCGACTTGGTATTGCGGTCCAGCATCACGCGCACCATCCGCTTGCGCACCTCGCCATCGACCTGCCACCAGTGGTTGATCATGTTGGCCATCGGCGTACCCAGCGATCCCGTCTCCGCCGCCAGCGCGCCGATGGCGTCCGCGACAGCGAGGCCCGTCTTGACGTCCTTGGCAAAAGCCTCGCCGCCGCGGTAGGCCTTGGACCACGCCGCGTACGCCGCGCAGGTGCGCGCCTTGGTGTCCGTGCCATGCAGCACCTGGTCGAGCAGCGCGCCGTAGACCTGCTTCAGGCGCTCCGGGTTGACCGGCTCATCGGCGGAAGCGACGTGGGTGATGTTCATCAGCTGGAGGTTCGCCGGGCACTTCTCGGCGGCGTACAGCTCGGCGATGTCCTCGCATTGCGCGATCTGCGGCCACAGCGGCGCGAGCTCGGCGACCGCGGGATTGGTCGCGACCGGCGGCGGCGGCGGCACCACGGCCACAGGCGCGGGCGCAGGGACTGCCACAGGCACGGGCGCGGGCGGCGGTGGCGTCTTGCAAGCCACCACACCGCACACTAGCAGGCCGATACCGAGACGTCGCACCAACATGTTCATGGATCCATTCCAGACCAGAGCGGTCGTACTGGCGCGCCTAGGCTGCCCTCGTTGGCGCGCATCGTCCATTTTTCCGCGCCGCGCCGCCGTTACTGGCAGGTGCCGACGTCCTGCCACGCCAACAGCTGGCCCTTGCCCGCCGTCAGCATCCCGTAGCGCAGCGCGTTCCAATACGGCACGCTGAAGTCCGAGCCGGCATACTGCGTCTGGCCCTCCACGCCCGCCCAAGCGCCGAGGCAAAACGGGCAGCGCTGCCACAGGTAGTCGCTGTATTTGCGCAGCATCGGCGGCACCGGCAGCTGCGTCATGCCCGCGGCACACGTCCCGTCCGGCAGCGGGCACTGCCAGTCCACGTTCGCGCACGGCACCTTGTCGATCCCCGGCGGCGGCAGCTGAATCCCCAGGAAATTCACGCCCGTCGTGCACGCCTGCAGGTCCTGCGCGCTCGGGCAAATCATCGTGTTGTCCGCCGGCAGGTGCGCAAGCACATAGTCCGGGTCGAGCGAATACGTGCGCCGCGGCTCATCCAGCAGCGACTGGCCCTGGGCATCCTGGCCATTGCCGCCAAACGCCGCCAGCTGCGGTAGCGCATACTGCAGCGCCTTGTCGCGGTCCGGCGCGTTCTTGGGGTCCAGCGCGCCGGCGTACATCACGTTGAAATCGACGTTGCCCGCCACCGCCACCATCTTCAGCCACAGCTCATGGTGAAACGCCTGCTCCAGCCGCGTGCGCAGGTTGCCGGGCTGCAGGTTCTCGATGAACGCCCACCACGGACCGTAGGTGATTTGATCGCCGTAGTAGCTTTTGCACCAGCGCGGCAGGTCAAAAGAGCCATTGGTATCAAGCACATCCAGCGCGTGCAGGTTGCCGATCAGCTCGTCGGTCAAAAACGTCTTGTACTGCGCCTCGCCGGTCATCCAGTAGCCCAGCGCCGCCAGGTGCATCAGGTGCATCGCGTCGCCGCCGCGCAGGTTGGGCACGTACAGGTGGTCAATGCCATTTTCCCGCTCCTGGTTGCCGGCGCCGAGATCCGCCACCAGATCAAGCAGTTGCGCCAGAAAGTCGTCGGCCTTGGCGTCAATCACCCGCCACGGCTGCAGCTGGATGTTTGCCGGGCAGGTCAAATCCAGCGTCGCCGCGTTTTTGGTGTTGATTTGCCGGTGTACATACGCCACGAGCGTGTCCACCTTGGTCAGGTCGATATCGCCCGGGTCCGGGTTGAACACGCCCGCCTGGAAGTAGCCCGTCAGCCCGGCAACGAGCTGCGGATTGGACTGCAAATTACGGATTTCAATACGCTGCAGCCGCTTCAGGTAGCACGTCAGCTGCGTGGAGATGCGCGCCTTGAGCTGCGGGTCGTCCAGCAGCAGATACGCCATCGGCAGCGCCGTCATCGGCCCGGTGTACTGGTCAATCGACGGGTTGCCGTGCCACATCGGCTTGCCTTTCCAGACCTTGCCGTCGGTGTCCGTCACGCCGCTCACGTACGCCACCGGCAAATCGGGCACGGTCTCCGGGTTGACGATGGCGCGGTCCTGGTAATCCGGCGTGTAGCTGTCCTCCCAGCGCTGCATGTGGTCCGGCGTCCGCGGCGCGCCGGCGGGCATGAGCAGGAAGTGGTAGCGCACAAGATAGCCAGGAATTCCGCTCACTTCAAAGTGCAGCAGCAGGTTGCGAACGTACTGCGTCATCCGCGCCTTGTCGGCCACCGTGCCGGTGTTGGCGTAGCGCAAAATCGCCGCGACGGTGCCCCAGCCGCTCCAGATGCCGCCGTCGCCGCCGTCGTAGCTGCTGAAGTTCTTGGGGTCGCCCCAGACGCTCTCGGGCGTGCCGGGCGGCACCGCGCCGGTGAAGTTGCGGTCGATGACCTGGCCGTCCGGTGCGTTGTACAGGTCGCGGTAGCGGTCGTAGAGAAACGCCCGGCGGACCTGGGCGTCGGGCGCGGCGACGAACTGCTGGCTGCCGGCGTCGTACACGGCGCACGCCTGCTTTTTGCCGCCGCTGCAGCGCTCCGCCTGGTAGACCGCGCAGCTTTCGACGGCGCTCTTGGCCAGTAAGTCGGTGGGTGTGGCGAGCGGCGGCAGCAAAGTCACCGCCCAGGTCACCGTTACGTCCGGCGCGGCATCGGCGGCGGCATCGGTGCCAGCCACCGCATCGGTGCCCGCGACGGCATCGACGGCATCCGCACCAGCGTCGAGTTCCGCGGGCGCCGGCGTCGACTTGCAGGCAACGGTCAAAATCAGGGCAATCAGCAGCGCGCGGTTCATGGAGCCTCCGGCGGCCGACAATAGGGCGCGCGGCGGCACGCGGTCAATGCGCGGGCGATGGTGGACGACGCGACGGCTACGATCCCAGCGGATAGGCGACCCGGCCGACGAACAGCAGACAGCCGCTGGAAACATCTCGAATCAAAAGGAGAAATGGCCGGTTTGCTTTGAACGTCGCCGCGGGCATCGGCATCCCGCTGCGGAGCAGCGTGGGCCTCACGTCGGAGCCGATGACGCAGCGGTATGCCGGGATTGGGCAGGAGGCGAAGGCGGATGCCTTGGATAGGGTGCGTCCGACGCCGTGATGCTCGCGGTCAAGGGACCGGGCGGATGCGGCAGAGCGGGTGGTCGGCGACAATGTGATGTCAATTCGCATGGTTGGCGGGCGGAAGGGCTAAGGTTGGCGGCCAGAATCGGGCTGAAGGTGTGCAGACTGGATGCGCTGACACGGTCTGGCGGCGGATTACGCGTTGGTCGCGCGTTGGACGAGCCGGGTTTCGACTCCGCGACAGGGCCGCTATGGACAGGTCCAACTACCGCCAACGAGGGTGCAGCACTGGTGTTTGTCAGCGCCACTACCACACGGCGATTGATTGCAGTAATTCTGCTGTCCACCGGAACAGCAAGTGCCGCCACAGCCGTTGACGCTCGTCTGGCTGGCTGAGTCGCTCGCCCCAATTGTGTCGTCGCTGGGCTTCGTCGTCGTTGTGCAGCCGGCGAGCGCTGACACCGAAAAGCACAGGAAATTCTGTAATAATTGCCGTGTTCGCACGACTACCTCGCCGCTGATGCTCAGAACCCAGAATCAGCAGCCCCTCCCTGGAACCGCCCAACTTCACGCGGCTTGCCTGTTCGCCCTTCAGGCTCTCGCCGCATTCGGGCTTGACCAAAATGTTGTCACCCAATGTTGTCACCCAGGCAGGGTCATCGGGTCGGCTTGGCGTGTAAGTCCTTGATTCTTTGGAGCGGGAAACGGGACTCGAACCCGCAACATTCAGCTTGGGAATCTGCCCGAGCGCCCTTACGTTATCGGCAGTTACGTGTATTGTCAAGGACTTCCACGACGCACGACAACGCCCGAAAACGCCTGAAAACGAGATTTGTGACCCCCATTGTGACCCCCAAGGCCCTGGGGGTCACAGTGAATAATTTCATGGGGTTGCGCAATTCGGATGCAAACCCGATTAGGCTGTCACCCCGAACCAACAACCGCTCCGTCATTTCTGTTTACCGATCATGCGCTTACCGCCACTTGCTGACCCGACATCCATCACGGCTGGCCCCCAAGCCACGGTTCGCCCGGCAGAAGAGCGACCAGCCCGTCATGTACCCGGCGGAGCGCGTCCTCAAGGGCCCAATGCCTACCCGCCGCCAGCAGCGGCGGCACATCGGTCCCAAAACGCGAATCAGCCATCTTTTCAGAGAGATTCTGCTCGAACTGGGCGCGCGAGATGCGGTCGTTCCCGTGCGCCAGATAGGCGGCAAAGATCCGAACGACCTCTTCCGGGTTGACGTCAACGTGCTGCAACGCCAGATCCAGATCGAACAGGTCCCGGCCCTTCTTGCGCTGGTACAGAGCCCGCAGCTTGGTACCCAGCAGTTCGTCCAAGCTGAACGTGGCGAGGTTCGCGCTTCCGCTGAACCAGCGCGACTGCACGTCGAACCGATGGTGCACCAGCCCGTGGATCGCGATGTGCTCGCGCGTGTTGATCTCGACCTTCAGCCGGAGCGGCATCGGCGGCGTGTCCTCGGAGTCGAAACGGTAGGTCAGCGTCACCCGGCCCTCGGTCTGCTTCCACTTCGGCTTGCCCAGCCACGGCTCAAGCGCTTGGCGGATGGCGTCCAGCACATCCCCGATCGGTCCGGCTGCAACCTACACGAGGTCAATGTCTTCGGAGTATCGCGCGGGCGGCGTCAGGTAGAGCTTGTACAGCGCAGTTCCGCCGCGAAAGGCCAGCAAACGAGCGACCGCTTCCTGGCTAAACAGGGCCACGAGGGCGCGGCTGATGACCAAGTCCTGCTCGACCTGAAGGTCTTGTACCCACGGGGCCTTCGCGCGCCATTCCGTGATGTAGTCGTGCGGAATCATAGGTCTGGCTCCAGATCGACGTTTACCAGGATGCGCCACTTCGCGTCGCGGACCGCGTCGGATGCGGGAAGCGATGGCTCCAGCGGCGCGTAGTCCCGCACCGAATCGGCGACCAGCGCCGCGAGCGGTCCGGTGACCGCGCCGCCGTCCACGGCGTCCAGCAAGTGCCCCAACCGCTGCGCCAGAACTCGCGGTGCTTGCCCGGCTGCGACTGCCAACTCTTTGGGATCAATGCGTTCGGCCAATTCCGCCAGAACCGTGGCGACTGCGTCCAATCCGCCACTCCGGGCGGGATAGGCCACCAGGTCGATTGCCGTCAACTCCGGAGTGGACACCGCGACGGTACCGCGAGGCGTGTTGAAGGTCGCGACGGGAAAGCCTTTGGCCCACTTCTTGGCGACGAACTCGACCCGGACCGCACCGCAGACGATGGGTGCGCGGTTCTTGGCTTCCACGACAAAAAAAGCCTGGGGACGCTGATGACCTGCGCCGTGGTACTGCGCGGCGGACAGCAGCCCGACGTAGTAGGCGCGGCCCAGCACCCGCATCAGATCCGGGATGAACTGCTCGGGCGGCAAGCAGCCCAGCCGACGGTATTCCGGCGGCACAAGCAGGTGAAACCCGCGAACCGGCGTTGCGATCGCCCCATGGCGTGCAAGACGGCGGATGGCCGCGCGAACCGCCACGTCCGTCTTTCCGAGCGCCGCCACCGCTTCTTTTGTCGTGAAACTGGAACGCCCCGACGCCGCGAGGTCTGTCGTGTAGGCAGCAAGGTCAGCGATGGGCGATTCCGGCTTCACTTCGTCAAAGTAACGCTTGACGTTACTTTTGGCAAGTAAGCGCTGGCGGTCATCGACACCACCCCGAACACTTTGCATTCAGCAGGGGATCGCAAATACGCACCGCACAACCGTCTTGGAAGATAGCGTTCTGCGTAGCCCGCATGCGCGCAGAGCAACGCTTTCGTCGGTTCCTGCGGGCAAGCAACTCGCCATGCCTGATCGTGGTCTCCGTTGGTGCTGCAACGTCGCGGCTGGCATTTCGAAGTCCGCGACGAACCGACCGAAATGGACGATCTTCTTTATGTTTCATTCGCTTGTCCAGCGCTGCGGTGGCGCTGGCACAGGCGATGCGCAGCCACGACTTGGCAGCTATGGAGACCTTAGCGATCTTATCGTCGCGGTCGATAAACCAGCCTTACTTCCTTCTAACTCGGTCTGGGCAGCGGTTTTCCTGCGCACGCAGGAGTGCGTCGACCAGACCATGTCTGCAAAACGGAATCGCTATCTCCGTTTTTTGCAGCAAAATGGCGGAACGACTTCCAAAACGCACATCCCAACGCGGTGGCAACGCGCTGATGCGCGTCGACAACCCGGCGCGCGGATGCGTTCCGCAAGAGAGCGGGCGATGTCGTCGGGAGAGCGCAGTCCACGAGGCAACATGTTAGCTGCTCATGCCGATTTGTCGGTACTACAGCTATTCTATTGGCTATTGATGTTGGGTCAAGGTGCCTAGCCACACAGGTCGCTCAGCCACGCGTGCGCATCGCGGTGCGCGGCAAGAGCGGGTAGATCCAACCGGAGCCGGTCCAGGATCCGCTTCCGCTCGCGGTTCCGCATCTCGCGCAGCGCTGCCTCCAGCGCCGACGGATCGCGCTCCGCCAACGCCGCCAGCAGCACGCGCGCCTGCGCCATGTCCTTGTCCACCTTGGCCGGCGTCCGGTCGGGCTGGATGGACGTCCAGACTTTGTGCCAGGCAAAGCGCTCTGGTGACGGCACGAGCAACGGGATCGCCAGATCTGGCCCCAGCACCACGCCGCGCTGCGGTTGGGCGATCAGGAAGTCCAACTGCGGCAGCGTCTGCGCGGCAAAGCCCAACTCGGCCACTGGCGCGATGCCGTACGTCTTGCCGGGCATCAGCAGATCCACGCGCAGGCGATCGGCCCCGGGCGGCTTGAGCGACACCGCCGGCTGGCGCGGATCCATGGACGGCACTTCCACGAACGCGATGCCGGTACGGGCCAACAGCGCGGCCAGGCCCAGCGTCGACACGTCCGCCGACAGCTGCAGTCGATGCGGCCGCGCAACGTCCACGTCCTCGGTCTTGTACTGCGCGACGCGCAGCCCCAGCGCGCCGCAGAGCACACCGAACGCGTGCGAGCCGACCAGCACCGCACCCGCAGAAAAGATGCCGGCGTTGGCGAGACCGGCCAGCGTGGCGGCGGTACGGCCATCGACGGCTGGAAATCCCGCGCGGCGGAGCACACGGACGCTGCCACCCAATGCGCGCGCAGCGGCGATCCAGTCGCGGACCACAGCCTGGCGCGCGTCGCCGACCGCATCGCCGACGGGACCGAGGTATTCGTCGCGCTTGTGGCCAGCAGCGTCGTAGAACTGGCGGTACCAGTAGGCGTTGCCGCTTTTCGATCGTTCGGTCACTGCGCCTGGCGAGCCGACCGGCAACGGCCGGAGTGATTCGGCGGTCTGTTCGACGTCGGCGAGCAGCGTGATCAGGGCGGGTTCGTGGCGGAGGAACAGCGGCGGCATGATTTTTACCCTCTACGATGACAGAGATAGAGGGTAAGCGCTTTGTGCAATGCGTCAAGCAGCGAAGCAAGCGAATGGGACCGTGCCGTGGCTGCCGCGCGGTGAATTACTGGCGCCTGGACCCAGTGTCCGCACCGAACGCGGTCTCGACCGTCGCACGCGGCAGGAAGAGGTGCAGTGGGTCATCGGCCAAGGCCAGAAACCCGTACTGCAGGTAGAATGACCGCGCCGCCTCGTCTTTCGCGTCGACCACGAACGCCGCCCAAGCGACTTCGCTGGCGAGCGAGCGCGCCATCGCGTCCATCAGCAACCACTTTCCCAGCCCACGGCCCTTGTCGGTGAGCGCGACGGCCAATCGTCCCAGTCGCACCGCTGGAACCGACGGGTAGCGAGGCATCTTGCGCTGCATGCGCTCCGGCAGCAGGTCCACCGCTACGCCCGCCATCGACAGCGTGTAGAAGCCGGACACACGCTCGGACGCGATCTCCACAGCCGCGAAAACGCTGGCGAAGCCGCGCTTGGCGTCCTGCCCCGCCTGTGACGCCAAGTAGCGGCCCAGCGCGTCGACGCCCGATTTGAAGCTGTCGCGCCCATGCCGCCCATCCAACGCTTCGATGCGAAAAAGGCGCCCAAGCAGCTCAGCCATTGGTCCCGGCCTGTTCACGCGACCACGCTGCGGCTGTCGTCAGCTTGGACGCCGGCGCGGGTGGGTTCGCCAGCGCAGCAGCAAACGCCTGCTGATCGCGGCGGCTCCATTCCAGCACCTCGCTTTCGCGCACGATCCGGCGCGCGGCGTCCGTCACGGTCGAGACCACGAAGTCCGTCAGCGTCTGGCCGCGCATTGTGGCCGCCATCGTGTACAAGTCTTTCAGATCTGCAGAGATTCTGGCCTCCAAGCGCTCGGTGCGTGGCGTGGCGGCTGCAGGATCTCGTGGCGATTTGCGGGCTGGCTGCATCGTGACCTCCGCATCTAGTGTACGGCTCAATGCCGTACGTTGTAAGGACCGCCGCGGGTCAGTCCGCAGGATCCAGCCGCACCGCTTTCCGCGCCATCTG
>CAIPXZ010000128.1 GCA_903869075.1 uncultured Myxococcales bacterium | reverse complement strand
GTGCGACCGTCGCGATAAAACACAATCTTCTTGACGGCTTGGTCGACGACGCGGCCGTAGCGGTAGACGCCGCCGATGAGCACGGCGCGGTCCAGCGGCACAAAAGCCAGCGCGTACGCCAACATCGCCGCCGTGCCGATGAGCGCCAGCACGCCCGCGCGCCGCCCGCGCCACAGCAGCCAGACGCCCAGCAGCATGTCCAGCGCGCCGCCGAGCACAAGCAGCGTCTTCATGCCCAGCAGCGGCATCAGCACAAGCGACGCCAGCCCGGCGCCGAGGATCGAGCCCAGCGTGTTGACGCTGTACACGACGCCGATGGCGCGCTCGCCGGCGCCCGCGGTCATCAGCACGTGGGTGATGAGCGGCAGCGTGATGCCGGCGCAAAACGTCGCCGGCAGCATGACGGCGAGCGCGATGGCGTACTTGGCGACGGTGAAGAAGTGATAGCCGTCGAGGTTTTGCGCCAGCCCGGACAGCAGCACCGCCATCCAGTCGAAGCTCGCGACGTACGCGCCCAGCGTTGCCAGCGCCAGCGCGCCCATCGCCCACTGCGTCAAGCCCAGCGCGCGCACGGGATCGCGGAACAGATCCGCTCGGTTGCGTACCCAGAACGCGCCCAGCGCCAGACCCAGGATGAACGCCGAGAGCATGACTTCGAACGAGTGCGTGGCGCTGCCCAGGACCAGCGCCAACATGCGGATCCATGCGATTTCATAGATGAAGCTCGTCAGCGCCGTGCCCGCCGCGACGATCAGCAGCATCCGCCACAGCTGCGGCAACGGCTGCGCGACGGTCGCTATCGGCGGCGGCGGCGGCGTCGGCTCGGCATCGCGCGGCTGCAGCTTGACGGCGAGGAACACGGTCAGCGCCACCGCGAGGTTCAGCAGCGCCGCCGCGAGCACCGTGCCCGGCAGCCCGGCGAGGCCGATCAGCCAAAAGCCGGCGAGCAGCACGCCGCCCGCCGCGCCGATCGAGTTGGCAAAATACAGCAGCGCCAAGACGCGGCCGGTCTGCCGGCCGGTCGTGCGCAAAAAGCCAGCCGTCATGAGGGGAAACGTCGTGCCCAGCAGCAGCGACTGCGGCAGGATCAGCAGCCCGGCGAGCGTCCACTTGGCGGCGACCAGCGTGAAGCCGCCGGCCAGCGCCGGGAAGATGCTGGCGTAGGCGAATTCGCTGACGGCGCGGAAGGCGTCGTGAAAGCTGAGGCCGATGAGGCCGACGATGGCCTCGACGGCGGCGTAGGCGAGCAGCGGTTGGCGGACGCGGGCGGAGAAGCGGGCGGCAAGCGCGGCGCCGGCGGACATGCCGCCCAGGTAGATGACGAGGACGATGACCTGGGCGTAGGCGCTGTGGCCGACGAAGAGGCCGAGGTAGCGGCTCCAGATGGACTCGTAGAGCAGGCCAGCGGCGCCGGAGAGGATGAAAACGGCGGTGAGAATGAACGGCATGGCGCGGCTCCGGGCGGCGATGATGGCTGGGCTGCGGGGCGCGGTCAAATCGCCGCGACGTGACGGGCGCGTGACCGGCGTTCGACAAATCCGCGGCGAAATCGCGTCGCTGCCGTTGCCGCAGCCGGAGTCCGGCGCAATACTGCAGCGGGGGGAGGTGCAGATGGGGCAGGGTGATCGCCGGTGGTTTCTGCAGCAGTCGGCGCTGCGTGGGATGGGCTTGGCGGCGCTGGCGGCGCTGCCGCCGTCGTTGGCGTGCCAGGCGCAGAAGCCGGCCAAGCGCGGCGACCTGTCGCAAGTCGCGCATGTTGTCGTTTTTATGCAGGAAAATCGGTCGTTCGACTCGTACTTCGGCAACCTGTCGGGCGTGCGCGGCTACGGCGACCACCATCCGCTCAGCATCGCCGCCGGCGGCAACGTCTTTGCCCAGCCCAGCAAAGGCAGCCGCATCTGGCCGTACCGCTTCAACGGCGCGACAACCAGCGGCCAGTGCGTCGCGGACGTCAGCCACGACTGGTTCACTGGCCTAACGGCGCGCGATGACGGCCGGTGGGACAACTGGGTGACCGCCAAGGGCTTGAACGCGCTGGGCTATTACAACCGCCAGGACATCCCGTTCCACTACGCCCTGGCCGACGCTTTCACGCTGTGCGACCACTCGTTTTGCTCGGTGGCGACGTCGACCAACCCGAACCGGCTGTACCTGTGGACCGCGTCGTGCGACGCCGCGGGCCAGTACCAGGGCCCGGTGATGACCAACGACTCCAAGCCGCGCTACACATGGACGACCTACCCGGAGCGCCTGCAGGCCGCCGGCGTATCGTGGCGCGTGTACCAGGAAGAGGACAATTTTGACGACAACGCCTTGGCGTGGTTCGCGAATTTTCAGGACGCGCCCGTCGGTTCGCCGCTGTACGAAAACGGCATGAAGCGGCGGTCGCGCCAGGCTTTTGCTGACGACGTGGCCAACGACACGCTGCCGGCGGTCTCGTGGCTGATTGCGCCGGCGAGCCTGTCGGAGCACGCCAACTCCGCGCCGAACGCCGGCGCCGACCTGACGCACTTCTATCTGGACGCGCTGGCGAGCAACCCGGCGGTGTGGGAAAAGACCGTGTTCATCTACACGATGGACGAAAACGGCGGCTTTTATGACCACGTCGTCTCGCCAACGGCGCCGCCTGACACGCCGGACGAATACGCGCTGAACCTGCCGATTGGCCTTGGCGTGCGCGTGCCGACGATTGTGGTGTCGCCGTTCAGCACTGGCGGCGTTGTCTGCAGTGAAGTGTTTGATCACACGTCGATTTTGCGGCTGCTGGAGAAGTTTACCGGCGTGCAGGAGCCGAACATCAGCGCGTGGCGGCGGTCCGTCTGCGGCGATTTGCTGGCAACGCTGGATCTGGACGCCAGTCCGGGGGCTTTTGCCGCGACGCTGCCGGATGCCGCGCTGCTTATGGCGGCGGCGAAGACCGCGTGTGCGACGCTGCCGCCGGCGGCGCCCAACGGCGAGACGGGGCTGCCGGCGGTGGAGCCGGGAACGCGCCCGCTGCGGCCGCTGCCGTACCTGCCCGAGGCAAACGCGACGAGCGACGGCGCTGGCAACCTGACGATCGCGCTGGCCAATGGCGGCACGTCCGGTTTTCCTGTCGATATCCACGGTTTGGCCGGCGTCGATGACTTGCCGCGGTTTGTGACGGTCGCGCCCGGCGGCACAGCGGCGGTGACGTACGCGGCCGGCGCGGATGGCGGCTTTGCGGTGGAAGTGCACGGCGTCAATCAGTTTTTCCGACGCTTTGTCGGCAACGCGCTGACCGCGGGCGGCGATCCGCACGTGGCGCTGGCGGTGGACCCGGCCGGCGAAAGCGCGACGCTGACCGTGACGAACCCGACCAACGCCACGCTGACGCTGCAGCTGCTGGACGCCATCACGGGCAAGACCGCGACGCCGACGCTGGCGGCCGGCGCGACGCAGAGTTTTGCCCTGACGCTGCAAGACCGCTGGTACGACGCGACGTTGCAGGTCGTCGGCCAGCCGCCTGAGCGCTTTGCCTGGACCTACGCCGGGCACTTGGAAGGGACGCAGAGCCGGACGCGGGCGGCCTGAGGTCGCGAAGCGCGCGGGCGGGAACGCGTGCGCCCGCAAAAAAGCATGGTGTGTGGCGCGGAAAAAGTCGCCAGCGTTCGAACACTGTTTTGGGTTGCGGGCCGGGACTCTGGGCTCTGAAACCTCGCCGACGGCGTTGGGCGCGCGGGCGGGCGGCTGAGCAGTCCCGGCACTCTCGCCGAACTATTTTCAGGTCGCGCGCGGAAAAAGTCGTCAGCGCACGAACACTATTTTGGGTTGCGGGCCGGGACGTCTGGCCCGCTCGCGTCCCCCGCGCTGTCGGCAAACGCCGATCGCGGCCAACCCTTTGACAGTGAAACCAATTTTCCGGAGGTCCCATGAGCGAGTTCGTCTGCTGCGTCTGCTTCGCCACGTTCCACATCCCGGAGCGCACGGTCGCGCGGTACGTCCGGTGGGTGCCGAAATACTGCGCGGCACACCGCGACATCGCGCGGGCGCGCAGCAAGCCGTGGATCGGCAAGCACTTTGCCGAGGCAGCGCGACTGGCACGCCAATCGCGGGCCGCCGAACGTCACCCGGGCGCTGTCAACCCGCCGCGCGTCGTCGCCATGGCCGCCACCGCCACGGCTGGCGTGTCGCACGCCGCGATTGACGCCGCCCACCCGCGCGCGCAGGCTTGGCAACGGGGGAATTCATGCGCCGTTCGCTGCTGATCGCGCTTGTCACCGTCGCCGCCTGCAGCGCGCCGTCCGCGGTGCCTGCTGTCGCCGACATGGACGCTGCTGTTGCCGACATGGCCGCTGTCACGGCCGACGTCGCGCCGTTGCCGGACGTCCTGACCGCTGACACAGCGCCCGCCGACGCTGCCGCGGATGCCGTTGTGCCGTGTGCGACAAGCGCGGCTTGCGAGGACGGCAACCCGTGCACCCAGGACGTCTGCATCGCCGCCGACGGCTGCGTCCACTACCCGATCAGCGGCCTCTGCAGCGACGGCGACCCGTGCACCGCGCTCGACAAGTGCCTCAAGGGCGCGTGCCTCGGCACCCCGGCGTGCGGGATGCCGTGCAGCGCCGCCACCGACTGCGACGACGGCGACCCGTGCTCGCACGATTTCTGCACCGGCGCCGCCGGCTGCAGCCACACGGCCAAAAACTGCGAGGACGGCAATGTGTGCACGACCGACGTGTGTTCCTCGCAGACCGGCGAGTGCCTCAGCTTCTTCATCAACGCTCCCTGCGCCGTCGCCAAGATGGCCGTGTGCGCCAGCGCGACGTGCGAGAACGGCGCCTGCGTCACCACACCGCTGCCGCTGGGCAGCAGCTGCACCGACGGCGACCCCTGCACGAGCGATGACACCTGCCTCATCAACGGCTGCGTCGGCAAGCCGAAGTGTCCCGGCGATCAAAACGCCTGCACGAGCGACTGCGCGCCGCTGACCGGCGCATGCGACTACGCGCCCATCGCCGACGGCACCGCCTGCGACGACGGCGAGCCGTGTACGACCGTCGACGTCTGCAGCGCCGGCAGCTGCGTCGGCAGCGTGCCGCCCGTCTGCGCCGCCGACAACAACCCGTGTACCGCCGCCACCGCCACCTGCGTCAACGGCTGGGGCTGCAACCCGCCGCTCGCCGACGGCACCGCCTGCAGCGGGAGCGACAAGTGCTACGGCGGCTGCTGCCGGCCGTGCCCGACCGGCGAGCTGTACGTCGGGCTCTCCGGCACAGGCACCGACGTCAGCTGCGTGCCGATAGGCGCGGCGAGCCTGCCCGTCGGCAGCTTTCCGTTCTACGCGGCGTCGTGCACGACCTGCACCGCCAGCTGCCCGACGATCTACGGGCCATGCAAAACCGACGACGGCTGCGGCTACGTCTGCGAAAGCAATTGTAAAATGCCCGGTCCCTGCACCGCGAGCTGCCCCGCTGGCTACTGCGGCAGCGACGGCTGCGGCGGCTTCTGCGGCTGCCTCGGCATGGACGCCTGCGTCGGCGACACCTGCACCGCGGTCTGCGCCTCCTGCCTCGGCGACACCTGCAGCAGCTTCGACTTCGAGAGCCCGCTCGTCGGCTGGGCGCTCGCCGGCGACGCGACCGTGATCACCCAGCTCGGCGAATTCAGCGCCCCCGACGGCCACCGCATGCTCAAGCTCGCCACGAGTTGGAAGGCCAGCTACGGCGTCTCGAGCGCCGCGTCCAGGCCCTTTTGCGTCAGCAGCCCGGTCAGCAAAGTGCGCTTTGTCTGGCGCTATATCTCCTCGGAACTCAAGGAGAATTGCGGCAGCAAGTTCCAGGACACCTTCGCCGTCGGCGTGACGTCCGCCGCCGGAACTTTCAAGGCGTTGAAGGTGCCGCTCGACGCTGTCTGCGCCGCCACGACCTACGGCACCTTGGTCCAAACCTCGTTGCAGTTTGACGTCGGCGGGGACGTCTGGGCCAGCCAGTGGATCGTCACGACAGTGGCGTTGCCCAAGCCGCTCACTGTCGGCGCCCTGTCATTTGAGGTCGACGACGTCGGCGACAGCGCCTACGACACCGCCATCCTCCTCGACGACATCGAGCTCCTGCCGTAATTTGCCTAAATCCGCACCACAACCGGCAGCGCCGCGAGGCCGACGGTGATGAGCGCGGTCAGCGGAATCGACTCCACAAAGTACGGAAAGACCATCAGCAGCGCGCCGCAGACCATGAACAGCGGCGCCGGGCGCTTGCGGCCGTACGACCAGTAGACATAGCCGACGCTGCCGGTGATGAGCGACGCGATGAAGGATTCGGCGGTGAAGTGCATGTCCGCCAGCCTAGCAGCAAATGCCGCCCAGCGCTCAAGTTTCGCGCCGCCGCGCCAGCCGCCACGCCGCGGCTGCCAGCACCAGGAGCCCGAGCGCCGCCAGCGTCAGATGCGGCCACATCGGCTTGGCCGCC
>CAIPXZ010000127.1 GCA_903869075.1 uncultured Myxococcales bacterium | reverse complement strand
GCTGGATCTGGAGTCGGCGCAGGACGCGCTGCGGCTGGCGACGGCGCAGACGGTCATCGCCCGGCGCGGCGCGGACATCACTGGCAAGGCGTACGTCGCCGGCGCCGTGACGAGCCTGGAGCTGGCGGAGGCCGACACCAACCAGCGGCTGGCCGAGGAAAATGAAGAACGCGAGCGCATTGGCTTGGCGATGGCGCAGCTCAAGCTGCGGCACCTGACCGGCGCCGTGCGGTACTGAATCCCGGCGCAGATCCTTTCGCCGCGCCACGCGTCGGAGCAGAGTGTGCCGGGATCCTCCGGCCGCTTCAGGAGTCTGCCATGCGTTCCATCCCCCTGTTCGTGATTGCCAGCCTGTTGATTCTGGCCGCTTGCCGCGAGCCGCCGCCGCCATCGCCCGCGCCCGAGGCGCCGCCGACCACCGAAACGCCGCCGCCGGTGGCTTTGACGCCAACCGACGCGCCGCCGACTGCGAGCCCGACGACCGCCGCGGCGCCGCTGCAGATTCAGGCTATCATCGGCGACGGTGCGAAATTCCAGTTTGCGTTCAAAGAGTCCGCCGACGTGCTGAATTTCCAGACCGCGCGCTGTGCCGCCGAGGCGAAGGGCGACGCGGCCAAGCAGGCGGCGTGCCTCGATGCCGTCGCGCGTGAAAGTGCCGGTGAAGGCATCCGCTTTGAGAAGACCGGCGACAAGCTGGAGTGGGTGTCCTACGGCCTGGACAAGGACGGCAAGGAGGAAATCTACCTGCGGGCGGCGATCGCGCTGCTGGACGCGCCGGCCGATGAGCTGCACTTTCGCCCGGTGGGTCCGCTGACCGGCAAGCAGGCCGCTGAGATCGGCTCTGATAAGCTGGCCGCGGACAAGTTCCTGATCGTCAAGGCGCGGGACGCCAAGACAATCGTCATGCAGGCGCCGTTGCCCAAGGGCGCGCTCGTCTACCACCGCCAGTAGCCGCGGCGCTTGCCATCGGCCGCCGGCGCGGGCATCGTCACCGCCTGGAGGTTGCATGCGCCCGTTGTCCGCCGCTCTCGCCGCCGTTTTCCTCGCCGCATGTGGCACCGCGCCCGGCGCCGCCGGCGTTGCCCCCGCTGCCGATGCGGATGCCGCTGCCGATGCGGATGCCGACGCCACCGCGCTGCCTGCCGCGTGGGCGGTCGGCTCCACAAGCGCCGATTGGACCGATCCCAGCCGTGAGACGCCCGCCAACGGCGATACGCCGGCGCACGCCGGACGGCACCTGCCCGTGCAGATTTGGTACCCGGCGGCGGGCGCGACGGGTGGTGTGGCGGTGGCAGAGGCGCCGGTTGCGGCGGGCGCGTTCCCGCTGCTGCTGTTTGTCCACGGCTCGTCCGGCACGCCCAGCGTCTACAGCGGAATCTGCAGTCGGATGGCGGCCTTGGGCTACATCGTCGTCGCCGCTGACTTTCCGTTGACCTCGCTGCTGACCGACGGCGGACCGTCCGATTGGCACGCTGAAGCGCAGCAGGGCGACCTCGTGTTCCTCGCCGACCAGATGTTGAGCGCCGCACTGCCGGCGCCGCTCGCGGGCCACCTCGACGCGACGGCGGGCTACGCGGTGATGGGCCACTCGACGGGCGGCACTGTCGCGCTGCTGGCGGCGTATGCAAGCGACGGCCACGACGCGCGGCTGCGGGCAATCGTCGACATTTCCGGCGATTCCTGTTTCTTTGCGCCAAATTTCTTCGCCACCCGCCCAGTGCCGCTGCTCGCCGTGGGCGCGACGCGCGACCTGCTTGTGCCCGCGGCCAACAACCCGGTGCGCGCGTTCCAGCTGGCGCAGGGACCGGCGGTGCTGGGCGTGCTGCTGGGCGGGACGCACCTGCAGGTGACGGATCTGGCGATGGCGGACCCGACGGACAGCACGCCGACTGGGCTGACCGACCCGCTGGCCGAGACGATGGCGGCGTGGGGCACGGCGGACGCTTGCCGGCCGATTCCGCCGCCGGGCACGGAGCCGCTGCTGGACCACGACGTGCAGCGCGACCTGACGGCGCAGCTGGCGCGGGCGTTCCTGGACGCGCACGTCAAGGGTGCGCCGGCGGGGCTGACGGCGCTGCTGGCAGCGGCGGATCCACGGCTGACGCTGCAGTCCAAGTAGCGGAAGTTCGGCTACTTTTCCAGCCGCGGGCAGCCGAACAACACGTCGAGCTTGGCGTTGGCGTCGGCGGTCATCGTCGTGCAGCTGGTCGGGCAAATCAGGATGTGCTGTGGCGTCGTCGGGTCGTCGAAGTGCCAGCCGGCGCCGGCGCAGGTCGGGTCGTAGATCAGGTCCTGCGGCGAGCTGCCGTCGCCCGGCGTGTAGCGCACGTTGACGAACGTGTAGTTGGTGCTGCCGCCCTGCGGGTTCGGCGGGATCTTGTAGTCGCAGCCGATGGCCTGGCCTTTGATGGCGGCGAGCGCGGCGCTCAAGTGCGTGGCGAGATCAGCGGGGGTCGGGTAGGCCGTCATGTCAAAATGGCAATAGTTTGGCCCAGTATCCGAGCAGTTTGCCGGCGCGGTGCCGCCCGCCTTGGCGGCTTGCGACAGCGTTGTCCGCGCATTCTCGCTGCCGGGGACGCCGACGACGAAGGTGTGGACCGGCGGCACGGCGCCGTTGGCTTTGCCGACAGCGGCGGTGATGGCTGCCGGCGCGTTGGCGGCGCTCGACGCGCAGGTCGGCTTGCCGTCGGTGATGAGCACGACGTAGCGGCTGGCGCCGGGCAGGGCGCTCTCCGGCGTGGCGGCGTAGTAGCTGTACATGGCGCCGAGCGCGTCGCCGGTGGGCGTGGAGGCGATCGGGCTGTTGTCGCCCAGCAGCGGCGGCAGGCTGGAGATCAACAGGTCGCGCTGCGTGGAGCCCGCGGGTCCGGTCAGCGCCAACGGCACCTTCGGCGCCGTCGCAACTGTGCAAACTGTCGCGGAATTCTTGACGTCTGGGTAATACACCATGCCGGAGTATGAGTCGTCCGGCAGCGACGGCACCGCCGCTTTCATCGCCTCGACGAGGATGCTCCACTTGGCCTTCGCCGGGTCCGTCGCACAGTTCAGGTCGGACAGCGGCGCGCTCGGGTCCATGCACATCGACCAGCTGTAGTCGAGCACGAACAGCAGCGCGACCGGCGACGGTTTACCTTGGGCGGCGATCGCGTTGCACGCCGCGTCCGGGTTGAAAGCGATGCCGGTGTCGACCGCGTCGGCGGCGACGTCATCGAAAAATCCAGACAAATCAGGCGCATCGGCGGAGATGGCGTCAGTCAGACCGCCGTCGGTGGCGTCGTCGGCACTGGCGCCGTCCGTCGCGCCGCTGGCATCGGCGGTCTTGGTGTCGGCCTTGGCATCGCTGCCGCTGAGGCTGCCAGTGCCAGTGCCGGTGCTGGGCGACGAACAGGCGGCGGTGAGCGCGGCGGCGGCGAGCGCCGGGCGCAGGAGGCGAAAGCGGTGCATGGCGAGCTCCTTCACGCCGTCGCGCGAGGAAATTCGCCGCGGCGCGCCGGGAAATTGGCATGGAATGGCCGGCGCCGCAACGTCCCGACGGCGTTTTGGCCCTTCAACGCGCTGGGGACGTGTGTCACAGTCGGCCGCATCGCGCCGCGAACGTTGCGGCTGACCGGAGCGCCATCATGTCCGTGAAGCCCCTGGCGTCCCAGCGCGACGCCGCGATCGAGCAGCTGCGCGCGCATTACGTGCACAACACGCTCGACGTCCACGAGTACGAGCAGCGCGTCGAGCACGTCACGCAGGCGAACGATCTGGCGACCATGAACCTGGCGGTCGCCGACCTGCAGCCGCTGGACCTGGCGCCACCGCCGCGGCAGGCGCTGGCGCGGCCGGAATCGGCGCCGGCGCCGCTGCTGGCGGTGTTTGGCTCGGTGGAGCGCCACAGCGGGTGGCTGACGGCGCGTCACGAGCGGGTTGTGACGGTTTTTGCCAACGCCGAGCTGGGCGTCACGGCGGCAGAGCTGGCTGACGGCGTGACGACGCTGGACGTGACCTGCGTGTTTGGCAACGTCGAGCTGACGGTGCCGGTGGACCTGACGGTGGAGCTGCGGCTGACGGGTTTTCTCGGCAACGTGGAGGATCACGGCCGCAATCCGCCGGGCGAGGTCCGCGGCCCGGTGCTGCGCGTGCAGGGCAAGTGCGTGTTTGGCAACGTTGAAATTCGCCGGCGCTAGCGCTATTGCAACGCCGCGAGATCGCCGCAGACGGGCGGCTGGCAGCTGACGGTCTGCGGGCCGACGTCGCAGTACAAGCCGGCGGCGCAGTCGGCGAGGCACAGGCTGCCGGCGACCGGCAACGCGGCGCAGGTGAGCTTGCCGCTGGCGCCGGGCACGCAGGCGGCGCCGCTGCCGCAGGCGTTGCTGGCGGTGCACGCGCTGCCGGCGGCGAGGACCTTCGCGCACTTGCCGGTGCTGGCGTCGCAGAAAAGGCCGGCCTGGCACGCCTCGTTTTGGCATTGCGTGCCGGCGGCGAGCTTCTGGCTGCAGACCTTGCCCTTGAACGTGACGTTGCAGACCAGGTCGCCCTTGACGCCGTCGCCGTTGACGTCGGCGTCGCTGCAGCTGTTGTCGGCGGCGCACGGCGCGTTCTCGAGCGGCGGCGCGTCGCACAGGCCGTTGTCGGCGCGGCAGGCGAAGCCGGCGGCGCACAGCGTCGGTCCGCCGGGGCCGAGCAGGCACGCGCTGCCGCCTTTGGGCAAGGCCTGGCACGTCGACTTGCCGGACTCGCAGCCCAGGCCGCTGGCGCAGACGCTGCCGTTGCCGCAGGTGGCGCCGAGCGCTGGCGCGACCGTGCACTTCTTGCTGGCGGAGTCGCAGTAGCTGCCGTCGCTGCACTGTTTGTCGGCGGAGCACGCCGCGCCGGTGGCCAAGCGCGCGGTGCAGGTGTTGTGGATGGCGCCGATGCACTGGCCGCCGTTGCCGCACGTGCTGCCGGGGCTGCAGCTGGCGGGAACGGCGCAGGCGCTGGCGATGCAGTCGAGGCCGGGGCCGCAGTCGCTGACGGCCGTGCACTTGTCGCCCGCCTTGGCGGCGAGCGTACAGGTGCCGGACTTGCAGAGCGCCGGCTGCGCGCAGTCACCGACGTTGACGCAGGGCTGGCCGACGGCCACGGGCGCGGCGCAAGTGCCTTTGCCTGCAGCGTTTTTCAGGCACTCGATGTCGCCGCAAATAAACGGGTTGCTGCACGCCTGGCCTGGCGCGAGGAGGCCAAGCTGGTTGCCAGTGCACTTGCCGCCCTCGCAGACGCCGCCGTCGGCGCAGAGGTACGGGCCGTTGCCGCCGCAGGTGTCGCCGGCCTTGCCGGGCCAGCGCAGCGCGGCGAGGCAGGGCGTGACGGTGTTGAGCTTGGCGACGGCGCAGGGCGCGCTGTCGGCCTGCAACGCGGCGACGCACACCGGGATGAGGTCGGCGCGGGCGACGAGGCCGCCGTTGCTCCAAGCGGTGGCGATCGCCGGCGCGAGCAGCGCGGCGCAGCTGGCGACGTCGGGCTTTGTCTGCTTGGCGGTGGTGCAGCCGCAATCGACGATGCGCTGGCACTCCCACTGGGCGATCGCGCTGGCCAGCTGGCTGAGCGGCGCCGTCGCCCCGCCGGCGATGAGGCTGAGCGGCGCGCTGCCGTCGGCGCTCGTGTCGAAATTCAGCGCCGTGTCCTGGTTGTTGGTGATGTTCGCGTCGATGACGCCGATCGTGTCGTCGAGCGCGTCCTGCTCGTCGTGGCTGGGGCTCTCGCAGCCGGCGAGCAGGCAGTGAACCGAGCCGAGGCAGCCCAGCGCAACGGACAGGGCGAAGCGGCGGTTGACGAAGCGGAAATGGCGAGTGGTCATGCGGCCTCCAAGCGTGGCAATGCTGCGCGCAGGGTAGCGCCGGCCGGCATTCCTGTCACGGAATCGGCAATTTGAGCGCGGCCGACTGCACGTAGTCGTTGCTGCGCGCCATGCTGTGGCAGAGGTTGCAGCTGACGCCGTCTTCGCTATAGCCGGCGCCGTCGGGCGGCGTATTGCCGCGCCAGACAATCTGCCAAGCGCCTGTTTTGTTGGTGATTTCCATCCATTCCCAGCCGATGGCCCAGTCGGCGTTGTAGCTGCCGCCGCGCTTGACCATGGCGAATGTGTCGCCGCTGCCGTTCAGCAGCGTCTTGACGAGGATCGTGCCGACCGGGAACGCGGTGGCGCCGGCCGGCGGCTTGCGGTTCAGGTAGACAATGCGCGGACCGGTTGTGTGGAAGCTGCCCGGCGCGGTGGCGTCGATCTGCCAGTGCTGCCACGTCTCAAGGCCGGCGAAGTCGCCGTCCTGCACCACAAATTCGGAGTCCACAGGCGTCGTTGCGCAAGCCGTCAGCAGCAGGGTCAGGGCCATCGCGCGCATCGCACACCTCCACGCGCGCCCATGGTCGCATGCCCGGGCGCGCGGGCCAACCGCGGCGGCAAAGTCACGCAGGAATCACCGGGGACCGTTGCCGTTCCCGGCACCGCTCGCTAGACTCGGCGCTCCTGAACGCTGAATGAGGCTTGGATGAACCGCAACCGTTTCCTGATCCTGCTGGGCGCCGCTGCACTGGTCGCTGCTTGTGGCAAAAATGCTGCAGATACAGGTGGTTCGGCGACGACGGGCGCGGCCGCTGCGGCCGGCAGCGACGGCGGCACCATCAAGATCGTCTCGAGCTTGCCGCGCACCGGCAGCGCCAACGCGCAGACGACGACAATGGTCAACGGCATCAAGATGGCGGTCGACGAGGTCGGCGGCAAGATCGGCAAATTCACACTCGTCTACGAGGACTGGGACGACGCGAGCGCCAAAAAAGGCGATTGGGATCCGGAGGTTGAAGCCGCCAATGCCGACAAGGCCGTGAAAGATCCGAATGTCGTCGCGTACATCGGCACCTACAACTCGGGCGCCGCGAAGATCGCCATGCCGATCCTCAACAAGGCGAATTTGCCCATGATTTCACCGGCGAACACCTACACCGGCCTGACCAAGCCCGGCATGGGCGAGCCGAACGAGCCGGGCGTCTACCGCCCGACCGGCAAGGTCAACTACTTTCGCGTCGTGCCCGCCGACGACATCCAGGGCACTTCGGCGGCGGAGTGGATCAAGAAAGTCGGCGGCAAGTCCGTGTATGTACTGGACGATCGCGGCCTGTACGGCAAGGGCGTCGCCGACGTCTTTGTCGCCAGCGCCCCGGATTTTGGCATCACGGTGCTTGGCCGCGAGGGCATCGACCCCAAGGCGCAGGAATACCGCTCGCTGATGACCAAGATCAAGGCGCTCAACCCCGACTGGATCTACTACGGCGGCACGACGCAGACCAACGCCGGGCAAATCGCCAAGGATATCGTGGCGGTAGGCTTGGCTTCCAAGCTCATGGTCCCGGACGGCTGCTTTGAGGAGGCGTTCATTCAGGCCGCTGGCGTCGAGAACGTCGCCGGCAAGGCGTACGTGACTTTTGGTGGTGTGCCGCCTGAGGAACTGACCGGCAAGGGTGCGGAATTCGTCAAGAAATACCGGGACAAGTACAAGGCCGAGCCGCAGGCTTACGCGGTCTACGGCTACGTTGCCGCCAAGGTCGCGCTGGACGCCATCGCCAAGGTCGGCAGTAAGGACCGCGCGGCGTTGCGCGACGCGATCCAGGCGACGGAGCAGAAGGACGGCGCGCTGGGCACCTGGAAATTCGACAAAAACGGCGACACGACGATGACCGTGATGTCCGGCAACATCGTCGAAGCCGGCAAGTTCAAGTTCGCGACGCTGTTGGGCACCGGCGCCGGCGCGGCACCGGCGGCTGCCAAACCCTAAGCTCCAGCGAGAACCCGTGCTCGATACCGTCTTGCAACAGCTGCTGATCGGCCTGACCAATGGCATGGTTTTTGCTTTGGTCGCGCTGGGTTACACGATGGTGTACGGCATCCTCGAGTTCATCAACTTCGCCCACGGCGACGTCTTCATGCTCTCGGCGTTCGTCTCGCTGACGCTGGTTGGCGCGCTGGGACTGACCGAGCACTCGTCCGCGGGCGCGCTGGCGGGCGGGCTGGTGCTGTGCATCGTCGCCTCGTCGCTGTTCGGCGGGCTGCTGAACCTGGCGATCGACCGCGTCGTCTACAAGCCCCTGCGCAAGGCGCCCAAGCTGGCGCCGCTGGTGTCGGCGATTGGCGTGTCCTTCATCCTGCAAAACGTCGGGCTGTTCTGGGGCGGCATGTCGATGGCGATCTTCGGCGGCGGTGGGCAAGCGGCCGCGCCCAAGGCGTTCCCGAATTTGTTGCCTGCAATCAACCTGTTGGGCGCAAATAGCAAAGTAACACTGCAGCCCAAGGACGTGCTCGTGATCGGCGCGTCGTTGGTTGTGATGTCGGCGCTGTACGGCGTGGTGCGCTACACGAAGCTCGGCAAGGCGATGCGGGCGACCGCGCAGGACCCGTCGGCGGCGCGGCTGATGGGCATCGACGTCGACCAGGTCGTCGCCGCGACGTTTCTGATCGGCGGCGCGCTCGGCGGCTTCGCGTCGGTGATTTACAGCTTGTATATCAACACCGTGCACTACCAAATGGGCTACCAGAACGGCCTCTACGCGTTCACTGCGGCGGTCGTCGGCGGCATCGGCAACATCCCCGGCGCGGTGCTTGGCGGCCTGCTTTTGGGCCTCGTGCGCGCCTTTTCCGACCAATTCATCGGCGCGCAGTGGCAGCCGGCGGTGCTGTTCGGCATCCTCATCGTCATCCTCGTGTTCCGGCCCGCCGGTTTGCTGGGCTCTACGGCGCGGGAGAAAGTTTAGGTCATGGCCGCTTTGCTGAAAAAATTCGGCCGCTTGCCCGTGCTGGCGCTCCTCGCGCTGGCGATCTACCCGTTTGCGCCGGTGCTGGACTGGGGGCTGGAAGCGGCGACCGGCCAGGCGCTGCACATCGATCGCCAACTTGTGAATATCTTTATTTTTTCCCTGCTGGCGCTGGCGCTGAACCTGCAGGTCGGCCAGGCCGGGCTGCTGCAGCTGGGCATCGCCGCGTTCTTTGCCATCGGCGCGTTCACGACGGGCGTGCTGACGGTTGAAAAGTACCCGTTCCAAATCGGCTTTTGGGGGGCGATGCTGGTGGCGCCGCTGGCCGGCGCGCTGGGCGGCTTCCTGCTGGGCGCGCCGACGCTGCGGCTGCGCGGCGATTACTTGGCGATTGTGACGTTGGGTTTTGGCGAGGTGATGCGCATCGTGCTGCTGAACCTTGAAAACATTACGGATGGCCCGCGCGGGTTGAACCCGGTTCCGGCGCCGTGGCTGCCGACGGTGGTGCGCGAGTTGCTGTCGCCTGGCGGCGATGCGTCGATCGGCGTGCTGCGGGCGATGTATTTCCTGGCGCTGATCGTCCTGGCGGCGACGGTCGTGTGCTTGAATCTGCTGGAGAAATCGCGGATTGGCCGGGCCTTCGTGGCGCTGCGCGAGGATGAACTCGCGGCGTCGTGCATGGGCATCGAGCCGGCACGCATCAAGCTGGCGGCGTTCACCGGCGGCGCGGCGCTGGCGGGCCTGGCGGGCTGCTTTTACGCCACGAACCTGACGACGACGGCCGAGCCAAACACCTATGATTTCAACTACTCTATCATGGTGCTCTGCTGCCTGATCATCGGCGGTCTGGGCTCGCTGCGCGGCGCGCTGCTGGGCGCCGGACTGCTGCTCGGCTTCGACAACGTGGTTTCGCCTTTGCTGACGCGGCTTTTGCAGACCGCGCTCGGCGGCGAGTCGACGCACGTCATGGCCAGCTTCAGCAACTGGCGCTGGATCGTCTTTGGCACCGCGCTCGTCGTCATGATGCGCTTGCGTCCCGAGGGGTTGTGGCCGTCCAGCCGCGTCGCGGAAGAGTTGCATGAAGCGCAGGAGGACGCCGCATGAGGGCGCCGCTGCTGCAAGTCGACAAGCTGACGCTGCGGTTTGGCGGCCTGACGGCGGTCAGCGAGGTCGATCTGCGCGTCGAGGAGGGGCAGATCGCCGCGGTGATTGGCCCCAATGGCGCCGGAAAGACCAGTCTTTTCAACGCGATTACTGGCATCTACGAGCCGACGGCCGGCGCCGTGCGCCTGGACGGCCATGACCTGCAGGAGCCGATGCAACCGCGGCTGCTGCTGCGCTGGCTGCTCGTCGGTCTGGGCGTCGGGCTGATCGGCCTGCTGACGGCGGCGAACGTCGACGCGCTGTGGGCGGCGGTCGTCAAGGCCCAGGATCCCAACGAATTTTCCACCGCACGGGCGCTGCACGACGCCGGCGCGTTCATGGCCGCGCAGCCGCGCGTGGACCTGCGGATGGCCAAATACTTCGTCACGAGCTTTGATGGCCAGACGACGTTTGCCGTGGTCAAGACGCCTGAGCTGGCGGCGACGGCGCTGGCGGACGCGCAAAAGCGCTTGGAAAATCCGCAGTCGGACGATGACAAGGCGACGGCGACGCGCACGGTGACGGCGCTGCGGGTGCGTGGCGGCGCGTTCCTGGCGGGGCTGCTGCTGGGCTTTTTGGCGGCGCGCGCGGTGTGGCAGCGGACGCGGCGGACGCCCACCTCGGTGGCGCTGCGCGGCGTGGCGCGGACGTTCCAGAACATCCGGCTTTTCCACAACATGACGGTTGTCGAGAACGTGCTGGTGGCCAGCGATCGGCACCTGCGGGCGCAAGCAAAGCTGGGTGATCCCGGGCGCTTGACGGCGCTGTTGGCGCCGATGGGGCTGCTGGCGTTGGTGGCAACGCTGGCGCTGGTTGTGCGCAAGGCGGCGCCGGATGCCGCCGAAGTGCTGCCGGACGGCGTGCTGGCGGCGCTGCTGCTGGGGCTGCTGGCATGGCTCGTGGTGATTGTCCGGCGTGGCGCGTTCTCGACGGCGTCGCTGGATCAGGAGCGCGCGGCGCGCCACGAGGCGATGGAACTGCTGAAATTCGTTGGGCTTGAACATCGGCTGCGCGATTTGGCGCGCAACCTGCCGTACGGCGAGCAGCGGCGGTTGGAGATCGCCCGCGCGCTGGCGACGCGCCCGCGGCTGCTGCTGCTGGATGAGCCCGCGGCGGGCATGAACCCGTCGGAGACGGTGAGCCTGATGCACCTGATCCGCGCGATCCGCGACCGCGGCATGACGGTTTTGCTCATCGAGCACCACATGCGCGTTGTCATGGGCATCAGTGACCGCATCACGGTGCTCGTGCACGGCAAGCGGATCGCTGAGGGCACGCCGGACGAAATTCGCCAAAATCCTGCGGTGATTGAAGCCTATTTGGGCGCAGATGGGGAGCATTAGGTCATGGCTCTCCTGGAACTCCGCGATGTGCGGGCGAAATACGGCGCGATTGAGGCGCTCAAGGGCATCTCGCTGACGGTGGAAGCGGGCGAAATCGTCACGCTGATCGGCGCCAATGGCGCGGGCAAAACCACGACGCTGACGAGCATTTCCGGGCTGCACAAGCCGAGCTCCGGGCAGGTGCTGTTCGACGGCAAGGACCTGGCGACGGTGGCGCCGCACGACATCGTGCGCCTCGGGCTCGTGCACAGCCCGGAGGGACGGCGCGTGTTCCCGCGGATGTCGGTCGCCGAGAACCTGGAGATGGGCGCCTACACGCGCAACGACAAGGCCGCGATTCTCGAGGACTTTGAGCGGGTTTACACGCTGTTTCCGGTGCTGCGCGAGCGCAAGCTGCAAGCGGCGGGCACGCTGTCCGGCGGCGAGCAGCAGATGCTGGCGGTCGGTCGGGCGATGATGACAAAGCCCAAGCTGCTGCTGCTGGACGAGCCGTCGCTGGGGCTGGCGCCGCTGATCGTCGCGCGGATCTTCGCGGTGATTCGCACGCTCAATGAGCAGGGCGTGACCATCTTGTTGGTCGAGCAGAACGCGCGCATGGCGCTGAAGATCGCCCACCGGGCCTATGTGCTGGAGACCGGCGAGGTGACGATGGCGGGACCGGCGGCGGACGTGCTGGCGGACCCGCGCGTGCAGGCGGCGTACCTCGGCGAATAGCCGTCAATTCGCCCAGTTGAGCTGCTGCATCTTGGCAAACTGCGGGTCGGTGTCGGAATTCGGCCAGCGCCACAGGCTCGCGCGCGGGCCCGCGGCGGTAAAAAACTGCTTCAAGCCGGTGACCGCCGGATCCTGCTCATTGTCCTGCGCCGCCCAAATCGGCGCTTTCAGGCCCAAATTCGCCGCGTCCGTCTGCGCCGTCGTCACCGTTTTGGTCGGCGTCGTGCTCGTCGGCCAGAGGTCCCAGTAGGTCTGCGGCAGGAAGGCGTCGCCGCACGCTTGGTCAAACGCCTCGTACGGAAAGTCGAGGTGCTTGCTGATCCAGCCAAACGACGTGTAGCCGAGGAAGACGCCGGGCGCTTGTTGGCGGATGGCGTCGCAGAGCTCGGTGGCGTCCAGGTCGTGGCCGACGAATTCTACCTCGACGTCGAGGATGATCCCGGAAACGCCGGGGATTTTCGCGGCCTTGGCGATGACGGCGGCCTTGGCGGCGTTGTTGCCGGGCGTCACGTACGGCCAGCCGTAGACCTCGATGCCGCGTGAGGTGAATTCCTGGACGATCGCGGCGTTGAAGTTCGTGTCGTAACTGCTGAGATCCTGACCGGTTTTGATGAGCACAAAGCCGATGCCCATTGTCTGCGCGTCGATGGCGACCTGCTGCGCCGATGGCGCTTCCGTGTCGAATTTCCACACCCACACGCCTTTGCCGAGCTTGCCGGTGACGGGCGGCGGCTTGCACGCATCGGCGGTGCCGGTGCTGGCGACGTTGCAGCCGTAGGCGCACGCCTCGCTTGTCACGGTTTTCTTGGCTTTGCAGGTGAAGAGCGTGTCGGTGGCGCTGGCGGCGGGCTGCAACGCCGCGCCGCAGTAGGCGCCGTCGCCGAGGTACGCGCCAGCGCACGGGTCGCTGACCGGGCAGGGGCCGCAGTCCTTGGCGCAGGTGGTGCAGGTCTCGGTGCCGTTGCAGCTGCCGTCGCCGCAGGTCGGTCCGCAGGCGCCGCAGTCGGCGGGGCAGTTGCTGCAGGTCTCGTGGCCGTTGCAGGTGCCGTCGCCGCAGCTGGGGACGACGGTGCAGGTGTCATGGCCGGGCGAGACGGCGGTGCAGGCGGCGGCGCAGGATGCCCACTTGACGACCTGGTGGTTGGCGCAGGTGAACAAGACGTGGCTGAACGCCTCGGCATCACTGGGGATTGGCGAGAACGAGCTGGCGCAGTACGTGCCGTCGCCGGCGGCCGCGCCGCTGCAGTGGTCGGTGCCGCCGCCGTCGGCGCTCTGGCCGTCGCCGCCGTCGCCCGATGCGGCGTCCAGCAAGCTGCTGTCCGCGCTGCCGAAGCTGTCGAGCGCGCCGCCGCCGCCCGGGCCTTCGCCGGTGGTGCCGCACGCGGTGGCGAGCGCCAAACTGAGAAAGATTCCGCTGATTTGCCGTCGCATCGTCGCGCCTCCGCTGGCGATTGTCGGTCGCTGGCCCGGTGGACGCAAGCGCTGGCTGCGCGGTGCGGGGCCCACCCTCCCCATGATCGTCCGCCGCGAACCTTTTCCGCGCCCGCTGGCTCAAAATGTACGGAACATTGCCGTTCCCCGGAGTCCATCATGTGCCGTCGCGTGACCTGTTCCTCTTGTGGCAAGCCTACTTACGCCGGTTGCGGCGCACACATCGAGCAGGTGCTCGGCGACGTCCCCGCTGATCGCCGCTGCAGGTGCCGCGAAACCACAGCCGCCAGCACGCCGGCGCCGTCGGGCGGTCGCAGTTGGTGGCCGTTTGGCAAGAAGTAG
>CAIPXZ010000126.1 GCA_903869075.1 uncultured Myxococcales bacterium | reverse complement strand
GCTTTGTTCAGCCACTGTGGCGGCAAAAAGTCGTGCGCCGCCGCTTCGGTCGTCTCCGCGTCCCAATACGCGCCTTTGACGAGCCGCACCGGCATCACAAGCTGCCGCCGCCGCGCCAGCGCCAGCACTGCGGCAAAATGTTCAGGCGCATCGCGCAGATACGCCTGGATGACGATGCCGACGTCCCGCCACTCCCGCAGCTCCGGCGTCGCCATCAGCGCGCGCTCCAGCATCTGCAGGTTCAGGTCGCGCACCGTGCGGTGCTCGGCGTCCAGCTGGATGCACGCGCCCAACGCCTTGGCGTGCAAAAGGATTTTGACGAGCCGCGGCCCGACGCGCTGCCACGTGCCGTCCGGATCGTCCGGGTTGAAGTCGCTGCACAGCGCCGAGGTCTTCACCGACACGTGCGCGTGCGGCAGGTCCGCGCCGTTGCGCTGCCGCCCCGCCACCGCCGCCACGCCGTCCAGCAGCGCCAGCACGCGCTCGGCGTAGGTGTCCGCCTCCGCCTCGCAGACGACGAGCTCGCCCAGCTGGTCCAGCGTCGCATCCCGCCCGGTCGCCTGCAGCGCCGCCAGCGTCGGCACCGCCTCCTGCACCGTCTGCCCGGCGATGAAATAGCTCGCCAGCTTGCGCACGCCCGCGCGCGTCGCCGTCGCCAGCCACAGCGCCGGCACCAGCGGCAGCAGCCGCGCGCCCAGACTGCACAGCGCCTGCAGCCACGGCGCTAGCGGCGACCGCTCACCGGTGCCGCCCTCGTCCCGCAGCTGCTTGGAATCGCTGACCATATTCGCCAGGGTCTCGCGCAGCAGCCGCGCCACGTCGTGGCCGGTCGTGTCGTGGTCGAGCGACGGCAGCGCCGCCACGAACCGCAGCAGGTGAATCCGCAGCACCGCCGACTGCGCGCACGCCTCCAGCCCGTCCTGGCTGAGCCGCTCCATCAGCGGCGGCTTGTACGCCTGCGTCGCCGCGTGCACCGCCTGCGCCCGCGCGCCGATGCGCGCCAGGAGCGCCGGCCACTGCGCGTCGTGCCGCGCCAGCAGCGCGTCCAAACCCGTCGCCGCCGCCACGGTGTCGACAACCCGCGGCGCCAAATCCGCCCGCGCCATGTGCCACGCCGCCACGAGCTGGCGCAGCTCCGCCGTCGCGTCCGGCTGCGCCCACAACAGCGTCTGCTCGGTGGCAAACCGCGGCGAACCCAGTGCCAGCGTCCGCTGCCGACCGTCCACCGCCACCGCCAGCAGCGTCCCCGCCACGTCAAGCGTCGTGCGCCACTGCGCCGCCACCGGCACTGCCAGCGCCGTCGTTAGCGCCGCCAGCAGCGGCGGTCGCAGCGCGCCGTCCGTCCGCACCGCCAGGTCGAGATCCGCGCTCCATGCAAGCGACCAGCTCACGCCGTGCAGCAGCGCCTCGGCACGCAGCACCGGCGGCAGCAGCGTCACAGGCGTCGGTTGGGCAAAGCGGCCGTCATCCATGGTGATTTGCCCTCATTGCCGCGCGTGCCTGTGGCGGTGCCACAACAGCGCGGAATAGGTGGTCAGCGCCAGCGTCATCAGCGCGGTGATCGCATTCCACCGCGCCTCGGACCGCGCCATCGACGCCGCGCCCGGTCCCAGAAAGCCGTTGGCCGCCACAGCGGCAAAAAACAGCGTGAAAAGCCCGCCCGCGACAATGCCTTGCAGCCCCAGCCGCCGCAGCCGCACGCCTTGCCGGCCGTCCTGGCGCCGGCAATCTTCCAGCAATTCCGCCGCCAAATCGCGGGCCGTCGCTCGGCTCAGGCCATGCTGCACAAGCGCGTCCTGCAGCAGCGTCGGCACCGCGTCGTGCGCCAGCGTCCGCAGCCAGCGCCGCGCCATCGTCACTTCAATGCCGTAGAGCGCCGCGGTCGCCGCCGCCTCGGGCGTTTGTTCCAGCGCGGCGCGGACTTCTTGCACAACCCGCGTCGCCGTCTCCGGCTGCACGCCGTCGCGCTCCAGGGCTTCGGCCAGCGCCGTCTCGGGCGCGCCGGCCAGCAGCAGCTCACGCACCTGACCCACGAGATCCTCGGCAATCTCAACAGGTTTCCAGATGGGCTGGGGCATTGCCGGTCTCCTGCGCGGCAGTGTACCACGTCGGCTCCGCGCTGGCATCCTTGCGCGCCGGCGGCAACGCGCCTACCTTGGCGGCGTGAGGAGGTGCCCGTGGTCCGTCTGCCGCCCTGGCTCGAGTCGCTGCGCCGCCGGCTGGGTCCGGTGACGCTGGGGACGATCGCCATCTGCTTGACCATACAGCTTTTTTTCGGCATCGCCGTGAACCTGGTGCGCGCGCCGCTGGCGTGGGACGTCTACAGCGAGGGCTTCGTGCTATCGCTGCGGCAGCTGCACGAGGGCCACGTCTGGACGCTGCTGAGCTACGGCTTGGTCCACGATCTGGGCGATCCGCTGCACGTTTTGTTCAATTGTCTCGGGCTGTTCTACTTCATGCCGCCTTTTGAGCGGCGCTGGGGCACGCGCGGTACGCTGAAATTCCTCGCCGCGACGGTGTTCGGCGGCGGCGTGCTGCAGACGCTGTGGCAGCTCGTAGCCGTCGGGCTGCTGGGCGGCGAGGCGGCAGGTACCGTCGGCATCTCGGCGGCGGTCGTGGGTTTTGTCGCGGCGGTTGGCTGGGCGCAGCCGGCGGCACGCGTGCAGCTGATGCTCGTGGTGCCGCTGGAAGCGCGCTGGCTGGCGACGGTCGGCCTGGCGATTGACGCGCTGCTGTTCGTCAGCGGCAGCCGCGTGGCGTTCTTCGCCCACGTCGGCGGCTTTGTGGCGGCGTGGTGGCTTGTCTGGGGCCGCGGCG
>CAIPXZ010000125.1 GCA_903869075.1 uncultured Myxococcales bacterium | reverse complement strand
CGACGAAAACTGCAACGGCCAGACGGACGAAGGCGCGACCGCCGGCAGCAGCGTGGACTGCTCCGACAACAGCGCCTGCACCGAGGGCGACGCCTGCAAGGCCGGCAAATGCGCCGGCACCGCCATCAACTGCGACGACGGCAACCCGTGCACGACCGACGGCTGCGAACCCACCGGCGGCTGCACGCACACGCCCGCCGCCGATGGCACGCCCTGCGAGGACGGCAACAAGTGCACGACGCCCGACACGTGCCAGACCGGCAGCTGCAAGACCGGCCCCGCCGTGGTCTGCACGACAACCAACCCGTGCCAGCCGCAAGCCTGCGACGCCGCGAGCGGCGCGTGCATCGCCAGCCTCGCCGTCGACGGCACGCCCTGCGATGACGGCAACGCCTGTACCGCCGGCGAGACCTGCGCCGTCGGCCTGTGCACCGGCCCGACCGTCGGCTGCAACGACAGCAACCCGTGCACCGACGACAGCTGCGACCCGAGCAAGGGCTGCGTCAACACCGCCAACAGCAGCGACTGCAGCGACGGCGACGCCTGCACCGGACCCGACCTGTGCGGCGGCGGCGTGTGCGTGCCCGGCTCCGCCAAAGCCTGCGACGACGGCAACGCCTGCACCGCCGACGGCTGCGACAGCGGCACCGGCGCCTGCACCCACAGCGCCATCGACGGCAGCTGCGACGACGGCATGAAGTGCACCGGCGGCGACGCCTGCACCGCCGGCGTCTGCGTCGGCACGCCGCTGACTTGCGACGACAGCAACCCGTGCACGATGGACAGCTGCGACCCGGCCAGCGGCTGCGTCCACACCCCCTCGTCCGTGCCCAATGTGGCGTGCGACGACGGTTCGGTCTGCACAACCGGCGACCAGTGCAACGGCGACACCTGCAGCGTGAGCCAAAAGCTCGTCTGCAACGACGGCAACCCGTGCACCGATGACGGCTGCGACGCCAAGACCGGCTGCGTCTTCAAGGCCAACACCGCCGCGTGCGACGACGGCAACAGCTGCACCGCCAACGACACCTGCGCCAACGGCAGCTGCAAGAGCGGCGCGACGACGTGCCAGTGCCAAAAGGACGCCGACTGCGCGACTTTTGCCGACACAAACCTCTGCAACGGCACGCTGATTTGCGTGGCCAACGCCTGCGCGGTCAAGCCAGGCAGCGTCGTCGTCTGCGCCGCGAGCACGACGACGTGCAAGGACAACGTCTGCAACCCGGCGACTGGCGCGTGCGGCTTGCAAACCAGCGCCGACGGCACCGGCTGCAACGACGGCAGCGCCTGCACCCAGGGCGAAACGTGCGTGACGGGCGTATGCAAAGGCCTCGCCACTTCCTGCGACGACAACAACCCGTGCACGACGGACAGCTGCGACAGCGCGACCGGCTGCGTCTTTGCCGCCAACACCAATGCGTGTGACGACGGCAGCAGCTGCACGAGCGGCGACACGTGCGCGGGCGGGCTGTGCGTCGGCGTGGGCGTGAACTGCGATGACGGCAATGCCTGCACGACCGACGCGTGCGACATGACCGGCGGCTGCACGCACACCAACAACACGGCGGCGTGCGAGGACGGCAACCTGTGCACCGTCGGCGATGCGTGCGCCGCGGGCGCGTGCGTGGCGGGCGGCGCCAAGAGCTGCGACGACGCGAACGTCTGCACCGCCGACAGCTGCGACCCGGCGAGCGGCTGCAGCCACAGCAACCTGACGAGCGCCTGCGACGACGGCAACGCCTGCACCGCCAACGACGCGTGCTTGAACGGCAAGTGCCAGGGCGGCACGCTGGCGGTTGTCTGCAACGACAAGAACCCGTGCACCGCCGACAGCTGCGACCCGGCGACGGCGGCGTGCGTGTTTGCGCCCATCGCCGGCTGCGGCGGCAACTGCTTGAAGGACGCGGACTGCCCGTCCGCCGGCGGCGGCTGCCAGACCGGCGTCTGCGACCTGACGCAGCTCAAATGCACGACGAAGCCCGCCAGCGACGGCACGACCTGCACCGACAAGAACGCCTGCCCCACCGGCGAGACCTGCGCCGCGGGCGTGGGCGCGGGCGGCACGGCGGTCGTCTGCAACGACGGCAACCCGTGCACCGCGGACGTCTGCGACAAGGTCACCGGGCAGTGCACCGAAGCCGGCTTGAGCAAAATCCCCTGCGACGACGGCAATGCCTGCACGACCGGCGACGCGTGTTTTGCCGGCGTCTGCACGCCCGGCATCGCCAAGGACTGCAACGACTTTGACCCGTGCACCGCCGACGCCTGCGCCGCCGGATCGTGCAGCCACACGGCGATTGCCGGCTGCACGAGCGCCTGCACCACAACCGCCGACTGCGCCGCTTCCACCGACGCGTGCCTGACCAACTACTGCGACACCGCCACCAAAAAGTGCGCAAGCAAAGCCGCCGCCAACCTGACGGCGTGCAGCGACGGCAACGCCTGCACGACCGTCGACACCTGCCTGAACGGCACCTGCACCGGCAGCCAGCCGGTGTTCTGCAAGGACAGCAACGGCTGCACCGACGACACGTGCAACCCGGCGAGCGGCGCCTGCGTTCACACCGCCAACACGCTGCCGTGCAGCGACGGCAACCCGTGCACGAGCGGCGACCAGTGCAGCGGCGGCGCGTGCGTGGGCGGGGCGGTCAAGGTCTGCAACGACAACAACCCGTGCACAGCTGACAGCTGCGACGTCAAGACCGGCGCGTGCGCGTTCAAGG
Source organism: uncultured Myxococcales bacterium (assembly GCA_903869075.1). Taxonomy (GTDB): domain Bacteria; phylum Myxococcota_A; class UBA9042; order UBA9042; family UBA9042; genus CAIYBN01. The sequence continues at coordinate 5,258 of CAIPXZ010000125.1, read as the reverse complement.
GCATCCCCGGCTGCGGCGGCGTCTGCACGCAGGACAGCGACTGCCCGGCGGCCAAAAGCGCTTGCACCGTCAGCTATTGCGACACGACGACGGACCAGTGCGCCGCCAAGCTCGCCGCCAACGGCACCGCCTGCGACGACGGCAACGCCTGCACCGCCAGCAGCACCTGCACGAGCGGCACCTGCACCGGCGCGACGACGGTCCTCTGCAACGACCTGAACAACTGCACGACCGACGCGTGCCTGCCCGCGACCGGCAAATGCCTGTACACAAACCAGAACGGCACGACGTGCGGCGATGGCAACCCGTGCACCGTCGGCGACGTCTGCCTGGGCGGCAAGTGCGAGAGCGGCGCGCAGAAGGTCTGCAACGACGGCGTCGCCTGCACCGCCGACGCCTGCGACACGCTGACCGGCGCCTGCACCTTCACCGCCATCCCCGGCTGCGGCGGCGCCTGCGCCAGCGACACCGACTGCCCCGCCACCGGCAGCACCTGCAGCGCGGCGGTGTGCAACAAGGCGAGCAAACAGTGCAGCGTCGTCGCCGTGCCCAACGGCAGCAGCTGCAGCGACAACCTCGCGTGCACGTTGGGCGATGTCTGCAAAAACGGCGTGTGCGAGTCGGGCGTGGTCAAGACGTGCAACGACGGCAACCCGTGCACAATCGACGCCTGCACCGCCGCCGACGGCACCTGCACCCACGCGCCCGCGAGCAACGTCGCCTGCGCCGACGGCGATGCCTGCACCACGACGGACACCTGCACCAACGGCGTCTGCGCCGGCACGCCCATGGCGTGCGGCGACGGCAACAGCTGCACCGAGGACAGCTGCGCCGCCGGCAAGTGCGTCCACACAACGCTGACCGGCTGCGGCGCGGCGTGCAAGCTGGACACGGACTGCCCGGCGAGCGGCTCGGTGTGCCAGGTCTCCGCCTGCACCGCCAAGGTCTGCACCGTCAAGCCCGCCGTCACCGGCACCGCCTGCGACGACGGCGACGCCTGCACAAACGGCGACGCATGCGCCAGCGGCACGTGCTTGGGCGCGCTGGCTGTAGCGTGCAACGACAACAACGCCTGCACGCTGGACGTCTGCGCGCCCAAGACCGGCAAGTGCGTGCACACGCCGCTGACGGCCACCGCCTGCAACGACGGCGACCCCTGCACCGCCACCGACACCTGCACTGCCGGCGTCTGCGCCGGCACCGCCAAGACCTGCGACGACAACAACAAGTGCACGTCGGACGCCTGCAACGCGGCGAATGGCTACTGCGTGTTCACGCCGATCCCGAAGTGCAAGTAGCCGCAAGGCGCCCGCGCGGTGCCCACCCCGTGAAGGTGGGACGCCGCTGATGTTCGCATCCCGCCGACTTTTTCCGCGCCGCCGCGCAACTTGTCACACAACCGCGCCCTTGACGCCCGCCCGCGCGCCCGCAAAGCTGTGCCTGCGCGGGAGGCGCCGAGCCATGTTCAGCCGATTTCCAGCTTGCGCCTGCGGCTTTCTCCTGCTGGCGGCGTGCGCCGCGCCACCCCAAACCGCCGAGGCGACCATGTCCGATGCCACCGCGGATGTGCCGGAAACGGCCGGAACCGAGTTCCCCGACGTTTCTGCTTTACCGGAAACGTCCGGAGGCGACCTCCTTGAGGTTTCTGCTTTACCAGACGGCGCCGGAGGCGAGTTCCCTGACGTTTCTGCTTTACCAGAAACTGCCGGAGGCGACCTCCTTGAGGTTTTTGCTTTACCAGACGGCGCCGGAGGCGAGTTCCCTGACGTTTCGGCTTTACCAGACGCCGCCGCGACCGACGTCGACGCCGCCACGGATGTCCCGGACGCCGCCGCGCCTTCCTGCACGCTCGCGGCGCTGATCGCCGCGCTGCAAGCGGATGACGCCGCCGCGGTCGCCGCTTGCGGGATGCAGTACGACATGCCGATCTGCGACGGGACGCAGTGCCTGTTCATCGTCGTCGCGCCGGGTGCCAAGACGGTGGCTGTCGATGGCGAGTGGTCGGGCTGGACCGTCGACACGCCGCTGAAGTACGCAGCCAAGTGCGGCGTGTGGTGGGCGGTGCTGCCGCTGCAGGTCGGCAAAAAGCTGGAGTACAAGGTCAAGCTGGATGGCGCGTGGGCGCTGGACCCGAGCAACCCGCACTTCGCGTGGAACACGTACGGTCCCAACTCGGCGATTTACGGCGTCAACCAAAGCCGGCTGCGGCGCATCGCGGCGGTCGCCAGCCCGCAGCTGGGCAATACGCGCGACGTCTACGTCTACCTGCCCGCGGCGTATTTCCAGCAGCCCGACGCGCACTTTCCGGTGCTGTACCTGCAGGACGGCTTCAACGTCTACACAAATCCCAAGGCGCCGTTCGGCTCGTGGAACGTCGAGCAGACCGCCGACGCGCTGATGGCGGCGGGCGAGGTGCTGCCGGTGATTTTCGTCGGCATCGACACCGCGGATCGCGATCACGAGTATGTGTATGCGCCGCTGGACATCGCGGGGACGAACTATGACCCGAAGCTCCCGCAATACACGGCGTTTTTGACGGATACGCTGAAGCCGCTTGTCGACAAGCTGCTGCGCACGCTGCCGGACCGGCTGCACACGGCGATGGGCGGCTCGTCGCTTGGCGGCCTCTCGGCGATGTGGATTGGCTGGACGCAGTGGCAGACTTTTGGCCTTGTGGCCTCGTTTTCCGGCGCGTACTGGATCGGCGAGCCCGGCGCGGTCTGGAATGGCGGCAAGTCCAGCGTCGGTCCGGCGATGCGCACGCTCATCGCCGACAAATCCAAGGCACCGCCGGTCGGCAGCCTGAGAATCTACATGGACAGCGGCGATACCGATTTCAGCAACGTCGTCAGCTACGACGGCGATGCATGGGAATACAGCGACTGGACGCGCAACGCGCTCATCACCGCGGGCTGGGACACGCGCGCGGAGTGGCAGCCGACGACAAACCTGCCGCTGACCACGCCGATCGCCAAAGTGCCGTCGATTGCCTGGACCGCGGCGCCGCCGCAGGGCTGGGTCGCGTACCTGCAGCCGAGCCACAACCTGTTCGACTGCGTCGGTCACGGCCAGCAGCACAACGAGGCGGCGTGGAGCCAGCGCTTCGGCGCGATGCTGCGGTTCCTGTGGCCGGGTCCGAAGTTGCAGTAGCGGCGACTAGTTGCAGGTCGTGCGCAGGTTGTCGATCATGATGCCGGACAGAATGTAGCCGTTCCCCCCCGTTGTCGTCGGCGTGATGACCAGCGTTTGTGCCGTGCCCCATAGCGCCTGCGGCACCGGCCATTTCAGCTGGTGCACGGTTGTGCCCTGCAGCGTCGCGAACGGCCCGACGGTCTGCGTGGTGCCGTTGAACGTGAAGGTCGCCTTGATCGTTGTATCCGGCTGATTCGTCGACTGATTCGGCGGACCGTCGTACAAGTTGTCAAAGATGTAGTCCAGCGTCAGGTAGGGGCCATTCTGCGGCACTGTGAACGTGGCCGTCAGCTTGTCGCCGGAATAGGACGTGTAGTAGCCGCCTGTGCCGCCCCAATACACGCATTTCGTGCCTTGCGTTGGCGTAAACGCCGTCCCGACGACCCAGTTGCCGCTGGTGTTCGTCCACCCCGTCGTGCTGTCGAATCCATTGACCAACGTCGGCACGCACGCCGGGCAACCCTCGTCCGTCTGGCCGTTGCAGTTGTTGTCGATGCTGTCGTAGCACACCTCCGTCGCGCCGGGATGCACCGCCGCCTTGGTGTCGTCGCAGTCGCCGTTGTTGCTGACGTAGCCGGCGGGCTGGCAGCCGGTCGTCGTGACGTTGAGGTTGCCGTAGGTGTCGCCGTCCGCGTCCTGGTACCAGGTGCCCAACGGCAAGAGGCCCTCGTCGGTCTGGCCGTCGCAGTTGTTGTCCTTGCCGTCGCAGATCTCCGCGGCGCCAGGGTGGATGTCGGCGTCGGCGTCGTTGCAGTCGTCGGCGGCGCTGGACGTGACGTAGCCGGCGAGGTCGCAGCCGGTGATGGAAATCGCCGGGTTGCCGTGGCCGTCAAAGTCCGCGTCCTTGTACCAGGTGCCGATCGGCAAGCCTTCATCGGTCTGGCCGTTGCAGTTGTCGTCAATCGCGTTGCAGATCTCGGTGGCGCCGGGGTGGATGGCGATTGCGTTGTCGTTGCAGTCGGCGTTGACGAGCGTCGTGTACGTCGCGTTCGCCGCGCACAAGCACGCGCCGGTGCCGCCGCCGTAGCCGTCCTTGTCGGCGTCGGCGTAGTACGTCTGGCAGCTGCCGCTGTTGGCGGGGTCGGTGACGCCGTCGCAGTTGTCGTCCACGCCGTTGCAGACCTCGGTCGCGCCGGGGTTGATGGCGGCGTTGGCGTCGTTGCAGTCGGTCTTGTTGGCGACCTTGCCGGCGCTGGCTACGCATTGGCACGTCGCGGTGGCGTTGGTGGCGCCGTAGCCGTCGCCGTCGGCGTCCGTGTAGTAGCTCGTGCAGCCGGTGCTGCTGACGCCGTCGGTCACGCCGTCGCAGTTGTCGTCCACGCCCGCGGTGCTGCACAAGTCCTTGGCGACGCCGGGGTTGACCGCGGCGTTGGCGTCGTTGCAGTCGCCGCCGGCGGCGATGTAGCCGGTCGGCTCGATGCAGGCGCTGACGACCGTGTTCGGGTCGCCGTAGCCATCGCCGTCGGCGTCCTTGTACCAGTTGGAAGCGGTGACGCCGGGGGTGCAGGCGGGCGGGTTGTTGCCGCAGGTCGTGATGCTGCGGGCGTTGTCGATGGCGAAGCCGCCACCGGTTCCTGGCGAGCACCCGTTGCCGTTGCTCGTGTTTGCAACCGTCGTCGTCATCGCGGCGGTCACGACGTAGGTCTTGCCGTAGTCGCCTGCGGCCATTGGAAAGATCACAGTGCGCCACTGGTTGGTCTGAATCGTCGGGAACGGCCCGATCTGCCGCGTGACGCCATTTAGCGTGATCAGCATCTTGGCCGTGCTGTCGACCGTGTCGGGACCAACGCTATGACGGTTGTCAAAGAACACGTCTACCGCGACGCCGGCAGCGCCGGAGGGCACGGTCACGTTGAACTTGAGGCCGTCCGCGGTCGTCACTTTCGGGTAGCCGCAGCCGTCCGACGAGCCCCACCATGCGGAGTAGCTGCCTTCGGTCTTCGGCGCGGACTCGAACCACCATTCCGCCGTGCTACTCCAGTTGTTCGTGTTGCTCGAACCCTCGAGGCTATTCAAGACCGCGCCGCCTTCGTCCGTCACGCCGTTGCAGTTGTCGTCGATGCCGT
>CAIPXZ010000124.1 GCA_903869075.1 uncultured Myxococcales bacterium | reverse complement strand
GCTTTACCTCCTTTATTGAGCTGCCAAGTGAGGCAAAAGAGATAGCTGGTCCCTCCTTTTTTTGCTGATCACGTAGCGCCAGAAAAATCGGTACTGAAAAGAGGGCAAAAAAAACTGAAGCGGCCAAAAAGCTTAACTGCACATTAGGTGCATTGGAGAGAACGATTCCTTTGCTCAGCAATGGCTTCGTAAGGAGAAGACTGGCTAGTGCTGTGGACGGCCGACGCGGCGGACCCGGTGCTGCACGCGCTCGTGTGGCGGCCGCGCAGCCCGCTGGACGCCGAGGTGCTGGCGCAAGCCGCGCTGGCGCAGGCGCAGGATCAGCAGCTACAGCGCGTGATTTGGTGGGACTCCGATCGCGACACCGGGCTGGATCCGTACCGCGCGCCGGAGCTGCAGCCGCCGGGCACGCTGGCGCGCACGCGTGAAAGTTCGCTGCCGATGCTGAAGTGGCTGGACACCAAGCGGCCGATGCCGCTTGTCTGGGGCGGTATCGAGCGTTTTGGCTGGTGCTGAGCGCGGCCGCCCTGCCCGCCCTACGCCCGCCGCCGCCGCAGCCACACGCCGGCGATGCACACCAGGGCCAGACAGGCGCCGGCTGAGCCGCTCGCGCCGGCGCTGCAGCCGGACTTGGCGCCGGTGCTGGTGTCGGTGGCGGTGCCGTCGCCGCCGCCCGCGACCGCCGCGAGGACGTAGCAGGCGCCGAGCGTCGTGTTGACCGCCGCACAGCCCATGCCCGTGCCGCACTGCGCGTGGCTCGGGTCGCAGGGCGCCTGGCAGCGGTTGGCGCCGTTGGCGGTGACATCGGCGGCGCAGAAAAGGGACGCGCAATCGGTGTCGCTCGTGCACGGCAGGTAGTTGGCGGCGGCGCCGGGCGGCTGGCAGGTGCCGGACTTGCTGTCTGCTGCGCTGCGGGCGCAGCTCAAGCCGACGGCGCAGGCGCTGGGGGTAGCGGCGACGTCGCACGCGCCGCCCTGGCCGGTGGTGCCGCCCACGGGATCCGGCTGCTTGCCGCCGACGCACTTGCCGCTGGCGCAGGTGCCGCCCGCGCACTCGCTTGTGCTGGCGCAGGCGCCGCCCGCGGGCACGCACGCGAGTTTCTTGCCGGCAAAGCACAAGCCGCCGGCGGTGGTGTTCAGGCACTCGAAGCCGCACGGGCACGTCGTGGCATCGCCGACGGTGCAAACTTGCGTGCAGGTCTGCTGGTTCTGGCCGGCGACGCACAAGCCGCTGTCGCAGCTGCCCGAGGTGTCGCAGGTATCGCCCAGCTTTTTCTTGTTGGCGCTCGCGGGGATGCACGCCAAGGTGCCGTCGGCTTGTTGGGCGCAGACGTCGGTGCCGCCGCAGTCGCTCGTCGCTGTACACGGCTTGCGGCACCAGCTCTGGGCGTCGGTGGCGTTGAGCTTTTCGCAGCTGGCGCCGGCGACGCAGTCGGTTGTCGCGACGCACTGCGCGCCGATGGCCAGCTTGCCGCCGGTGCCGGGGACGCACGCCGAGTAGCCTGCCGCCTGCGCCGTGCAGCCCTGGCCGGTCGGGCAGTCGGACTTGTTCACGCACTTGGCGCGGCAAAAGCCGGCGACGCATGCGCCCGATTGGCAAACGCTGGAGTCGCTGCACGCCTGGCCGTTGGCGACCTTGGGCGTGCCGGGCACGCAGACGCCCTTGCCGACGGTGCCGGTGGACTGGCAGTCCTCGCTGGCGCTGCATTGCGTCGGGTTGGCGGTTGTGCAGGCGACGCGGCAGACGCTGTTGAAGCACAAGCCGGTCGTGCAGTCGGTGCTGGCGGTGCACGGGTCGCCGGCGTTGGCGGTGGGTCCGGTGGTGCCGCCGGTGGACGGGACGCAGGCGCCCTGGCCGTTGCCGTTCTGGTAGCCGATGCAGGTGAAGCCGGTGCCGCACGTTGACGCCGCGGTCTGGCAGGTCTGGCTGCAGTACGACGTCGTGTCGACCGGCTGGCAGAACAGCGGCGACGCGCAGTCGGTGTCCAAGCTGCAGACGCTGCCGAGCTTGCCGCCGGTTGGCGTCGTCGAGGTCGCCGTCCACGAACAGGTCTTGGTGCCGGTGTCGCAGCTCATCTTGGCGGCGTAGTACTCCTGGCCGCTGGCGTCGGTGCCGTTGATGTACGGGCAGTCGGCGTCGCTGGCGCAGGTGTACGGCGTCTTCGGATTCAAAAAGCAAATGATTTTCTGGTCATCGGCGTTGAGCGTCGCCGTCGCGCCGTTCGGGTCGACCTCTGGCGCCATGGTCGGCGGGTCGGTCTGCGCGTAGTTCAGCACGTGCTGTGCGCCAAAAAAATGGCCCTCCTCGTGGATCGCCACGCTGAGGATGTGCATTTTGGTCTTGGCCGTCGGCGTCGGCGTCTGGCTCCACGGTCCGGCGTCGGCAAAGTTCGCGACCCAGTTGTAGTAATAGCCGTTGAACGCGATGTCGGCTTCGTAGATCTTGCCGGACGTTGGATCAAACGACGGCGACGTGACGCCCAGCACGTACGCGCCGAACGTCCAAGCGCTTGTGTTGATGTAGACGAGCTCGTTGCGGCTGTTCGTCGAGCCGACCGGCGTGACGTTGAGGTTCTTGGCGCTGGGACAGTCGGCATCGCTGCTACAGCTGACGCCGCTGTCGTACGTGCAGCTGCCGCCGCTGCAGTGGTGGTTGAGCACGAACTGCAGGTTGCCGCACGCGACGTCCATCCAGCCCTGGAACCCCAGCTGCAGCTGCGCCGTCGTCACCGCCGGCGTCGTGCCGGGCGCGCCCGCCGGGTGGGTGTAGTAGCCAACGCTCGTCTGGGTCCAGTGCAAAAAGTTGTGCGATCCGGTCTGCGGCACGCCGACCGAAAACGCCCACAGCGTCGACGGCACAAGCAGCGCCGCGGCGAAGAGGAGGGGCTTGATACGCATGGGCGTCGTCTCCAAAACTGGCGCAAAATTCAGCGGTTACTTGACGCGCTGCACCGGAATCGGCGCCACGGCCGGCGCGGGCGCCGCCTTGATCGCCGCGAGCACGTCGGCCTTGAACTCGGCCAGCGTCTTGACAGCCTGGCTCGGCGGCGCGCTCGCTGTGACGGCGCCAGTCTGATGATTTTGCGCCAAAAAGTGCACATCCGGCATCTCGCGCGCCACGGACTTTTTGCCGGCCTTGTCCGTCTGCACGGTCCACTTGCCCTGCGGCCCGCCGCAAATCGTGTAGCCCTGCGCCGTCTTTTCCAGCGCCACAACGACCTCTTCGCCCACGGCAAACTGCGGCATCCCCGGCACCGAGACCATCAGCCCGTCGGTGCGCAGCCCGCCCGGGTGCGCCCACGTGAAGCGCTTGCCCACGCGCGCGGGGCTGACGCTCAGTACGCCCTCACCCTTCCAGACCTCTGCGATTTCCAAGGTGAATTCCGTCCAGACGCCGCGGCCTTCGGCGCGGCGATCCCGGCTCTGGACGGCGACGATTTTGCCGTGCAGCACAAGCTCGGAAGTCTGCACAAGCTGCGGCAATTCAACGGCCAGCACGGTCATGGCGTGCGCGGGCGCGGCCGTCAGCGGCAGCGACAGCAGGCCAGCGAGCACGAGGCGATGGGTCAGCGACATGGCGAATCCAAACGGCGCGAGGCGCGCACGCAGCAAAGATAGCGGAATCCGCGGGGGATTCAACCGCTCAGGCGCGCGTGGCTGCGGCGGCGAGGGCAAAAGCCGCCTGTGCTGCGCCTTGGAGCGCCACCGCCGGCTCGCGCAGCGCCAGCACCGGCACCTGCTGCATCACCGCGGCGTAACGGCCCTTGGCGTGAAAGCCCTGCAGCAGCGCCGGTTCCTGCAAAATCGGCCAGAGGTGCGCCGTGAGACCGCCAGCGAGGTACACGCCGCCGGTCGCCCACACGGTCAGCATCACGTTGCCCGCCTGCGCGCCCAGCAGCCGCGCAAACCAGCGGACGGCGCGGCTGCACGTCGGACAATCGCCCGCCACGCCATGGCGACCGATCGCCGCCGGCACGTCGCCCTGCTCGCTCGCCACCGCACACAGCGGCGC
>CAIPXZ010000123.1 GCA_903869075.1 uncultured Myxococcales bacterium | reverse complement strand
CCGAGCCTCACGCACATCGAGGCGTGGCGGCAGGCGTGGAAAGCGCTGCGGGAAGGGATGGACGCGGGCGGCGAGAGCTACGTCTGCGGCATTGGCGCGATGGGCTTGAACACCGGCCGCGTCGAGGCGATGCGCCTGACTGCCGACAACGGCCCGCAGTGGGACGAAGGCTTGCCCGACGACATGCTGAGCGTGCCGCGGGCGTTCCTGCCGACAATCCGCGCCGGCGCCCGCCGCTGGTTCTACCAGAACCGCATGTGGCAAAATCACGACGACCTGATGTTCTTCCGCGCCTGGCCGGATCCGACCAAAGTGCCGCTGACTTTTGGCGAGAGCCGGGCGTTCGCGACGTGGATCGGCCTGATGTCGAGCATCGTCAAGATCGGTGACAAGCTGACGGAGATGGCGCAGCACCCGGCGTGGATCGACGTGGTGCGGCGGCTGACGCCGATTTGGCCGGAAGGGGCGCGGCCGATCGACGTGCTTGTGCGCGATGAGCCGGAGATGTTCCAGCAGAAAATCGACGCGCCGGCGGGGCAGTGGACAAACCTCGGGCTGTGCAACTGGGGCAAGAACCGCGACCACAGCACGCCGATCCCGACGGACCTGCCCGATGGCCAGACGCGGACCTACACGGTGCACTGCCCGGACGAAAAGCCTTGCGCTGCCTACGAATTTTGGTCGGAGACGTACTTGGGCGAGCACACCGCGCCGTTCACGGTGACCGTCGCGCCGCATGACTGCCAGGTGCTGGCGCTGCGGCCGCTGACCGACCACCCGCAGCTGGTGGGCGATAGCCGGCACGTGACGCAGGGCGCCGCGGACCTCGGGCCGGTTGTCTGGGACGCGGCCAAGAAGACGCTGAGCACGTCGCTGACGGTCGCGATCGGCTCGCCGACCGTGCCGTGGGCCTACCACCTCGCGTTCCGCGTGCCGGCGGGCTGGAGCTGCCCGTCGGCGGCGATCGACGGCCTGGACGTGCCGGCGGTGCTGCAGAACAACGGGCTGGCGGACCTTGTTTTCGCCTTTCCGGACGCGCTCGTGGGCAAGACCGCGAACGTGCATCTGCTGTGCCAGACCGTGGGGGCGCCGTGATGCGCGCGGCTGTGCTGGGCTGCCTGATGCTGGGGGCATGTCACGCGCCGGCGCCGGCTGCCGCAGCCGCGGATGCCGGCGGAGCGGACGCCGTCGCTGCCGATTCCAGCTGCGCGACGTCCGATGGCGCCAGCGCGCTTTCCACCTGCCTGACGCCCACCCAGGCCGCGGCGTATTACGTGGCGCAGGGCAACAAATACTTCGACGCGCTCGACCGCAGCATGCCAGCCGACAGCACGCCGACGTACAGCGAACGCGTCGCGCGCTGGGAATGGCCGCCGTGGCTCAAGCTGACCGGCTACACGCGCGTGCAGATGGAAGGCACCGACAAGCTTGTCAAGACCAACGCGCCGGCGGTTGTCTCGCACCGCGACTGCCGGGCGTTCGCGGTGCAGCCGTTCGCGCGCTGCCGCGTGTCGTTTGATTACGACAATCAGGGCAACGGCAAAGGCTGCCCAATCTATGAGGAATTCACCTTCAACGACGCCGGCGAGATGACGTTCATCGAGGCCTGGTCCGACCAGCCGGGCATGCTGCCGATGGCCGACAAGGCCGACCTGTGGGGCGAAGGCGCCAGCGTCCACCGCTTGTCGACGCGCATCCCCGGGCTCGGCAGTGCCAGCGGACTCATCGACCCGGCCGGACCGTCGCTGACGCAAGCCGCTGCCGCCGATGCCGAAATTGCCGATTTTGTGGCGCGCGCCAACGACTTCTGGCAGTCGTGGATCGCCGCCAACAACGCTGCCGGGCCGGATTACTTCAAAGTCGGCTGTGGGTGGTAGGGTTCACTCGCCCGGGCCAAAGCAGCTGCCTTCCACGAGCACGCCGGGCACGTCGCACAGCAGCCGGTCGCCGGGAAACAGCGTGCCGACCCAGACTTTGCCCCACAGCGCGCGGTCGTTGGCGAAGACGAGCTCGGTGAACGTGCTCTCCTGCAACGTCGCCGCGGTCACCCCCAGCGCCTCCGCGTCCGCCGCCGCCAGCCACCGCACAACCCGCGTCCCCGCGACGTAGCCCGGGCGCGCCCACGCGTCCGCCGTCGGCTGCCAAGCGCCGCGCACAAGCCACGGACCACGCAGCTTTTCGGCACTCGCAGCGTCGGGAATCACCACAAACGGCGGCCTTGTCAGCGCCGACGGTTGGTGGCCATCCGGATACGCCCGCCAGTCGCCAAACAGCTCCGCCAGCCGCGCCAGGGACTGCTGCGGCATCAGCACCGGCAAGCCGAGCAGGTGGCTCCAGCGCAGCGGCAGCACTTGCGCCACGGGAAAGTTGTAATTGCCGGGATAATCGGCTTGCAATTGTGGGCTCATGGCATTTTGCAGCGTCTCACCCTCGCGGCGATACGCCACCACGTCGATGCCCAGCGAGCCGTCCGGCACATCAGCAAACAGGATCGCGAAGGCGCCTTCCGGATCGTCGTAGTAGTCCTTTTGCAGGATCAGCTTATCGATCTGCCCACCCTGCGCGGCGAAAATCGCGATCAATTTCTGATAATCGGCGATGGGCATGCAAATATCGACGTCATAATCCCACGGAATCACGTTCTGGTGCCGCTCGACCCCCAGCAGCGTGCCCCAGTCCGGCCAGTAGACCAGCTGGTGCTGGTGCAGCAGGACCAGCAACTGCTCCAGACGCAGCATCAGCGTGCGCTGGGACTGCGCCATCTCTTCAAAAGTGCTCATGGATTCCTCGTCAACCGGCGCCGCCGTAGCGGCTCGCTTTGGGCAGCGCCTGCCAGTCGGTGAATTGCTTGAGCGCCACCGCGGTGCGCGCGGCGCAGTCGGGCGAGCGCGGCCGCAAGTCGGCCATCGATTGCACAAAGTCGACGAAATCGAAGTCGCCGGGACCGGATTGTGAATACTCCCACAGCCAGCTGCGCACGCTCTCGATGATTTGGAAGTCGTTGACGAGCGCGCCACCGATGCCAAAGCTCTCTTCAAGCGTCACGACTTCGTGCGGCCAGCCGGCGGGAAAATACATCAGATCGCCGGCTTCAATCTCGCCTTCCCAATAATCCGCCATGTCCAGCAACGGAAACCGCGCGGGATCGTCAAATTTGCGGTGGAAGAACCGCCGCGTCGTCATGTCGTAAATCAGCGGAATCTGCTCTGGTGCGTACAGACGCCAGCGTTTGCGGCCAAAAAGCAGGCACATCCAGCCCTGCATGCCGTACGGATCGACGTGGATCGGCGAATAGCTGTCGCGCACTGAACAGTTGACGCTCGCGACGAAGCGGTTTGTGTCATAGGCGCTCCCCACAAACCAGTTGTGGCGCAGGAACGCCGGCGGCGTGAATTTGTCCGCCAGCGGCGTCTCAAGCACGCTGTGGTCGACGACGTTGTAGCGCATCCGCCGCGCCGCCATGTCGGCAAACAGCACGTCCGCCTTGATGTATTCACCGTGCGTCAGCGTCGCCGCGTCGTACGCCCACAGATCGCAGCCGCGCAGCAGGAGCTCGATCGCCGGGCGGTCGAACGCGGCGATCTGCGGGTTCTGCTCCAGCGTGCCGCGGATGATCAGCGGCTGGTGGGCATGGCGCGCGTAGAACCACTCGATGTTGTTGCTAAAATCGCTGGCATGCAGGATCGGGACTGCGTGCGCTTGACCAGAATGTGGCATGGCAATCGCCGGGGGCTGCCACTCAATCGGCAGCGGGCGCAGCGTAGTGCCGCGCTGGCATGTGGGTCAAGGCCGCGGCGCTGGCGTGACGGCGGTGTGACAGGCCAGAGGGTTGCCCGGCGGCGGTCATCGTGCTAGACCAGCGTCGCCAATCGGGGGAGAGGACACGCCATGACCGCAGACATCGCCAGCAAGCAGACAGTCAATGAAGTCCTGGACGCGACCGTCCGCGCCTACGCCGACCAGCCGGCGATCAAGGTCAAGCGCAACGGCAGCTGGCAGTCGTACACGTGGAAGGAGTACCGCGAGCACGCCCGGCTGGCGGCGCGCGGCTTTATCGCGCTGGGCTTGGAGCCCAAAGCCGGCGTGGCGATTATCGGCTACAACTGCCCGCAGTGGTTCTTCAGCGACATCGGCGCGATCCTCGCTGGCGGTATCCCCGCGGGTATCTACACGACAAACAGCCCGGAGCAGTGCGCCTACATCGCCGCGCACGCCGAGGCGCCGATCGCCGTCGTCGAAGACGCCAAGCAGCTGGCCAAGTTCAAGGCGGCGTGGGCGGACATGCCCAAGCTGCAGCACGTGATCTTGATGTACGGCACGGACAGCGACCCGCGGGTGCTGTCGTGGGACCGGCTGCTGGAGCTCGGCGGCGCGGTGCCGGAGGCGGACCTGGACGCGCGGATCGCGGCGCAGCAGCCCGATGACGTCTGCACGCTGATCTACACCTCGGGCACGACCGGCAACCCCAAAGCGGTGATGATAAGCCACGACAACCTGACCTGGACGGCGCGCACCACGCTGCGCAGCCTGGGCGTGCACGCCGGCGACGACGGCATCAGCTACCTGCCGCTGTCGCACGTCGCCGAGCAAATCACCTCGATCCACGGGCCGATGGCCGCCGCCGCCTGCATCTGGTTCGCCGAGAGCCTGGACAAGCTGGGCGAGAACCTGAAGGAAGTGCGGCCGACGTACTTCCTCGGCGTGCCGCGCGTGTGGGAGAAGATCCAGGCCAAAATGGAGGCCGCGGGCGCGCAGAATTCCGGGCTGAAAAAGGCGATCGCCAAGTGGGCGCGCGGCGTTGGCCTGCAGGCGGGCTATGCGATCCAGCGCGGCGAGCCGACGCCGGCGCTCTACGGCTTGGCGGGCAAGCTTGTGTTTTCCAAGGTCAAACAGGCGCTTGGTCTGGACCGCTGCAAGATCCAGGTCACCTCCGCCGCGCCGATCTCTCGCTCGACGCTTGAATTCTTCCTATCGCTCGACATCCCGATTTACGAAGTCTACGGCATGTCCGAATGCACCGGTCCCGGCACGATTTCCACGCCGGAAAAGTGGGCGACGGGCAAAGCCGGCTTTGCGCTGCCGGGCACGGAAATGAAGATCTTCCCCGACGGCGAGGTCTGCATGCGCGGCCGCCACGTCTTCAAGGGCTACCTGAAGAACGCCGAAGCGACGGCGGAGACGATCGACGGCGACGGCTGGCTGCACTCCGGCGACATCGGCACGATCGATGACCGTGGGCTGTTGCAAATCACTGATCGCAAAAAGGATTTGCTGATTACCGCCGGCGGCGAGAACATCGCGCCGCAGGTGCTGGAGGGCTTGCTGAAGGGCATCCCGGTCGTCGCGCAGGCGTGCGTGGTGGGCGACGCGCGCAAGTACCTGGGCGCGCTGCTGACGCTGGATCCGGAGAAAGTGCCGCAGATTTGCCAGCAAATCGGCTCGCCGGCGCGCGATGTGACGTCCGCCGCCAACGACGAGGTGTTCAAGCGCTTTGTCCAAGGCGAGATTGACCGCATCAATGGCAAGCTGGCGCAGGTGCAATCGATCAAGCGCTGGACGATTATCGCCAACGAATTCACCATTGACGGCGGGGAGTTGACGCCGACGATGAAGATGAAGCGCAAGGTGATTCGCGAAAAGTACGGCAACGAGATCGAGTCGCTGTATCAATAAGTTGCGCGATTTTGCTGACTTGGCCTAATTGATTCGGTCGCGACGGCCGCGCGCTGCTACAAGCGCCGCAGATTCGTCGTCGTGGGGCGAGCAGGGGAGCAGGTCATGCAGACTTGGATGAAGGTGCTGGCGGTTTTCGCCTTGGTGATCGCCGGGTTGGTGACGTTCGTCGCTACCCGGCCGACGCACTTCACGCTGTCGCGCAGCACGGAAATTGCCGCGCCGCCGGAAAAGATCTATGCGCTCGTCGCGGACTTCCATGAATGGCCAAAGTGGTCGCCGTGGGAGAAGAAAGACCTGGCGATGAAGAAGACCTATTCGGGTGCGGCGACCGGTGTCGGCCAGATCTACGAGTGGGCGGACAACAAGGACGTCGGCAAGGGGCGCATGACGATGCAGGCGCTGGAGCCGGGCAAGCTGGTGCGGCTGAAGCTCGAATTCCTCGACCCCGGGCCGTTCACCAACGACACGCGCTTCGCCTTCGTGGTGAGCGGCGACAAGACCAACGTCTTCTGGACGATGGAGGGCGAGTCCGATGGACTCGCGCAAAAAGCCATGAGCCTGATGATGGATTCGCTTGTCGGTCCGGATTTTGAGGCCGGGCTGGCGGCGATGAAGGTCGCGGCTGAGGCGAAGTAGCCGCCGTCACTCCGCCAGCGTGCGCGGCCACAGGTCGTGCAGCAGCTTGGACAGCGCGCGGTCGGCCAGCAGCCGGCCCTCGGTCTGGCAGCGCGCGCAGTAATTGCATTCATGCTCGCCGTTGACGATGCGCTGCACCGGGCTACCGCACACCGGACACGGCTGGCCAAACTTGCCGTGCACCGCCATCTCCGGGCGAAACGCCGTCACTTTGCTCGGCCACGCCGCGCGCGCCTCGGCGCCCAGGCGGTCGCGCCACTCCGTCAGCACCGCCACCGTCGCCGCGTGCAGCCGCAGCGCCGCGTCGTCGGTCAGCTTGGCGGTGGTCTGCAGCGGCGAGAGCCGCGCGCGGTGCAGAATCTCGTCGGAATACGCGTTGCCGATGCCCGCCAGCTGGTGCGGGTTGGTCAGCGCGCGCTTGAGCGTGTGGTTTTCCGCCCGGAGCGCCGCCACAAACGCCGGGCCGTCCACCGCCAGCGGCTCCACGCCGCCGGGATCGTGCGCCGCCAATGCCGCTTCACCGGCGACGATGTGCACCGACGCGCGCCGCTTGCTGCCCGCCTCGGTCAGCGCCAGCGTGCCGTTGGCAAAATCGATCGCCAGCAGCCCCAGCTTGCCCGGCAGCTTGGCGCCCGGCGCCAGCCACTGCAGCCGTCCCGCCAGCATGAGGTGCAGCACGAGCCACAGATCGCCGTCCACGCCTAGCGCCAGCCGCTTGCCCAGCCGCCGCACCTCGCGCACGGTCTGGCCGACGAGCGCGCCGGGGCGCGGCTGCACCGACCGCAGCAGGAACGGGTTGGCAAAGCGCAGCGCGCGGATCGGCTGGCCGATGACCCGCGGCGCCAGCGCCTCGCGGTAGGCCTCCAGATCGGGCAGCTCCGGCATCGGCAGCTACCGCCCGGCGACGTTCACGCCGCCAAAGACCAGCGTCGGCGTACGCAGCGCGGAATAGCGGTACGGGTCGTTGCCGACCGCCAGCAGCGCCGGCCACAGCGTCAAGTGGTTGCCGGAGATGTTGGCCTCGCCGATCGGCTCCGCCAGCTGGCCGCCGCGGATGGCAAAGCCTTGGATTCCCCAGGAGAAATCCCCGGTGGTGCCGTTGGCGTTGCCGCCCAGGAAGCCGGTGACGAAGATGCCGTCCCCGACGTCGCGCAGCAGCGCCTCGCGGTCCTTGGCGCCCAACTGCCAGCGCAGGTTGGAAAGCCGGCCGGTGGTCGGCGCCATCTGCAGCTTCTTGCCGTAATACGTGTCGACAAAGCCGTGGCGCAGCACGCCGGCGCTAAACAGCGGCATCGGCCGCGACGCCATGCCCTCGCCGTCAAAGCGCCGCGAACCCAGCCCGCGCACGACCAGCGGATCGTCGGTCAAATCCAGCAAATCATTGCCAATTTGCGCGCCCAGCTTGCCTTCGAGGAACGAGCGCTTTTGCTGCCAGCCCGCCGCCGACAGCCCGCCCAGCAGCGACGACACAACGCGACCGGCGGCGCGCGCATCGACAACCAGCGTCAGCTGGCCCGAAGGCGGCTTGGCCGAGCCCAAGCGGCTGAGCGTACGTCGCGTTGCTTCCTCGCCAATCCCTTGCGGATCAGGCACATCGCCGCGCCAGCGCGCGCCGGCATAGCACGCGTCCTCGGGGCGGCGGCCATCGGCGTCCTGGACGCTGACCTCGGCGCCGAGCCAATAGCTGGTGCCGGCTTTTTCGCCGGCAAAACCGTCCGAGTGCACGCGCCAGGACTGGCTATGGCTGTCCGAGACGCTGGTTGTCACCGACAAAATCCGATGACCTTCCGGCGTGTTGCGCGCGGCATGCTCCAGTTGCTGCGCCAGCTCGCGCCGCGCCACGGCGGTCAGCGCGCCGTAGTCCGGGTCCGCCAGCTGCAGGTCCAGAGCGGACTGGCCGGCGTACAGTTGCGGATCCGGCAGCGCGCGGAACGGGTCGGGGGCCAGCGCGCGGGTCATCGCCACGGCGTCGGACAGGAACGTGTCCAGCGCCTCGGCGCGCAGATCACTCGTCGAAACAGAGGCATAGCGACCATCGACGTACAGCTCAACGCCGACACCGCGTGTCGTCGCCTCCGTCAGCTTTTCGACCGCGCCGTCGCGCCACTGCACGGACACTTCGCGCACCTGGTACGCGCTCGCCGCCGCCTGCTGCGCGCCGTGCGCTTGGGCGCGCGCCACCACTTTCTCGGCAATGTCCCGCATGGTCAACCTCGCCCGCCAACGGTCATGGCGCGTACGCGCGTGGTCGGCATCCCCTGGCTGACCGGCACCGACTGGCCGTCCTTGCCGCAGGTCCAGCCGCCGTCGTCAATCTTCAAGTCGTTGCCGACCATGTCGATCTGCTCCAGCACCTTGGGGCCGTTGCCGATCAGGTTCACGTCCTTGATCGGCCGCGTCAATTTGCCGTTTTCAATCAGCCAGCCGTTCTTGACGTAGAACGTGAAGTCGCCGGCGCCGATTTGCACCTGGCCGTTGGCGAAGTTGCCGCAGTAGATGCCGCGCTCCACCGACGCGATGATTTCCTCGGGCGTGTGTGGGCCGTTTTGCATGTAAGTCGCGCGCATGCGCGGCAGTGGCGCGTGGCGAAAACTCTCGCGTCGGCCGTTGCCGGTGGGCGCGACGCCGTAGTGGCGGGCGGAAATGCTGTCGTGCAGATAGGTTTGCAGCACGCCGTCGTGGATGAGCGTCGTCAGCCCGGCGGCGTTGCCTTCATCGTCCACGTTGATGGCGCCGCGCGCGCCCTGCGGCGTGGCGTCGTCGACGACGGTGACAAACGGCGCGGCGATCGGCTTGCCCAGCTTGTCGGCGTAGATGGAGACGCCTTTGCGGTTGAAGTCGGCTTCCAAGCCGTGGCCGATGGCTTCGTGCAACAGGATGCCGGAGCTGCCGGCGCCCAGCACCACTGGCATTTCACCCGCCGGCGGCTGGCCCGCCTCGAACAAAATCGTCGTGCGATCCACGGCTTCGCGCACGAGCTTGTCCAGCTTGGCGTCGCTGTAGAATTCGAGCCCGGCGCGGCCGGCGATGTTGCCACCATTGGATTCCCGGCGGCCGTTGTCCTCCGCCATGCAGGAAAGGTGAATCAGCGTCATGGGTTGCAGGTCAAACGCTACGCGGCCGTCGCTGTCGACCATCAGCACCGCGCCTTCCTCGTCGGAAAAGTGCACGGTGACCTTTTGCACGCGCGGGTCGGCGGCGAACGCCCGCTCTTGGACGCGCTGCAGCAGCGGCAGGCGCGTCGCCGCGGCGACCTGGTCCCACGGCGTCTGCGCCGGATAGCGGTGGGCAATCGCGCTGACGACGAGCTGCGGGATCGGCCGGTCGCGGCTGGGACCATCGGCGATGGCCGCCGCCGTCAGCGCTGCCTGGCGCACGGATTCCGGAGTCAAATCCTCGGTGTAGCCATAGCCGGTCTGGTCGCCGCGCAGCACGCGGATGCCGACGCCCAGCTCAATGCCGGACCACGCGCGGTTGACGGCGCCGTCCTCGAGGCCGAGCGAGTGGGCGACGCGGTGCTGGAAGTAGACGTCGGCGCGATCGCCTCCGCGCGACAACGCCGCGGCCAGCGCGGCGCGGATCAGCGGCTCATCGACGCCAAACCGGCCAAAATACTGCAACGCAGCGGCAAGGGCAGTGGACAAGCGACCTCCGGAACGGCGGGTTGGGTGGCGCGGTGGACACCGCCTGATCAAGATAGCGCCTGTCGGCGGCGCCACAAGCTTTCGCGGCAAAATGGTCACGCGCGGCCGGAGTTGCCGGGCGATGGCGCGGATTGGCGGGAGCTGGCGAGGCCAGCAGGCAGCTCCCGCCCGCGCGCGCGAAGGCGGCGGGCGCGGGCGGAAGACTGCGATATCAGGAAGTTACGGAGCCTGGAAGACGACGCCGCAGCGGTAGTACGACGACGAGACGTCGGCGGCCTGGCTGGTGGCGCTGAACTTGAGGTAGAGGGTCGTGCCGTCCGCGGTGGACTTCAGCGTGGTGATCGCCACGCCAGCGGCGGGTTCGACCTGGCTGCCGCCTGTGATCGCGGTCTTGCCGGCGTCGCTGTACAGGTCCACCTTGAAGCCGCGCAGGCCGGAGCCGACTGACTGCGCGCCGCAGTACACGCCGAGCGCGCCGCCGCCAAAGCCGGTCGGGACCGCGACGGACCACCAGTCGACGTCGGCGCCGCCCTTGATCAGGTCGCCTTCGAGGTAGCCGCTCTGGCTGCCGCTGTTGGCCGCGACCTTGACGGACTCGGCGCCGGTGGCGACGTCATTGCCGGATTCGTTGGTCTCGACCGGGTTGCTGCCGCCAGCGAAGGCGTCGATGAAGTAGAACTCGTTGGTGGTGAACGCGCCGCTCGCGCGGATCACGTACAGGTAGTAGCCCTTGCCAAACGTGATCGGCGGCCCGATTGTGTCCGAGGTCGACAGGTCGACGTTGGCGATCTGCGCCGTCGGCGTCGCTTCGGAAGCCAGCCACGCCGTGCCGAACACCGCCGTCGAGCCGTTGCCGTCCACGCCGCCGGTGGCAAGCGTGAAGTCGATGGACGAGCGCCCCTGCGAGACGGTGATGTCGGTCGGGACGTTGAAGTGGTAGACGTCGATGTCGACGATGCCCTTGAACGTGCCCACCATCGTCGGCGAGACGTACTTGCCCTGCGTGTCCTTCTCCCACGGCACTTCGGTCGCCTCGGTGATGGTGTCGCCCTTCTCGATTTCCACGACGATGCCCGGGTCCGAGTCGACGAACGTGATGACGCCGATGTTGTAGTCGGTGTTGCTCTTGTCCTTCGGGTCGGCGCAGGAAACGCCAGTCTTTTCCGGGTGTTCCGCCAGCCAGGTCCAGCATTCCTCGACGCGGACGTAGTAGGTGCCGTCGGCCGGGAGGTAGGTCAGCAGCTCGCTGTCGTTGTTGGCGCGGCCGATCGGGTCGTCGTCGAACGCGATCTGCTTCTTGTCCGGGCCGTACAGCGTGATGACGGTGTCCAGCGTGTCCGGGTCAAACGCCGTCGTCAGCGCTTGCGCCTGGATGTAAATGTAGGTGATGTCGCCCTTTTTGCCCTGGAAGCTCCAGTAGTCGATGTCGCCCGTCGGGTCCAGCGTGTCCGACGACGGGTTGCCCGGCGCGGCGGTCGAGGCGACGGTCAGCGCTTGCGCGGTCTCCGGCGTATTGTCGTTGTCGACAACTGTCTGGATGTCGGCCTTGATGGTGTCCTTGGCCACGTCCGGCTTGGCGGTCGTGTCGTTGCCGGTGCTCACGGCGTCGGTGCCCGTGGTCGTGTCGGCCTGCGTGTCGGTGACGGTCGTGTCCGTCGCCGCGCCGGGGCCCGTGTCACTGCTGCTGCCACAGGCGGCGACCGAGGCCGCGATCGCGAGGCCAGCGGTCAAGGTTGTCACGGCGCGACGCACGCCGACGAGACTGAGGTTCAAGCGATTCATGGGCAAATCCTCTGGCAAAAAAGTTCGATGCTCGGTCTGTGAGAAAGACCGCGCGGCAGCGTAGCAGAAATCGCGAACGGATGTCACGAGTCATGCGCTTGGCAGCAGCTCGACACCCCAGCTGCGGCAGCCGGAAGTGTCAGGGCGAGGAAAGCGTGCCGTCCAGCGACTTCAGCGCCGTCATCACGCACGCCTTGTGCTTGGCCATCGATTCCACCGCGTGCGCGTCCGCGAGCGCTTGCCGGCGCGCGGCGCCAATGGGCAGCCCGTCATCGAATGGCACCAGATCCTGCGCCGCTTTCGGGTCGCGACCGCAGCGGTCATCCAGAATCTGCGCCAGGCAGCGCTGGCCCAGCGGCTGGCCGATCAGGAATTGCACGACGCCGACTGAGGCCAGCAAATCCGCTTGCTTGCCCAGCACGGAACAATCAAAGTTGCTCTGCCGCGCGAGGTTGCCGTTCAGCCAGCGCGCGAGGAACAGGTCGGTTGTCGCCGTGTCGGAAAACTTGAAGTTGCCTTTGCCGTCGGCCGGGACGAACAGCGCGGACTGAAACGTCTTTTCGCACACGTGCTTGCGCCGCTCCTCCGGCGAACCGGCCACGCCCGCGTCCACCGCCGTCGTGCCCCAGCGGGCGTCGATCGCCTGCACGCAGCCGGGCATGTCAAAGCGCGGCTCGCGAAAGCCCTTGGACTCCACCTGCACGCGCAGCATCCGGTCCAGCATGTCGAGCGCCTCGGTCTGCGACCAGCCGAGGTTCTCCAGCTCCTTTTTCAGCCGCACGCCGATCAGCGCCTCGTAGACGTTGCTGCGGCTGGCGATGATGCCCGAGCCGGCGTCCTGCGACTTCTGGTGGAAGTCCGCCATCGTCAGCACGTCGCGGTAGGTCGAGAGGTAGGGAAACGTGCACTGCACGCCAAAATTGCCTTGCTCATCCAAGCCATAGCGCTTGAGAAAGGCCTTGAACTGGTCGCGCTTCACTTCATCCTTGTAGCTCCGCGCCACAAAAGCCTCGGTGGTCTTGCACTCCAGCGGCTGGATTTCCAGGCGCGCATCGACGGGCGTAAAGCCGTAGTCGCCGTCCAGCACCGGCGGGCGCGCCAGCAGCACGACCTGCGCCGCCGGCACCTGCGCGCTCAAATCCTTGATCGCCTTCATGATCTTGGCGCGATCGACCAAATCCACTTCCTCGATGCCGTCCGCCAGCACCAGCAGCCGACCTTCGACGAGCTGCGGCAGCAACACCGCCGGATCCACGCCGGCATCCTTGGCGATGACCGCGATGACCGGATTGCCCGGCACCGTGGACTTGGCGACTTCCTTCAAATCCACTGAAAACACTGGCAAAACTGCGCACAGCTGCGCGCGGATCGACTCCGCCAGCCGGGTCTTGCCCAGGCCGCCGCGCGCCACAACCGCCACGTTCTTCAGGTCCGCGCCTTCCAGCTCCGCCACCAGCCGCGACTCCGGCAGCAGGTTCTGGGATTGTCCTTGCCACTCATGGACATACAGCACGGGCGGATTGTAGGCGCCGCTCGCCAGGTCCGAGCTCTGCCGCGCCGCGCGCTCGTCGCAGGTCCGCAGGTAGGTCGACGTGTTGCGATCCGCCAGACTCTTGGTCAGCTGGCCCTGGCCGGCACCACAAGCCGTCAGCGCCGCGATGGCGCAAAAGCTGGAAATTCGTTGCAGATTCTTCGACAGGCGGACGTGCACGGTAAACTCCTAATCGCGCGAAAACGGCGGTGTTTGTAACCCATACCGGTGGGGCGCGCAAACCGTTTGCCGCTGTCACCACGCCAGCGCGCGCGCCTGCCAGCCCGCCGCCGTGAGCCGTTGCCGCAGCGTCCGGGCGATATCCAGCGCGCCCGGCGTGTCGCCGTGCACGCACAGCGAATCCACCGCCGCCGGCAGCCAGCGGCCATCCGCCAGCGGCAGCGCCTGCCGCGACAGCATCGCCAGCGCGCGGTCGGCAATCGCCGCGGCGTCGTGCAGCACCGCGCCCGGCTGCTCACGCGGCGTCAGCAGCCCCTGCGGTGTGTAGGTGCGATCGGCAAAAGCCTCGCAATAATGTGGGATTCGCGCCGTCGTTGCCGCCTGCTGCATCGCCGTCTGCGCCATCACCAGCCAGCCCAGGCCGCTCGCCGCCAGCACCTGCGCCACCGTCGCCGCCAGCGCCGGGTCCTCCGCCGCCTGGTTGGCCAGCGCACCGTGCAACTTGACGTAGCGCACTGGCGTCCCCAGCTCAGCAGCGATCGCCCGCAGCGCGGCGATCTGCGCGTCCAGCGTCGCTACCACCCCATCCGCCGGCAGTTGCTGCCGCGCGCGGCCAAAATGCGCGCGATCCGCCCAGCCTGGGTGCGCGCCGACCACCACGCCGTAGCGCTGCGCCGTCCGCAGCGTCGCTCGCATCGTCGCCGGATCGCCGGCGTGGCCGCCACACGCCACGTTCGCCGACGTCACCACCGCCAGCAGCGCCGCGTCGTTCGCTACCCCCTCGCCCACATCGGCATTCAAGTCAAAAACCGCCATGACCAAACGGTAGCGAGGCTGCAGCGCACACGCAAGGCTTGACCGCGGCAACGGCAGGGCTACGCTTGGCGGCAGGCAATTGGAGAGCGGACCATGGCTGAGCTGCCCCTGACGATGGTGCTGCGCAAGATTCCGGCCTTCGGGCAGCTGCACGAGCGCGACCTGACGGCGCTGGCGGGCGCGCTGCGGCGGCGGCATTTGGACATGGGCGGGCAGCTGTTTGAGCAAGGCGATCCCGGCGGAACGATGCATTTGGTGACGCAGGGCGAACTGTCGGTGCGTTGGCAGGAAGGCGTGACGGACCAGGAGCTGGAGGTGGCGCGCGTGGGCCCAGGTGAATTCGTCGGCGACATGGCGCTGCTGGACCTGGGACCGCGTTCGGCGAGCGTCGTGGCGCGGCGTGAGAGCGTGCTGTGGGAACTGGCGGTGGAGGATCTGATGCTGCTGGAGGAGACGGCGCCGGCGGCGGCGTCGGCGATCCTCACGGCGGTGACGGCGCTGCTGACGGAGCGGATCCGCCACGTGAATGGCCAAATCGAGGCGCTGCTGGCCGGGCAGCCACCGCTCGAGGCGCCGGCGCCGGACGCGACGGATTCGGGGATTTTTGGCCGGTTGTGGTCGCGGCTGAGCAAAACCTGAGCGCAGCGGGAGGGAGCGATGAACCAGCGCATGGACCCGCACACAGTGGACCGCCTGCGGGCGATCGCCGAGACGCGGCGCTTTGGCGTCGACACGTACCTGTGCACGCAAGGCAAGCCGGGCGATTGCTGCTACCTGCTGCTGGCCGGCGAGGTCGAGGTGCGGCGGGCGATCGGCGCGGAAGTGCTGGCGGTGGCGCGGCTGGGACCGGGCGAGCTCGTCGGGCAGCTGGCGCTGGTGGACGGCGGGGCGCGCGCGGCGTCGGTCGTCGTTGTGGTGCCGGTGACGGCGCTGGTGCTGACGCGCGATGTGTTCGAGACGCTGCGGCAGTCGCACAGCCCACTGGCGCTGCACTTCCAGCGGCATGTGGCGCTGGCCGGCATCCGCCAGCTGCGGCACGCGACCGCGCACTTGGCGCGCCTGCAGCTGCAACGCGCGCACCAGCCGGGCGGGGAGCCGTTGCTGCGGCGCGATCGCCGCGTGGCGACCATCACGCTCGCCGGACTCTCTGAGCTGTCCGTCGATCTCCAAGCGCTGGCGCGGGAGCTGGAGGCGACGGAGCCGCCGCCGTGAATGTGACGCCGCTGGGCGATGCGGCGCTACTGCTGACGGTGGCCGCCGCGCCCGGGCTGGTGGCATCGGCCGCGGTGTTTGCCATGGATGCGGCGTTGCGCGCTGCCGCGCTGCCGGGCGTCGTGGCGATCGTCCCGGCCTACACGACGCTGCTCGTGCATTTTGCGCCGCTGACGACCGATGCCGATGCGCTGATAGCGGCGATCCGCGCGCTTGTGCCGCTGCCGACGCCGCCGCCGCAGCGGCGCTGGCATGTGCCGATCGTGTACGACGGCGTGGATCTCGCCGCCGTCGCCGCGCAGCTGGGCCTGACGCCGGCGCGGGTTGTCGCGCTCCACGCCGGTGCGGCGTACGCGGTCGCGTGTCTGGGTTTTGCCCCGGGCTTCGCCTATTTGACCGGCCTGCCGCCCGAGCTGCACGTGCCGCGTCGCGCGACGCCGCGTCCGCAGATCCCCGCGGGCTCGGTGATTGTCGGCGGCCAGCAGACGGCGATCATGCCGACGACGCTGCCGTCCGGCTGGCACGTGCTGGGGCGCGCGCGGCTGACGCTTTTTGCCGCCACCCGCGCCGCGCCGTCGCTGCTGCTGCCCGGCGACCAGCTGCGGTTTTTGCCGATCACCGCCGCCGAACTGGCTGATTCCGTGCCGCGCTGCGAGGTCCTGCCATGACGCACCTGCTTGTCGAGCAGCCCGGCCCGGCGACGACGGTGCAGGACGCCGGGCGGCTGGCCTGGCAGCATGTGGGCGTGGCGCCTGGCGGTTTTGCCGATCCACTGCTGGCGGCGCTGGCCAACGCGCTGGTGGCCAACGCGCCGGACGCCGCGGTGCTGGAGTGGACACAAGCGGGCGATGTGCTGCGCGTCGTCGGCGGGTCGGTGCGGGTGGCGATCGCCGGCTGGACGGACGCGCAGGTGGATGGCGTGCCGGTGCCGACGTTTCGCGGCCTGCGGCTGCACGATGGCCAGACGTTGACGGTGGGGCCGCTGCGGCTGGGCCGGCATGGCGTGCTGGCGGTGGCGGGCGGCCTGCAGACGCCGCTGGTCCTGGGCAGTCGCGCGACGCACGCGCGCACGGGCGTGGGTGGGCAGCGGCTGGCGGCGGGCAACGTGCTGCCGGTGCTGCCGGTGGATCCGGCGACCGCTGATCGCGTGCTGGCGGAGTCGCTTGTGCCGCGGCCGCAGCCGGTGGTGCGCGTGCTGGCAGCGCCGCAGCACACGCTGTTCACCGCCGACGCGCTGGCGCTGCTCGTCGCCGAGCCGTGGCAGGTGCTGGCGGGTGATCGCATGGGGCTGCGCCTGCAAGGGCCGCCGCTGCGGCTGTTGCCGGGTGCGGAGCCGGTGTCCGAAGGCGTCGTGACCGGCGCGTTGCAGGTGCCGCCCAGCGGCCAGCCGATCGCGCTGGGGCCGGATCGCCAGACGATCGGCGGCTACGCCAAGCTGGCGGTGGGGATCACCGCCGACCTGCGCCACCTCGCGCAGCGGACGGACGGCGCGACGGTGCGGTTCGTGCAAGTCGATGCGACCGCCGCCCGCGGGGCGCTGCAGCAGGCGCAGGCCGAGCTTGGGGCGCTGCTGGCGGCGATGCGCACGGCCCACGATGTGCTGCCGCACGAGTCGCCGCGGCTGTTGCACCTGCTTTCGTAGCCCACAAGCGTGCGGCAAATTGACCGGATCGCGCGGTCGCCCTACGCTTGGCGACAGGCGCGCGGCTCCTATCGCTGCCCGCCGGGGCGCATGCATGACGGATCAAATCCCCTTTGCCGCGGTAGAATTCGCCGCCAACCCCGAGCCGCGGTGCGCGTGCGTGCTGCTGCTGGACACGTCGGCGTCGATGTCCGGCGCGCGCATCAGTGAGCTGCAAGAAGGCCTGGCGGTGCTCAAGAACGAGCTGGCGCAGGACTTGCTGGCGCGCAAACGCGTGGAGCTGGCGGTGGTGACGTTCGGTGGATCTGTGCGGATGCTGAGTGAATTCACGACGGTAGACCAGTTCCAGCCGCCAATCCTCCACGCTGACGGTCTGACGCCGCTGGGCGCCGCTGTGGCGACGGGCTTGGACCTTGTGCGCACCCGCAAGCGTGTGTACCGGCAAAATGGCATCGCCTGCTACCGGCCGTGGGTGTTCCTGCTGACGGACGGCGAGCCGTCCGACCCGTGGCAAGCGGCCGCCGCAGCCGTGCGCCACGCCGAGACGGCGCGCGAGGCGGCGTTTTTTGCCGTCGGCGTCGGCGAGGCCAATCTGGACGTGCTGGGCCAGCTGAGCGTGCGGCAGCCGTTGATGCTGCGCGGCCTGCAATTTCGCCAAATGTTCCAGTGGCTTTCGACGTCGCTCAAGTCCGTGTCGCACTCCGGCGTGTCGGACGAGCTGGCGCTGAAGAACCCGACGGCGCCGGACGGCTGGGCGAAGCTGTAAGTGGCGCACATGCCCAGCGCTTGGAAGACCGTGTCGGCGGCGGTGGCCGGGCCAAACAAAGGCGAGCGCGGCTGTCAGGACGCGGTTGCGGTGCGCATCGCGCGCGGCGGTGGACGTGAAGCGCTGGTGATCGCGCTGGCGGATGGCGCGGGCTCGGCGCGCTACGGCGGCGATGCGGCGCGGCTGATCGTCCACACATTGGCGGCGGGCGCGGTGGGTCGGCTGCGCGGGCGGCTGGACGCGCACCCGGCCTCGCCGCTGTGGACGGTGGCGGACATGGCGGTGCTTTTCGCGCGCGCCCGCCAGGCGGTGACCCAGGCGGCGGCAGCGCAAGGCCACGGGCTGCGCGAGTGGGGCAGCACCGGGCTGCTGGCGGTTGTCACCGACGAGGCGACGGTGCTGGCGCAGCTCGGCGACGGCGCGATCTGCTTACGCCACAACGGAATTTGGTCTTGCCCGATCTTTCCGGACCTGAGCGCGTACGTCAACGTCACGACTTTTGTCACCCACGCTGACGCGCCGTTGCAGACCCACGTCGGGCCGCCGGCGGACGCGCTGCTGCTGCTGAGCGACGGCCTGCAGCCGCTGGCGCTGGACTATCAGGCCGTGGCGCCGCATGCGCCGTTTTGTCACGGCGTGATCGCGGAACTGGGCAAATCCACAGACCGAAGTAAGCTGCACCGCGACCTGCTGGGCTGGCTGGCGTCGGACGCCATCCGGGCGCGATCGGACGACGACATCAGCCTGGCGATGGCGCTGCGGTCTCAGGGGTGACGTCTTGGCGATGGTGCGGCCGTGAAATTCTTCAGCGCGGACGGCAAGCCGATTGAGCTCGGCGCGGTGCTTGGCCGCGGCGGTGAGGGCGTCGTCCATGTGCGCGCCGACGACCCGCATCGGGCGTGCAAAATTTACGCGCGGCCGCCGACCGACGCGCGCACGGCCAAGCTGACCTGGATGGTGGCGCGGCTGGCGCAGCACCCGGATCTGGCGCAATGGTGCACCTGGCCTCAGGAATTGCTGTTCGATGCGCAGCGCGAGTGCGTCGGCTTTGTCATGGAGCGGCTGCAGCAGCTGCGGCCCATCCACGAGGTCTACCAGCCGGAGCAGCGCAAGACTGTGCTGCCGGCAGCGGGCTGGGATTTCCTTGTGCGCGTGGCGGCCAACTGCTCGCGGATGTTCGAGACTTTGCACAAATACGACGTGATTGTCGGCGACGTCAACGAGCGCAACATCTTCGTCGACGCCGACGCGACCGTGCACCTCGTCGACTGCGACTCGTTCCAGATCCGCGACGGCGACCAGTTTTTTGGCACCGGAGTCGGCGTCGTCGACTACACGCCGCCGGAACTGCAGGGCCAGGATTTTCGCCTCGTGCCCCGCACCGTGGATCACGACCGGTTTGGCCTCGCGGTCATCGCCTTCAAGCTGCTGCTGATGGGCCGCCACCCGTTCAGCGGCGGCGCGACCGGCGACCTGCACCAGGCGATCGCCAACAAAGACTGGGATTATCCGCAGTTGGCGCAGCGGCTGCGGCATTTGCTGCCGTGGTCGGTTGTGGCGCCGCCGGTGCGCGCGGCGTTTGCCAGCGCGTTCACGGAAACCGAGCGGCCGTCGGCGAGCGTGTGGGTGGAGCGGCTGGCGGCGTTCGAGGCGTCCCTGCAGCCGTGTCGACGCGAACCGCTGCATAAGTACCCGACGGGCATGGGGAATTGCCCATGGTGTACGATCGAGCAGGTCGCCGGTTACGCCTATTTTGCCCGGCCGCAGACGCAGTGGCACTCGCAGTGGCAGGCGCCCGACGGGCTGCTGGCGCCGCTCGATGCCGAGCTGCAGGCGCTGCCGACGCCGCGCCAGCCCGAAGAGTGGCAGTCGCCGCAGGGCATGGCGGCGGCGATCGCCACGGCGCTCGCGCTGCTGCAGACCGAGCGGCCGCCGGACCTGGTCGGCTGGTACCTGGCGCTCGGCGGTGGACTCGTGGCATTTGCCGGCGTGGCGATGGCGCCGTTCCAGCTCACGCGCGCGGTGCTT
>CAIPXZ010000122.1 GCA_903869075.1 uncultured Myxococcales bacterium | reverse complement strand
CCCAGCTCCAGCGCCAGCCGCGGGTGGCTCGCGCGCGCGACCTGCTCCGCCAGCTCCAGCAGCACGTGCGCCAGGCGCTCCAGCTCGGCCGTCGCCACGTCCTTGGCCATCGCCTGTAGCTGGTCCAGCTCGGTCTCGGCGCGGTCGACAAGGTCCCGCGCGTTCACGCCCGTCAGCCGCGCCACAAGCAGATCGCGCGCCTCCATCGCCATCGTGCGGGCAAAAGTCTTCAGGTCCATGCCGTGGTCATGCGCCGCCGCCACGCTCTCGATCGCCAGCTTGGCGTCGCGCGTCAGCAGCGCCTGCATCAGCGTATGCGTGCGGTTGCGATCGGCCACGCCCAGCAGGCCCGCGACCTCGTCGCCGAGCAAGTTCGCGCCGCCAAAGGCGATCACCTGGTCCAGCACCGACAGCGAGTCGCGCAGCGAGCCGTCGCCTTCCCGCGCCACGAGGTACAGCGCCTCCTGCTCGGCGATCACGCCCTCACTGGCGCAGATCTTGGCCAGCAGCTTGACGATGTCGCCGGCCTTGACGCGGCGGAAGTCGTAGCGCTGGCAGCGCGAGCGGATCGTGATCGGCAAGCGCTGCGGATCGGTCGTGGCGAGGATGAACGTCACGTGCGCCGGCGGCTCTTCCAGCGTCTTCAAGAACGCGTTGGCCGCCTCGTTGGTCAGCATGTGCGCTTCGTCAATGATGTAGATCTTGTGGCGATCGCGCACCGGCGAATAGCCAACGCCGCTGCGCAGCTCGCGAATTTCGTCGATGCCGCGGTTGCTGGCGGCGTCCAGCTCGTGGACGTCGATGCACGTGCTCGTAGCGATCTCCCTGCACGGCGCGCAGACACCGCATGGCGTCGGCGTCGGGCCGTCCACGCAGTTCAGCATTTTCGCGACGATCCGCGCTGTCGAGGTCTTGCCGGTGCCGCGCGCGCCGCAGAACAGCAGGGCGTGCGGCACGCGCTTCATCTCAATCGCGTTGCACAGCGCCCGCGCGATGTGCTCCTGACCAACGAGCTCCGTCAGCGTCGCGGGTCGGTACTTGCGGGCAAGGACGAGGTACGCCATCTTGAGCCCCCGGAATCAGCAGTCGCCCAGAAACACGAAAGGCCCCGTATTCCGGAGCCTTTCATTCACTCATGTCCAGGGCTGGCGGCACACGGCTTAGCCGCTACCGTTGCTTCCTCTCAGACCTGGCGGGGTTCACAACACCACCGTTGCCGCCAGCCTTGGACACGAATTTCACACACACTTCCTACCGCGCATCGCCCGGCCGTGGCGGAGAGAACGGGATTCGAACCCGTGGTACCCTTTTGGAGTACACCCGCTTTCCAGGCGAGTACCATAAACCACTCGGACATCTCTCCGTTGTCTTGTCCGCAGACCGGGCCCTGCGCTTGCGCATTCGGTGCGGGCCGCGTTAAGGCGGCCGCGGCTGAACACACTGCATAAACCACTCGGACATCTCTCCGGCGTGAGGCAAAAACAGCAGAAATTCACTGGCGGAGAGCGAGGGATTCGAACCCCCGATACCTTTCGGTACACCTGATTTCGAGTCAGGCTCCATCAGCCACTCGGACAGCTCTCCAGTGAGTGGGGCAAGCAGCTTGCCAAACAGATTGTGCCTTACGGCTTGACCGCGTTTCCGGCGCGCGACCGGACGGGCAAGCCGCGGAAGGATAGCCTAGCCCGGCTGGACGTGCAAGGGTCAGCCCGCCGGCGTCAGGTCGTGGACCGGATCCAGGGCGTGCGCGTCGTGGTCGATCGCCGGGATCACGCGCTCGCCGCTGCGCAGGCTGGCAAAAAAGCCGGTGAGCATGCGGCTGGCGGCGGCGCGGCGCACGCCTTCGGTCAAGATCATCCGGTGGTTCAAGCGCTCGTCGTGGCCCAGCTGGTACAGGCTGACCGCGGCGCCGGCTTTGGGATCGCGACAGGCAAAGACAAGGCGACCGACGCGGGCGTTGATCGCCGCGCCCATGCACATCGGGCACGGTTCCAGCGTCACGTACAGCGTGCAGTCGTTCAGGCGCCAGGAACCCAGCGTGCGACCCGCCTGGCCCAGCACGATGATCTCCGCGTGCGCCGTTGGATCCTGGTCCTGCTCGCGGCGGTTCGAGGCGATCGCGACGATCTCGCCTTCGTGGACGACCACGGCGCCGATCGGCACGTCACCGGCATGGCCAGCTTCCACCGCCGCGCGCAAGGCCACGTCCATGAAGTGCTGGTCGGAATGCAAGGTCATGTCGTCGTGATCCCGCCAAAGGCCGTTCTGCGCAGCGCTGCTTCGGCAGCGGTCGCGTCGGAAGCGTGAATCTCTTGAGGAGGCGGGCACAGCTGGGCTCGAACCAGCAACCTTCGGTTTCGTAGACCGATGCTCTATCCAGTTGAGCTATGAGCCCGTTGCACAGACGGGAAGACACCAGGAACAAGGTCAGCAACGCGGTTGCTGGCGGGGAGGAGGGGATTCGAACCCCTGATAGGATTTAAACCCTATGACGGTTTAGCAAACCGTTGCCTTCAGCCACTCGGCCACCTCTCCGTCATCTGCGGCGGCTTCGCGGGCTGTTGCCCGTGTCGACCGCCGGTGAGGATTTGTTTGGTCCCCAGATGGGAACTTGCGGGCGGGAGAGGAGGGATTCGAACCCCCGGAGGCTTTCACCTCGGCGGTTTTCAAGACCGCTGCCATAAACCGCTCGGCCACTCTCCCCGAGTCTGGACGGCGCGGAGCCATCGGCGACATCGGGCGAAGCATTGCTCACGGGCGCACCGTAAGCGAGTGGGCCAAGAGTCTAGCCACGTTGTGCCGTTTGCGCAAGTCCCCTTGCCGCGAAAGCCGCAATCGGACATGCTGCGCCGCGCACCCGACAGGAGCCTGCGTATGCGCGAACTGGAAGCGATTGGCGAACTTGCATCCCGCGTCAGCGCGCCGGGTGATGCGCTGTTTGCGACGCTGACCGCGGGGATCGCCGAGAGCTCTGGGCTGCACCCGACGAGCCTCGAACGGCTTGTGCAGATGTGGGCGCACGGCTGGCAACGTCTTGAAATGGAAAGGGCTTTGCGTCGTGGCCTTGGGTCGCATCCCGGCGCGTTCCGGCCGGTGGGGCGCGTGGCGATCGTGGCGCCGGGCAACTTGTGCGTCGCGACCTGGCAGGTCATCGTCGAGGCGCTGCTCGTCGGCAACCACGTGACCGTGCGGCCAGGCGGGGGCGATCCGCACGCGGCGGGCAATTTTCAAGCGGCACTGGCGCAGATCAGCCCGCCGTTGGCGGCGCGGATGGACGTCCAGACCTTTGCCCGTGACGATCGCGGCGCCTGGACGCGGTGGCTGGCGACGGCGGATGCGCTGATCGTTTTTGGCGGTGACGAGGCGACCTGCGCGGTGCTGCAGCTGGCCGCCGAGGCGGGCTTTACCGGTCGCGTGCGCCTGCACGGCCACTTCCAGTCGATCGGCGTGCTGTCCACCGACATGCTGGCGGACCCGGACGCGCTGCGCCATGCGGCTGCCGGCTGGGCGGTCGACGCACTGTTGGCCGATGGTCGCGGCTGCATGTCGCTGCGGGCGCTGTGGCTGTTGGGGCCGATCGACGCCGCCGGGCGGGCGCTCGTCCGCACCACGCTCGCGCAGGAATTTGCCAGGGTCGCCAAGGAGTTGCCGCCGGGCCAGCTGGATCCGCACTGGGTGGCGCGTGCCCGCCTGCTCGTCGAGGACCACGCTTTTGCCGCGGCGGTGCGGACGGACCGCTGGGTGGAGCGCGGCTCGGGCTGGGCGATCCTCGGCACGCATGGGCCGGTGCCGGCGGCGGTGAACTCGCCCGGGCCGGGCGGCCGCACGCTGGCGCTGTGGGAAGCGGGCGATGCCGCCGATTTGCAGCGGCAGCTGGTGCCGTGGCATCGCAGAATCTCGACAGCTTCCGTGGCCTTGGACGCGGATTCGCACGGCGTCCTGGAGACGCTGGAGCGCCTCGGCGTGCACCGGACGTGCCAGGCCGGCCACATGCAAGCGCCGCGCGCCGATCGCGCCCCGGATGGTCACGTGCCCTTTGCGGCGGTGGTTCGGCTGTCCGATCGCGTGTGAATTCGCCAGCTAGCGCCCGCGCTTGGGCGTCACCCACACCGACTGCTTGCCGCGTTGCACGAGCAGCGAGAGCACGTCATCGGGCCGCGCCGCGCGCACGTCGGCCTCCAGCACCGCCGCCGTCGTCACCGGCCGCTTGCCCGCGCGCGTGATCACGTCGCCTACGCGCATGCCCGCGTGATCCGCCACGCCGCCGCGATCGACCGCCACAACCAGCGCGCCCACGCTCGCGACGATGCCAAACCGCTTGCGCAGAACCGGCGTCAGGTCCGCCACCGTCAGCGCCAGCCCGGGAATCGCCAGCGTTGTCTGCGCCGCCATCGCCGGCGGCACGAGCATCCGCGGCGGCTCCACAAGCTCCAGCGGCCGCGGCAGCGCCTGCAGCTGCACTTGCACCGTCAGCGTCTTGCCGTCGCGGATCAGCTCCACCGGCACCTTGGCGTGCACGCCCGCCTGCGCCGCCAGCCACGGCAGATCGCCCGCGGCGCGCACCGGCTGGCTGTCAAAGCTCGTCAGCACGTCGCCCGCGCGCAGGCCCGCTTGGTCCGCCGGGCTGCCCGGGCCGACTTCGGTCACCACCGCGCCGGCCACGCGCTCCAGCTTCAGCACTTTTGCCAGCTCCGGCGTGACTTCGCGAAATGCAAGGCCGAGGAAGGAGCGCTCGACCCGGCCTTTCGCCAGCTGTGGCAGCAGCCTTTTGGCCATGTTCGACGGGATCGCAAAGCCGATGCCCTGCGCGTCGCCGCGGATCGCGGTGTTGATGCCGATGACCTCGCCGCGGATATTGCACAGCGGGCCGCCGGAATTGCCGGGGTTGATGCTGGCATCGGTCTGGATGAAGCTGGCGAGCATCGGCTTGCCCGTGGGCTGGACCTCGCTGCGGCCGATGGCGCTGACGATGCCGACGGTGACGGTGTTGGACAAGCCGAACGGGTTGCCGATGGCGACGACCCACTCGCCCGGGCTGATTTTGCCGCTGTCGCCGAGCGGCGCGATCGGGAACGGGCCCTTGCTGTCGACCTGCAGCAGCGCCAGATCCGTGCGCGGGTCGCGGCCGATGACGCGCGCCTTGAAGACACGGTCGTTGGCGGTGCGGACGGTGATGTCGTGGGCGCCGTCGATGACGTGGTCGTTTGTCAGCAGGTAGCCGCTGGGGTGGATGAAAAAGCCGGCGCCTTCGCTCGTGACGATCGTCCCAGAGCCGCCTTCGCGTCCGCCCTGGCCGCCGCTGCCGACGGTCGAGATGTTGACGACGGCCGGCGAGATCCGCTTGTAAAGCACGGAAAACGCGTCCATCGTCACTGGTGAATGCGCGCCCAAGCCCGTGCGGCCGCTGGATTTTTCCGTCCACAGCTTGTCCGGCACGCGGCTATCCGGTGGCGTGGCGAACGCCCAAGCTGGCACCAGCAGCAGCAACATCCAACGCAGCATCACCCGCCTCCAGCCGGACAGGTGCAACACGCGAACCGGGCGCTTCATTTCGCGGCGCCGGCGGTGGCGTGCAGATATTTGGCCTTGGCGTAGCCATTTTGCCCGGTCGCCGGTCCCGTCAGCACTTCCAGCCGCGACCAGCCTTCGCCGGTGGTCAGAAAGACGTGGACGCGATCGCCGTCGTTCAAGTGCGCCAGATCGCGCGCCTGCGGGTGCGCCGCCGCGCGCAGCACGAGGTACGGCGACTCCGGATCGGCGCTCACGCCAGCCACTTCATGCGTCGCCCGCGACACGCGGCGCGCGTCTTCCAGCGTGTGCTGCCGCGCCGTCGCTTTTTCATCGCGGACTTCCAGCACCGCCGCCTGCGTTGCCGCGTCGCTGGGGATGGCGACCGGAATCCGCCGGATCGCGTCGATCGCCTGCTGCGCCGCCATTGCCAGCTGCGGATCGTCGTGGCTGTCCCGGTACTTGGCGATCGCCTTGTCGGCGACCTCCGCCGCTGCCTCGATCGGCGCCAGCGCTGCCGTTGCTGCCGAACCATCGGCTGGCGGGGCGTCGTCAGCGCGCTTGCCGGGCTTGGCCGCGACCCAAGGCGCTGGCTCCGATTCCGCCTGCGGTTTCATGACCTTGCCATCGCCAGTCACGTTCTCGATCCACGCCCGCCAGCGGTACGGCAGCACTTCCGAGTCCGGCGTCAGCGCCGTGTAGGTGAACAGCGCGACGCCGCCGAGCGCCGCCACGCCACCCACGCCGATCAGCGTGTACAGCAGCCAGGTTGGCAGCCGCCGCGTCTCTGGTGTCTCCGCCGCCATAGGGTTCCCCCGATTTGCGTTGCGCGATCGCTACTGGACCGACGGCGGCACGCAGTACTTTTGCGCCGCGGCGCCGGTCTTGGCGTCTGCCGGAGCGAACGTCCAGCACTTCGACGTGCCGGAGACGCCGGGTTCCGCTGGGCAATCCCCGTCCGTCGTGCAGGTCTGCGTGCAGAGCGAACGCTTGCCGTAATACGCGAGGCAGATGTTCAAGTCGCACTGCGGGTGCTTGGTCACGACGCAGCTCGTGCTGCCCGCGGTGCCGGTGCAGATGCCCTTGTCGGTGACTTCCTTGTCCAGCGGGCACGAGGCGTACGGCGCCGTGGTTTCGCACGCGGCGAGGCAGCAGGACAGGCCGAGGGCGAGGGCAGCGAGGGTTCGAGCAAAGCGCATGAGCCAGATTCCTTGGGGAATGATCCCGCGAACGTCGTTGTAGCCGGTGCGGGCGAGCCGCGTCAATCGCCTAATACATGCCGGTCAGGCGCATGAAGAAGCCGCCTTGGTTGGTGGTGCGGATGTCGCCGGCGTTGGTCTCGGTAAAGTGCGTGAAGTTGTAGCCACCGCCGACGCGCAGCGCCTTGGCAAAGCGCCACGCCGTCTCCAGCAGCGCGCCGTGCTGCAAGTCGCCGGTCAGCAGCGTCTCCAGGAAGCGGTATTCGGTGGCGATGTCGATGCGATCGGTCACGTGCCAGCCGAGGCGCGAAATCAGCAGCAGCGTCGAGGAATTCTCCGGCGTCATGTCCGGCATCGCCTCGGTCACGCGGCGCAGCGCGGCTTTTTGCGAGAACTCAAAGCGCCAGGGCAGCTGCGCCACCGGCTCGATGCTCAGGATGTCCTTGACCGAACGCTCCGTGGTCGCCGAGCCGTCCGTGGCCGGCCGCATGTCGATCAAGTGGCTGACTTTGGTGATGAGATTCAGCCAGTTGTGCGTAATCGGCCGGTACGCCGCGCCCAGCGTCGCTTCCAGCGCCTCCGCCTCCAGCGTGTCCGTCGTCTGGTTCTGCGTGCGCGTGTAGTTGGCGCGGCCAAACAGCGTCCACTCCTTGCTCAGGCCAAAGGTGCCGTTGTTCAGCGTCAGGACCTGCAGCTTGCGCACACCGCCGAAATTCGGGTCGCCCTGGTCCAGCCGCACTTCCTGGCGCGACGTCACCTTGTATTTCTCACCGCGCAGCCACTCCGTGCCCAGCGACAGCGCATCGCGCGAAGTGTTGCCGCCGCCCGCCGCGAACGACTGCTGCCGCTCATAGCCGGCGTCGAGGTTCAAGCCCTTGGCGATCTCGAACCTCTTGCCCAAGCCCATGACCGCGCGGTTCATGCGCGCGTCGTTCAGCGCGTCCACCTGGTACTCGCCGTACGCCCGGGTCTTCTGGTCGTCGCCATAGCGGCTCTCGGCGCCGACGACGCTCGACGACACCATCCGCCCGGTCGCGTTCGAGTCCTCCAGCCGCTGCTGCACGTACACGCTCGAGCTCTTGTCCAGCATCGTCCGCAAGCCCGCCGACGTCGCGTTCTGACCCGCCCAGCCCAGCCGCTCGCTGACCACAACCGCGAGATCCTTGGCGATTTTGTACTCAGCGCCCAGCGCCGTGGACAAGTGGTCGCCCGTGCTGCGGAACTGCGCCGGATCGCCGCCGATGATGCCCTGCTGGTCGGCGCGCAGCACGAGCCGGTCCGTCGCGCGATACGCCGCGCCAGCCGCGACCGTGTCGCTCGTGTGGCCAACGCCGGACGCGTCGTAGCCGTACGCCACCGTGTTGGCGCCGAGCAGCGTCCACTTGCTGTCGAGCTTGTGCGCGTCCTGCACTGACACCGTTTGTTGGCTGAGGCTCAGGAAGCTGCTTGTCGGATTGGCATTTTGCCCGGACAAGCTGCCCGGCGGTAGCACCGAGCCCGAGCCGACGAGGCCGCCGACGTTGCCGAATTGCGTGCCCGTGCCCGGCGCGTTGTACGGGTTGGTGGCGCCGCCGTCCATGAAAAGGCCGTCGTAGCGGACCTGCAAGCTGTTGCGCTTGGTCAGCGAAAGCAGCGTGTCGATGCCGGCTTTTTGCATGCCCTGCTGGGCGATCGAGCCGCCGGACTGGAAGCCGGCTTGCATCCACTGATACCACGCGCGCACGCGACCGCGATCATTGACGCTGGAGACATCGGGCGGCAAGTCGGTCGGCGTCGCCTCGCTGGACGGCCCGAGGACGTCGCGCAGGTCGAGGTCGACCGCCACCTTCACCGCTTGGCCCTGGACCGGCTGGCCGGTGCTCGTCGTTGTCGTCGGCTGCGTCTGCTGGCCAAAGGTCAAGCCGCCGTCGTCGGACACCGCCAGCAGCGTGTCGCGCGATTGGCTGAACGCGTACTCCGCCGTCGCCTTGCTGCGCTCGCCCAGCTTGACGGTCACGTCGCCGCCCGCCACGCGGTACGTCGGCGCGTCGGCGCGGCCTTCCTGCACATAGCTACCGCCCACGTCCACGCGGCCGTTGGCAAATTTCTCGCGCAGCTGGCCGCCAAAGGACGTCGAGTCGGTCGAGACCACGCCGCGCGCCTCGTACGTCGTCTCGACGAACATCGGCTGGCCGTTCCACGTCAGGCTCTGGCCCGCCAAGCCGGTCTGGCCGATCAGCAGCGTGCTGTCCACCGCGCCCGACACAGGCGACTTGAACGTGATGCGGCCCTGCATCGCGTCAATGACGTAATCCGTATTGCGCGTCTGCGGAATCCGCCCCAGCTCCATGCCGGACAGGCGGTCGCGGATGACCAAATCGATGCGCTCCGAGCCTTCGACGACGTCGCGCACCGACAGGTAGTACAGCGAGCCGCCCGTGCCGCGCATCACGTCCGTGTGCCGCTGGACCATGCGATCCTGCTGGGCGACAAACGCCTTGACGCCGGTCTCAAAGTCGCCGTATTTGCGGCTGAATTCAAGCCACGCGCCGTACAAAGTGCGGTCGTAGCGCAGCAGCTCGATGCCCTGCAGCCGCGCCGCAAAGTTGCCGATCAGGAACTTGGTCTTGTCCGCTTCCACCAAAATGTACAGCTGGCCGCGCGCCTTGACGTCCTGCACCGACGCATTGCCGTCGCCGTACACCGGGTAGAACTTGGTCGGGTCGATCAGGTTTGTGGCAAAATCCTGCAAATTCGGGTCTTTGGCCGTATCGACGTGCGCGGTAAACGACAGGTCTTTCAGGCCGAGGAACTCACCGCCGATGCGGCCTTTGGCGTACAACGCCACGCGACCAGCCAGCTGCACGTTGCCGATCGCCAGCGAACCGGGCTGGTCCACTTCCTGCAAGTGCGCGCCGACGTTGCTGACCGAGCCGTCGGCGATCGCCAGCAGGAACAGCGCGCGGTCCTTGACCGTGACTGGCCGCTCGATGATCGCCCGGTTGCCGGCCTTGTCGATCGCCACCACCGTCAGCGTCGACGCGCCGATCGGCAGCCGCACCAGCGCGTAGAAGCTGCCGTCCTCGGCCACAAGCGCCGCCTGGCCCTGGACCTCGACGCGGTTGGTCGGCAGCGTCTTGCCGCGCACCGCCAGCTCCGGTTGCGCCAGGTTCAGCGGTCCCGGCGGCAGCATCACGGTCAGCTCAGCCGCCGGCATGCCCGCCGCCTTGGCCGCACTCGTCGATACCGCCGCGGGCTGCGCCGGCGCCGCCTGCACCGTCGGCGCCACGGTCGCCGCACCCGCCGCCATCGGCAAGGCGTTGGCCTGCGCCTGCAGCGCGTCCAGCAGCGCCGCGCCAAAGATGTTCGGGTCCGTCGGCGTCACCACGCCCGCCGGTGCCACCGCCGCCGGCGCGCCCGCCAGCTTGGGCGCCTGCGCGGCCACCGTCACAAACTCATCGCGGCCGGCGCCATCGGCTTGCCGCAAGCTGATCAGCACCTTGCCATCGCTCGGCCGGTCGACAAGCACCGCGCCGCGGCCGGCGTCGTCCAGCTCAAACGGGTTGCCGTTGACCAGCAGCCGGGCCGGGTGATTCGGCACCACAAACGCGTCCTTGCGCGGATCCGTCACACTATCGCGGACTTCAAACGGCATTGGCGCCGACCACACGCGGCTGCCCCACTCCGTCTCGGCCCGCACACGCAGCGCGTACCGCCGCCCGCGCGTCAGCTCGTTGATGCCCGGGAAACCCGGCCGCGCGCGCAGCATCACCTGCTTGGGCGGATCGCGGCCGTCCACCTGCTCGACAATCAGCGCGCCCAGCCGGCCGCCGTCGCCCAGCTCGCGGACCTCCAGCGCGTGGCGGACAAAGCCCGTCGAGCTCTCGACCTGCACCAGCACCGCCGCGCCGGGCTCCAGCGCCACCGACGTCGGATCCGACGGCAACCGCGCGTCGCCAAAAGGCTTCTTGTCCGGGCCGAGCAGCCGCGCGCGCAAGAACCGCGGCGTCGTCACCTTGCTGTCCACGGCGATGGTCAGCGACGCGGCGTCCACGGCGATCGGCACAACGCCCGGTCCTGGCACGGGCGCCTCGTCCGGTGGCGCATCGTTTGTCGCCGTCGCTTCCACGCGCGTCGGACCGACCGCCTCGAATTTACAGGCAATCGGGAACGTCAGCGGCAGCGTCAGGCCGCGCGTCAGGTACAGCACTTTTTGCTCGTCGCCGATCACCGTTGAGCCCGGCGGCAGCGTGTCCGGGTCCAGTTTGAACAGGTGGTTGCCCGGCGGGATGTCCATCAAGTGCGCGCGGCCGTAGGCATCGGTCACGGCAAACTGGCCGATATCCGCGTAGATCCGCGCACCTGGCAGGCCATCCTCGCCGTCGTCCTGCTCGCCGTTCTGGTTGCCGTCGCAGTAGGCCTTGACCAGCACCATGCCCTTGTCGAACAGCGGGTCCGCCTGTACAAGCAGCTGCGCCGTCGATCGGCCAGACAGCTGCTGGCCGGACACGTCGTACAATTGCGCGGCAAATTCAAGCTGTTGCCCAGCCTTTGCGGTCGGCGTCACCACCACTTGCGTCCGCAGCGTCAGCGTCCCGCCGGGCGCGAGGTCCAGTCCCACCGGCTTGCCCGTCGTCGGCGAAATCCGGTGCACGACCATCAGCGGCGCGGTCAGCGGCGCCAGTGGCAGCTTGACCGGCAGGTTGTTGGCGCCAAGGACCGTCAGGTCCGCGCCGCCCGCCACCAAATTCAGACCCGACGGCAGCAAGTCGCGCAGCTCCACGCCGCCGCGACCTGTCAGCGCATCGGCAGCAAACCCCGCCGACGAGTGATTCTGCACCGTTACAGTCGCGTACAGCAGATCGCCGACTTGCGCCTGCGCCTTGGACAGCCGCACGCCGACGGCGATCGCGTTGGTCAGCTGTTCGACCGGCAGGTGGTTGTGGCGCGGCGCCGGCGGTCCGAGCAGCACCGTCTGCTGGCCACGGCCACCATTGGGCGGCGGCGGCTGCACCGGGTTGGCGCCGCCTTGCAGCGAGAACCGTGTCAGGTAGCGCGGCAGCGTCGTCCCGGCGAGGTGGGGCAGGGCGTCCGGCACGACGAGACCTTGCTTGTCCAGCAGCGCGATGCCCGGCTCCGGCGCGTGGCCGGCAACCGGGAATGCCCAGCCCGCAGAAACCGTTGCCAGTTCAATGCGATACGCGCGCCCGGCCGGCGGCGAGAACACGTAGGCGCCGCTCGCGTCGGTCGTCTGGCCCTGCTGGCCCGTCGGCAGCGCGTCGTCCGCCAGCAACCCACCAGGCGACACCGGATCGCCGTCATCGTAGCGCAGCCACAGGCGAATTCCCGGCGTCGTCGTGCCGGCATGCGCGTCGTACACGCGACCGGTCGGCCGCAGCGGCAGGTCCAGCTTGCCGGACGTCTGGCCCGGCGCGTCGATGGTCCGCTCCAGGAAGACAGCGCCGCCGGGCGACAGCACGCGCAGGCGCCGCTGGCCGTTGGGCACGTGCAAGACCTGGTATTGGCCCAGATCGTCCGCGATCGCCGTCAGGATCGGCCCGTCCACGCCCAGCGGCGGCAGCACGGCGACCTGGAAGTGCGGGAAGCGCAGGTCCGTGTCCGGCTGGAACACGTTGTCGTCGATGCCCACGTCCTCGAACAGCACGCCAGACAGCGCGCCTTCGCCGATCTGCGTCCCGGTCGTCACGCACGCCGGCTTGGACTCGGCGTGGACGGTGCCGGCGTTCAACAAGATGTCCACCTTGGCAATGTTGCAGATCGTCGCCGCGTCCGCGACGTTGGCCGCCACCCGCGCGCGCACGGACACCACCGCGCTCTCGCCCGCCTGCACCGCCAGCCCGACGACCTTCAGCGTCGATCCGTCATTTTGCAGCGTCAGCCCCGGCGGCAGCAGTACGTCGGAATCCTTCAAGGAATCCAAGCCCTTGGGGAGCGTGTCGTTCAGCACGATGCTGTCCGCCTTGGCGTTGCCGCTGTTCACGACCGTCAGCGTGTAGCGCAGCCAGTCGCCCGGCTGGACCGCGCCGCCGTTTTCGTCCTGCACCGCCTTGGTCACCGTCACAAGCGGCGCGGCGGGGCCGATTTGCGTCACGGTCGGCTGGTTGCCGTTGCTGTCGTCGTTGTCGGCGTCGGTCAGCTCCGCCGGCACGCCCTTGGCGTTGGCGGTGCCTTGGTTGGAGACGAGCACGCCGCCCAGGATCTTCACCTGGAACGTCACAACGCGCTGGCTGCCGGCCTCGATGCTGCCGAGATCGACGTGCACCTTGCCGCTTGTCACGTCCACGCGGCCGGCATCGCCGTCGGCGCCATCGGTCAGCGCTTTGCCGTCCAGCGTCAGGCTCGCACCGACATAGTGCGTCGTGTTCGGCAGCGGGTCATCCAGCGTCGCCTGATCCGCCACGCCCGCGCCGGTGTTGCGCACGGTCACGGTGTAGACAATCGCCTCGCCAATGTCCGCTTGGCCGTTGCCGTTCACGTCCAGCAGCTGCGCGGTCTTCTGCGTCTGGCGGATCGACGGGCCCTTGCCAATGCTCAGCGTCGCCGGGCCAATCGCCGTCGGCGGCACGTTGTCGGCCACTGCCGTCGCCGTGTTGGCCACCTGGCCGCCCTCTTGCGCGTCTGGCCGCAGGCGCGTGCGGAAAGTGACGACCGCGGCGTTGGCCACGCCCACCTGCAGCGTGCCGATCGCCAGACCCGCCGCCAGCGCCGAACTGCCGCCGACGTCCGCCACCGGGTTGCCGTTCAGCGTCGTCGATCCCGGCTCGTACGTCATGCCCGCTGGCACCGCGTCAATCAGCTT
This sequence comes from uncultured Myxococcales bacterium, assembly GCA_903869075.1. GTDB lineage: Bacteria > Myxococcota_A > UBA9042 > UBA9042 > UBA9042 > CAIYBN01. The sequence continues at coordinate 6,062 of CAIPXZ010000122.1, read as the reverse complement.
CACGCCCGTCAGCGGCGCCGGCGACGTCGCCACCACGCTGATCCGCCACGTCACCGTCTCGCCGGGCAGCAGCGCGCCGCCGTTGTCGTCCTTCGCCGTCTTGGTCGATGCCTCCAGCGCGCTCTGCGTCCGTACCAGCACAGTCGTCGCATCACCCGCCGCCGGCGTGTTCGGATCGTCAGACGGCACGGCTGTCGGCACGGCATCCGCCTTGACTTTCGCCTGGTTCGGCACCGTCGCGCCGTCCGGCGTGTCGGCTTTGACGCGTGCGTCAAACGTCACCGTCACCGTCGCGCCCGGCACCACCGCCGCCAGCGCCGTCGCGTTCGCCGCGTTCCAGCTGACTGTCGTCACGCCGCCCGTCGTCGTCTGCTTGCCGCCCTGACCAACCGCGACGACCTCCAGCCGGCTGTCCAGCACGTCGTCCACCGTCACGTTTTCCGCCGCGGCAGCGCCCGTCACGGACACCGCGATGCTGTAGCGCAGCACATCCAGCGGCGCGACCTTGCCGCCGTTCAAGTCCTCGACGGTCTTCTGCACTTTCAGCTTGGGAATCGCGGTGATCGCCAGCGTCGTCGGCTTCGCGTCGTAGTTGATGCCGGTCTCGCCCTCGCGCGCGCTCGCCTTCGCCACCGCCTGCGCGCCGTTCGCCGCCGTCGCCTTGACCCGCAGCGTCGCCGTCAGCGCCACCGAGGCGCCGCCGGGAATGTTCGCCAGCGCGGCATTGGACTTCACGTTCCAGGTCAGCAGCTTCTGCGTGTCGTCCCACGTCGCGCCCTTGGGCGCCGTCACGTCAAACACCGTCGCGTCCACTGGCGCAGACACCGTGACATTGCTGGCATTTTCCGCCGTCGGCACCGTCACGATGACCTGCATCGTCACGCTGTCTCCCGGCTGTGCGGGCGTCGTCGCCGGAGCGTCCGGCGTCAGCTTGGTCTCCACCTGCAGCGTCGGGTACTTGAGCGGCACGTTCAGCAGATTACCCAGCTGAACCGCGGCGTTCTGCGCCTTGGCGCGGGCCTGGTTGACGATAATCGTGCCAGTCGGCAGGTTCGGGCCAATCGTCGCGTCAAACGTCACCGTCGTCGTCTGCCCCGGCGCCAGCGTCGGCACCAGCCACGTCACGTTGTTCGCCGCCACGCTGCCGCCCGTCCCCGCCACCGGGCTGACAAGCTGCGCCGGCAGGTCGGTCGCCATCGCAAGCTGCTGCGCCGTCGCGTTGCCGACGTTCTGCACCGTCACCGTGAACCGCGCCTTGTCGCCGGGGAACAGGTGCCCTCCGGTCAAATCTGTATAAGTTTCAGTGACCTGCAAGATCGGTCGGTTGACGACTTGCACCGGCAGTCCGGCAATCGTCTGCGGCGTGGCGAGGTTCTGCGCCGCGGCTTGCGCCTGCAGCGGCAGCGAGTCGCCATCCTGGTCGGCGGCGGCGATCGTCCCACGCGCCGACACCGTCACCGTCCCGCCCGCCGGCACCGACGGCACAACCCACGTCACAACGCCAGCCGCTACCGTTCCGCCGGAAAGTGCCTGCAGATTCGACCACTTGGCGTTCAGCGGCAGCGTCACCGTCACGTTCTGCGCGTCCGCCTTGCCGGTGTTCTTGACCTTGACGTCCACCCGCACGACGTTGCCGGGCGCCGCTTGGCCAATTTTCTGCACCCAGCCGGTCTCATCGTCCGCGGTCAGCGCCGACTGGCTCAGGTTCGGCTGCGCCACCACCTTCAGCACCGCCGTCGGGTTCGGCGTCACGTTCGGAATCTGTGCGATAATGTTCAGCAAAGTGCCATCCGCAGTGCCCGCCGCGATGGTCGCGCCGATGTGCAGCGTCACGTCGCCGGTCGGCGTAATCGAGACAATCGGCACCGTCCAGGCGATCGTCCCCGCCGTCAGCGTGCCGCCGTCGAACACCTGCACGTTGCTCAAGCCCGCGCTCGGCAGCGTCGCCTGCACGTTGACGAGCTGCGCCAGCGCATCGCCCTTGTTTTGCAGCACCAGGCTCAGGTTCACCTGATCGCCCGGCTCCAGCGCCCCGCCGTTGACGTCCTGCACCGTCCAGTGGCTCGGCGACAGGTCCGCCTTGGCCACCACCGAGACTATCGTCGGCTCGCGGATCGCCGTCGTCAGGTCGGCGTCGGAGAGCACCGGCACCTGCAGCCCGGTCGCGGTAATCTGCGCCTGCTCGATGATGACCGCGCCGTTCAGCTGCGGCGTCTTGACGTTGGCGTTCACGGTCAGCGTCGCCGAGTCGCCCGGCGCCAGCGTCCCCAGCGTCCACGTCACCGTACCGCCCGCCGTGCCCGCGCCCTGCACGACGCCGCCGCTGCTCGCCGTCACCGAACCCAGCCGCGCGTCCAGCGGCAGCGTCACGACCGTCGCCTTGGCCGCGCCGTCGCCATCGTTGCGCAGCGTCAGCGTGTAGGTCAGCGCGTCGCCCGGGCGCACGTCGCCGCCGTTGACGTCCAGCACCGTCAGCTTGGCCTTGGAAAAATCGACCTTGGACTGCACGCTCACCGTCGTCGCGTCCAGCGCCGCAGGCGTCGTCGGGTCATCCGATTTCAGCGCCGTCGGCTGGCCGGTGTAGGTCAGCAGCGCCTGGTTCTGGATCGCCGTGCCGTCGTCCAGCCCGGTCTTGACCGTCGCCGTGAACCGCAGCGTCACTTCATCGCTGGCAGTGACGCCCAGCGCGGCGATTGCCGGCCACGTCACCTGATTCTTGCCGGCGTCATACGCGCCGCCGTCCAGCGCCACCACGTTTTCAAGGCCAGCGGGAACCGGGTCCACGACCGTCACGCCTTTGGCCAGCGCATTGCCGGTGTTCTTGACCTTCAGCGCGTACGTCAGTCCGGCTTTGGGCTTGACCGTCGCCTGGTTCAGCTGCTGGCCGCCAGCCGTCGCGAACACGTTCTTTTGCAGCACCACCACCGGCGCGCTGGCGACGTCAAAGCAAGTCGGCGTGCCCGCCGGCGTCAGCGGTGTGTTCGGCGGGCTTGTAAACGACGCCGCCGGATTCTCATTCGCCTTGATTTGCGCCTGGTTGCAGACGTGCGTGGCGTTGTCCAGCGGCTTCTTGACCGTGGCATTCACCGTCAGCGGCGTGCTGGCACCGGCGGCGACGCTGCCGAGCGTCCACGTCACCGTGCCGGTGCTGGCGTTGTAGACGCCGCCTTGGCCGACCTGCACATTCTCGATTTCCTTGGGCAAAACGTCCGTCACGACGACGCCGGTGCCGGCCTGATTGCCGGAGTTGACGATCGTCAGGTTGTAGCTGACCGCCGCGCCGGCCTGGATTTGCGCCGCGCTGACGGTTTTGGTGCTGGCGCCAAAGTCCGGCAAGTTGACGACGGAGAAGCTGATCGTGTTCGTGCTCGCCGTCGTCGGCGTCTCGGTGAAAGCCAGCTTGCCGGTGTTGCTGATGACGGTGCCGCTCGGCGTCGCCTTGTCGACGACCGCGGTGAACGTCAGCTCCGGCGGCTTGTCGCCCGGCAGCAGGCTGGGGATCGCGTTCCAGGTCACTGTGGAGGTCGCGGCGTTGAACGTGCCGCCGGTGACGGTGACCTGCGTCAGCTGCGGCGCGACGACGTCGGTCACAATCACGTTGCTCGCCGGGCTGTTGCCGGTGTTGCGCGGGTGGATGAGGAACGTCAGCTTGTCGCCGCCCTGCACGGAGCCGCCGTTGGAGTCGACGTAGCTCTTGTCTGAAGTCGTCAAGTTTGGCGCGGAATTCACCGTAAACACTGTGGGATCGGTCTTGCCCGGCTTGGCCGGATCGTCCGACAGCGCCGGCGCCAGCAGGCCATCACCCGTCAGCGTCACCTGGTTGCTCACGACTTTGCCCTGCGTCAGCGGCGTTGCCAGCTTGGCCGACACCGTCAGCGTCTTCGCCGCGTCGCCGTTTTGCAGCGTGCCGACCGGCCACGTCACCGTCTGGCCTGCCACCGTCCCGCCGCCCGTCGCTACCGGCGTGCCCAGCGCCGGGTCCAGCGTCGTCGTCAGCACGCCGTTTGTCACAACGCCCTTGCCGGTATTTTGCAGCACAATCGTGTAGGTGACGGTGTCACCCGGGTTGAACGTCGCGCCCGCCGAGGACGTCGCCACGTCGGTGAACGTCGAAATGTTCGGGCTCGCCTGGACTTTCACGGTCGCCGACACGGTCTGCGGCTTGGTCAGCGCCGGACCCGTCACGGTCGCCACCGCGCCGATCGACGTGCCGTTCGGCACCGCGGCCTTGACCTTGACGCTGTAGTGCAGCACAAGCTGGCCGCCCGCGGGGATGCCTGCGGAACTCCACGTGATGCTGCCGTTCGCCGCGTCGAGCGCGCCGCCGCCGTCGATGCCGGTAACGCCTTCGAGGTTGGCGTCGATCGGCAGGGCGATCTGCAGCGCGCCGGTCGCCACCTTGCCGGAATTCGTCAGCGTTAACGTGTAGTTCAGCACATCGCCCGGCTCCAACGAGCCGCCGTTGACGTCCGCCACCGTCAGCACCGAGGTCGACAGATCCGGTCCGCCCTGCACGGTCGTCACCGGCGTCTGCACCGTCGTCGGCGTCTGGCCGTCGGTCGGTGACAGCGTCGCGAGGTTCTGGAACGTCGAGCCCGGCGTCGTGTCCGGCTTGATCTGCGCCGTGAACGTCAGCGTCTTGGTCTGGCCAGCCGGCACAAGCACGCTCGCGGTCAGCAGCGTGCCATTCAGGGTCAGCTCCGGGCTCTGCGAGGACACGAACACAAGGCCCGAGGGAATCTGGTCGCTGACGTTCACCGTCGTGTCGCCCGCGCCGGAGTTCTGGATATTGATGGCGAATTTCACCTGGTCGCCCGGCAGATACGGCGAGCCGGGCGTCAGATCCGTCACCGTCTTTGTCGACTGCGTCAGGTTCGACGGCACCTGCAGCGTCAGCACCGTCGGGTTCTCGGCGCCGGGCTGGTTCGGGTCGTCGGTCTTGTAGCTCTTGGTGCCCAGCACCGCCGTGCCCTGGGTGTTGACGATGTGGCCCGCCACGGGGACGATTCCGAGCGCCTGCAGTGCCGCGAGATCCTTGACTTTTGCCGTAATGGTGAAGATTGCCTGCTGGCCGGATGCCAGCGGCACGGCGTCAAAGCGCACCTGCCCGGTGTTGTTGGCGCCGCCGGTCGCTGCCGACTTGTTGGTCCCCGGACCCGTCGCGGAGATGAACGACAGCTCCGGCGGCAGGTCAAAACCGACGGTATCGACGGAAAGTGCAGTCGCCGAGAGGCTTTGCAGCGTCAGCGTGAACGTCACGGTGCCGGCCGGGCTCTGCTTGAGCGGCGAGACCGCCAGCGACGGCGGCGCCAGCTGCGGCGGCACGAGCTTGACGACGGAAGTCTGCGTGGCGATCGAATCGCTGTACTTGCCGTTAACATAGGTGTATGAAACCAATGCGGAACTGTCGATTTCGGTGACGCCTGGGACGGCCTTGATCTTGACCTTGAAAGTCACCGTGCGGTTGCTTTTGCCGCCGGCGGAGCTCGTCAAGGTGCCGAGGTTCAAGCCGCTGCTGAGCGGGCTCTGGCCGCCGACGTCGGGGATTGTGACGCCGTCGACGGTTGTCGAGCCGGCGACGTAGTCGGTGCCAGCGGGCGGAAACACTGCGAATTTCAAGGTGGTATTGTCGGCGTCGAGCGGGCCGGTGTTCAGCATATCGTCGGTGTAGGTCAACGTGTCGCCGGGTGAGGCTTCGGTGTAGTTGGCGTAGAACTTGTTGACGGTGCTCTTGAAATTCGGCGCCTTGCGGTTGACCTGCAGCAGCGACCAGCCATAGACGAAGAATTCGCCGTCGCCGGCGGCGTTGACCTGTTGGTTGTTGTCCGACAGCGAACCGTTGCCGGATGACACGACCAGCGACGCGGACGTGTCGTTGGGCTTGACGAGCGTCGACACGTCGAAAGTATCGAGATCGATGCCGGTTTCCGGCGTCGAGTTCATGATGTTGTTCTCTTCGTTGTTGCCAGCGCCGCTTGTCAGCTTGACGCCGTTGAACGACACGAAGTCGTAGCAAGTCGCGCACGGCGGGCTGTCCGGACCGTTGTTGCCGGGGTCCTGCT
>CAIPXZ010000121.1 GCA_903869075.1 uncultured Myxococcales bacterium | reverse complement strand
GGCGCGGCGGTCGGCGAGCTGCCGCTGGACGTGGCGGTGAACCTGCCGAACCTGCGCTACAGCCGGCGCGTGCGGCGCGACGGCGCGGCGCTGGTGGTGACGCGGACGCTGTGGTCGCGGCCTGCCGTGGTCCAGCCGGCGGAGTATGGCGCGTTTGCCCAGTCGTTGCGCGCCATTGACGCTGCCGACCACGTCCACTTGCGGCGCGCGCCTTGACCGCGGCGAATTGTCCGACCAAACTAGTCGCAGTTCAACCGCGAGGATACAATGCGCGACCGCTTTCCGTTTTTGCCCGACAACGCTGAGGCCGCCAAGAAGGGCCTGATCAAGTTCCTGGCCCGCAACGGCGGCGCCGCGCCGATCGGCGACCTGCACACCTTCAGCACCCAGCGCTTTGCCGCTGGCCACCAGGCGTTTTCAGCGCTGATGGAGTGGCTCGTCGCCGATGAGCTGCTGATGTACGACGGCGCGACGTTTCACTTGACGGAAAAGGGTATCGAGCTGTCCAAGGGCATGCTTTTCTGACCTGAAAGGCCGCCAAAACGGCAACGCGGCCGGGGTGGACGTTGTCGTCCGCCGCCGGCCGCGCGCCTGCGTCTCACGCGGTTGGCTGAGTTACCGGATGTAGATCGCGCCGGTCTTCCACTGCACGCCTTCGTTGCCGCCAAAGCCGCCGCCACCGCCGCCGCCGCGGTAGCCGCGCGCGCGGATCTGGAAGTCGGTGTAGGTGGCGCCCAGCGCGATGGTCCGCGTGTAGGTCGGCGAATTCACGCCGTTTGCCAGCTGGATGTACACCGTGTTCGGCGGGTAGAGGTTGGCGGCCGGACCGGCGCAGAAGTCGTCGGTGCCGTTGATGCTGTAGCAGTTGGTGCCGAGGTCGAAGCTGCCGTTGGTGCCGTCATAGCCGGTCAGGACCACGCCCTCGTAGTGCAGCTCCGAGTACGACGGCCAGTTCGCCGAGGTGTTGGCGCCGATGCACAGCACCTGCGTCGCCGCGGTCGTCGGGTTGAAGCCGTACCAGGACTGCCACAGCGTCGCGCTGATGGTGCAGTTGCCCTGCGCCGGGTTGGGGTTGGTGACCGTCAACAGCGTGTTGGCCCAGCTGTTGTCGAACTTCTGCCAGCCGCCGCCCCAGTTCGTCATCTCGCAGTAGACCTGGTACTCATCGCTGGTGCTGCCGCCGTTCGGGTCGATCCAGTAGACGCCGGTGGCGCCGGCGGGGTAGGCCGTGTGGATCTGCTTGCAGCTGGTGCCCGGCGTGATGTTGGCGCCCGGCGAGCAGGTGCCGGTCAGGCAGATGCCGATGTCGCCGCACGCCGTGCCGTTGAGCGCGGTGTGCGAGCAGCCGGTCGCCGGCGCGCAGGCGTCGGTGGTGCAGGGGTTGCCGTCGTCGCAGTTGACAGCGGTGCCGCCGCAGACGCCAGCGGCGCACTTGTCCGGGCTCGTGCAGGCTGAATTGTCGTTGCAGGCCAGCGTGTTGTTGCTGGTCTTGCAGCCGGCGACGGTGTCGCAGTAGTCGTCGGTGCACAGGTTGCCGTCGTTGCAGGTGACCGTGGTGCCGACGCACGCGCCGCCGGTGCAGGTGTCGCTGCTGGTGCAGGCGCTGCCGTCATTGCAGGCGTTGGCGTTGTTGGCAAAGACGCAGCCGGTCGCCGGGTTGCACGAGTCGTCCGTGCAGGCGTTGCCGTCGTTGCAGTTCTGCGCCGCGCCGGGCTGGCAGGCGCCGCCGGAGCACGCGTCGCCGATGGTGCAGACGCTGCCGTCGCTGCACGCCGCGCTGTTGGGCGTGTTGGCGCAGCCGGTGACGGAGTTGCACGTGTCGTTGGTGCAGCCGTTGCCGTCGTCGCAGTTGAGGCCGGCGCCGGGCACGCAGTTGCCGGCGGCGCAGACGTCGCCGACGGTGCAGACGCTGCCGTCGCTGCAGGCGTTGGTGTTGTTCAGCGTCTGGCAGCCGGTCGCGGCGTTGCAGGAGTCCGTGGTGCACGGGTTGCCGTCGTCGCAGTTCTGCGTCGGGCCAGGCGTGCAGACGCCGCCGGAGCAGACGTCGCCGATAGTGCACACGCTGCCGTCGCTACACGCCGCGGTATTGTTGGCGTAGACGCAGCCGGTGGCGGCGCTGCAGCTGTCGCTCGTGCAGCCGTTGTTGTCGTTGCAGGTGATTGTCGCGCCCGACTGGCAGCTGCCGCTGGCGCAGATGTCACCGCTTGTGCAGGCGTTGTTGTCATCGCAGGCGACCGTCAAGTTGGTGTGGACACAGCCGGCGGAGACGTCGCAGGAGTCCGACGTGCACGGGTTGTTGTCGTTGCAGTTCGGCGTCGACGCGCCGGGCGCGCAGGTGCCGGCGGAGCAGATGTCGCCGATCGTGCAGGCATTGCCGTCCGAGCAGACGTTGCTGTTGGGCGTGAACGCGCAGCCGCCGACGTTGTTGCAGTTGTCCGTGGTGCACGGGTTGTTGTCGTTGCACGCCTGGCCGGGACCGGAGATGCAGCTGCCGCCGCCGCAGACGTCGGGCGTCGTGCAGTCATTGCCGTCCGAGCACGGCAGCGTGTTGTTGCTGTGCACGCAGCCGGTGCTGGCGTTGCAGGAGTCGTTGGTGCAGAGCACGCCGTCGTCGCAGTTCGGCGCGGGGCCGGGGACGCAGGTGCCGGCGGCGCAGGCGTCGTTCAGCGTGCAGGCGTTGTTGTCGGTGCAGCTGCCGGTGTGCGGCGTGAAGACGCAGCCGGTGGTCGGGTCGCAGCTGTCGGTTGTGCACGGGTTGCCGTCGTTGCAGGTCACGGCGGTGCCGGGGCTGCAGGCCGAGGCCGCGCAGACGTCGCCGTTTGTGCAGGCGTTGTTGTCCGAGCACGGCAGCGCGTTGGCGGTGAAGACGCAGCCGGTCGCGGCGTTGCACGAGTCGTTGGTGCAGCCGTTGTTGTCATTGCACACCGTCGTCGCGCCGGGCACGCAGGCGCCGCCGGCGCAGGCATCGCCGACGGTGCAGACGTTGCCGTCGCTGCACACCGCGGTGGTGTTGGTGAACACGCAGCCGGTTGCCGAGTTGCAGGTGTCCGCGGTGCACGGGTTGCTGTCGTTGCACGTCACGGCCGCGCCGCCAGCGCAGGCGCCCGCAGCGCAGGTGTCGCCGTTGGTGCAGGCGTTGCCGTCCGAGCAAGCGTTGCTGTTGTTGGTGTGGACGCAGCCGCCGCCGACGCCGCAGCTGTCGGTCGTGCACGGGTTGCCGTCGTCGCAGTTGATGGCCGCGCCGGAGGTGCAGCCGCCGCCGGAGCAGATGTCGCCGTTGGTGCAGGCGTTGTTGTCCGAGCACGCCGCGCTGTTGTTGGTGTTCACGCAGCCCTTGGTCGGGTCGCAGGCGTCGTCGGTGCAGATGTTGCCGTCGTTGCAGACGATCGCGCTGCCGGGCTGGCACGCGCCGGTGGCGCAGACATCGCCGCTTGTGCAGGCGTTGTTGTCATTGCACGGCACGGTATTGTTGCTGTGGCTGCAGCCGCCGGTCGCGCCGCAGGAATCCGTCGTGCACAGGTTGCCGTCGTCGCAGTTGTGCACCGGACCGGGCACGCACACGCCGCTGGCGCAGGCGTCGTTGGCGGTGCAGTCGTTGCCGTCGGTGCACGGCAGCGTGTTGTTGGTGAAGACGCAGCCG
>CAIPXZ010000120.1 GCA_903869075.1 uncultured Myxococcales bacterium | reverse complement strand
GGCTGCCAGTACAGCAGCGGCGGCCGGCTGGCCATCATCGTGCCGTGCATCGCCATGGCGTTGCCCTCGACGACCTCCGCCAGCCGCTCCATGTCGCGGTTGGCCAGCGCCGACTGGCACGCGATCACGTCTTTTTCACACTGCTCAATCCAGCCGCGAAAGGTCAGCGAGTCCGACGCCGCCATGCGCATGCCGCTCGTCGACGAGACTTTCTTTTTGCCATCGCGCACTTGCGCTACGAGGATCGTCAGCGGCCAGTGATCAGCGGCAAACAGTTGGCGCGCCTCGGAGTCCGATCCGTCGGCCTTTTCACCGCGTTCCCACTGCACAAAACCGCCGTGGATCGACCGGCTCGCCGAGCCCGAGCCAGTGCGCGCCAGCCGCGACAGCGCCGCGCGGTCGAGGTCCAGGCCGTACGCGTTCGACGCCGCCACCGCCAGCGCTGCGAACGCCGACGCGCTGGACGCCAGGCCGCGCGCCGTCGGCACAGTGTTGATGGAATTGAGCCCGGCGTGGACGTCCGAACCGGCCATTTCACGAATGATTCCGAGGACGCGCCGAACCTTGGTCATCCCAGCGTCATCCAGCGGCCGCTCGTCCACGGCCATGACATCGTGTGCCAGCCCCGGCTCCGGCGCGCACACCGTCAGCGAGCCAAGCTCGCTCAGCGTCACGGAAATCGACGACGCCAACGGCAGGTTCAGCGTGTGATCGCGCTTGCCCCAGTATTTCGTCAGCGCGATGTTGGACGGCGCGAAGGCCGCCACGCGGTGCAAGCTCATGATTTCTCCGGAAAAATAGCCAAGGTCCAGAACGCGCGAATCCGCGGCGCCACGGCTGCCGCCACCGCCTGCGCCTGCGCTTCGTCGTCGCACAGCGCCAGCAGCATGCCGCCCAGGCCCGCGCCCGTCTGCTTGGCCGCCCGCGCCCCGGCCACGCGCATGACATCCAGCGCCTCGCGCATCGCCACGTTGACGACGCCGAGCGGCTCCATCGCCGCGCCCGCCGTCGCCAGCGCTTGGCCCAGCTCCGGAAGGTCGCCGTGTTCAAGGGCGTGCAGCGCCTGATCCGCCGCCGCCGAGGTCGCGTCAGTGAGCGCCTGCACCGCCGCCGGTCCCAGTTCGCGCCGGTGGTGGATGGCGATGGCGATCGCGTCCCGCGTTGGCACCGAAGCGCCCAGGTCCACGAGCAGCCAGCGCGCGGTCGTCAGCGACGGCGCCACTTGCACGCGCTGCAGCACCTGGCCGCGCTGGAACAGCACCGGCTCCGTGCCCGCTGCCGCGGCCGGATCAAGCCCCGACGAGCGACCGTGGACCACCGATTCGCAGTTGCGCGCCGCTTCCAGCAGTTCGGCGCCCGTCGGTTCAGGACGCTCCGCCAGCCGCCACGCCGCCCGCACCGCCGCCACCGCCAGCGCCGCCGACGAGCCCAGCCCGCGGCGCATCGGCACCGTCGAGGCGATCTGCGCGCGAATTTCGCCTGTCAGTCCCGCCGACTCCGCCGCTGCCTGGAACATCTGCCGCGTGTCCTGCGCCACAAGCGGATCAAGCGCGTCCAGCAGCGCGATGCGCAGCGCGCCCGGGGCGCCGCGGCTCAGCGTTACGTCCGTGCGAAACGGCGGCAGGCCAATCGCCAGCGCGCGGGCACCATCCATGACGTGGTGCTCGCCGATGAGGATCGTCTTGCCGTGGCCGTGGCCCGTCGCAGTCGTCGTCATCGTCGGTCCCGCGGGTCGGCGTTGTCGAGGTAGCGCAGCTCCACCTGGCGCAGCTGCAGCAAGTCCGGCGCGCCGGCCAGGAACATCGTGATCCGCAGCGTCTCGATGACGCCCTCGATCGCGTTCACCACGGCGTCCACACCGTCCTGAGCCGCGACAAGGAACGGCCACGCCATCGCGCACGCGTCGGCGCCCAAGGTCAGGCACTTGGCCACTTCCAGACCGTCGCGCAGCCCGCCGGAGCCGATGACGAGTCGGTTGGGCAGCGCGCGGCGCGCCAGCAGGATGCTCTCCGCCGTCGGCGTGCCAAAATCCGCGAGCACCGCGCCGGCGATCGCCCGCGGCGTGCGCGCGTGCTGCCGCAGCGCCTCGATCTGCGCCCACGAGGTGCCGCCCACGCCCGCCGTCTCCACGCCCGCAATGCCGGTCGAGCGCAGCGCCCGCAGCGTCTCCTCGCCCAGCCCGCAGCCGACTTCCTTGACCAAAATCGGCAGGTTGGCGCGCGCCGCGACCTCGCCGATGGCGTCCAGCACGCCGCGCCAGTCGCGATCGCCTTCGGGCTGGATCGCCTCCTGCAGCGGGTTCAGGTGCACGTAAATCGCATCAGCACCGACGGCGTGCGCCAGCGACTCCAGGCCCGCCGCGTCCAGCTCATCGCGCAGCTGGATGCCGCCGATATTGCCGATGATCAGCGTCCGCGGCGCCACGTCCCGCAGATCAAAACTCCCGACTTCGGCGGGGTTTTCAAGCATCGGCCGCTGCGATCCCAAGCAAAATCCGACGTTGGTGCGCTCTGCCGCCTCGGCGAGGATGCGGTTGACGCGGCCGGCTTCGGTCGTGCCACCCGTCATGGCGCCAATCAGCAGCGGCGCCGCCAGCGTTTTGCCCAGCAACTCGCAGCGCGTGTCGACGCGGTTCAGGTCCAGCTCTGGCAGCGATTGCAGATCGAACCGATAGCGGGCGAGCCCGTTGCTCGCGCCCGGCCGCTGCACCGGGCCATCGAGCGCGATGCGGAGGTGGTCGCCCTTGCGGTCGCCGAGCACGGTGGGTTGTCGCGGAGTCTGCGCCATGGGGCACCGATCGTGCAGTGTGTGCGCCTTTCGGTCAACTCGCACTTGCCGTTCCCGCGTGCGTTCTGCCATGCTCCGCGCGCCATGACGCTTGCCAAACGCCGCTCCCAGCCAGCCCCGCGTGTCCTCGTTGCCAGCACCATGACGGCGGCCGAGACCGATGCCGAGGAGGTCATCAGCGACGATCTGGACGCGCTGCTCGATCCGAATTTCCCGGCAAGTTCCGTGCCTTCCATCGTGGCGGCGCAAGCCGGCATGGCGTACTTCACGCTGCTGCGCGACCTCGTGCGGCTGGGCGAAGCGGGTTTTGTTGTGCGCTTGGCCGTGCTGACGGAGCTGGCGAGCTCGGATCGCACAAAGTGGGACCCGGAAGTGCTGACGCGGCATTTTGCCTGGCTCACGACCGAGGCGCGCGGTGCGGTGCTGCGGTCGCTGCGCAAGGGCGGCTGGCTGGAAGTCGTGGAGGGCGCGCATCAGCTGACCGAGCGCGGTGAGGCGCTCTACGCGGTGATCAGCCGCGTGCTGGGCATCAAGCCGGAGGAAGGCGACCTGGCGCTGGGCGTGCTGAACGTCGAGCTGACGCGCGATCTGGGCCACGAGCAGGCGCCGGCTTTGCGACATCTGCATCACAATTTGCGGCGCATCGTCGGAACGGCGGAGGAAGCGGCGCGGTCGCACTCGGAAGTCCGCGTGATGGAAGCGCAATCGCGGATCGAGCGCAACCTCGCCTGGGCGCGGCGCGCGCGCACGTGCGTGGAACGGCTCGATCTGGAGAACGATCAGGCGTACCGCGCGGCGCAGGACGTTGGCTCGGCGCTCTCGGAACTGCACCAATGGCAAGCGGTTTTGCAGCGGGCGATCGGCGATCTGAGCCGCAAGCGCGTGCAGCTGGGCGCGACCGGGCTGTCGATGACGGACGTGACGACGTTCCTGATGCGCTGCGATCTGCAGACGCTGGCCGATTTTGGCGCGCCGATGGTCAGCCAGCCGGTGGCGCCGATGTTCCTGATCCTCGACAACGTGCTGTCTGAAGCCGAGTACGAGTACGTGCAAGTGCCGGCGCGGCCGGACGATTTGTACGCGCTGGGCTGGGCCGATGGCCCGCCGGATGAGTCCGCTGCCGGCCAGATGGACCTGCCGGAATTCACGGCGCTGGACCGCTTCATCGCCGACATCCGCGGGCTGACCGAGAAGGGCGGGTCGCAGAAGCTTGCGAACTTTGTGCCGCGCCGCAGCTGGGCGGAGAGCGCCTACCGGCTGTCGTTGCTGGCGCTGGGTGAGTCGATCGGCGGCCCGGAAAGTGCCGCGGGCGAGGATGCGGAGCCGAACGCGATCGAGGCGATGGCGGCGCTGGCGGCCAAGCCGTTCGAGGTCGTCCTGCTGGGCGATGGTTCCGACAAGGACCGCGTGTTCACCGATGCCGCCAGCGAAGTGTCGCGCGGCGTGGTGCGGCTGCGTTAAAAAGACAATTCAGTTCCCGCACTTGAATGACGGCGTGTGCAGGCACGCGCCGCTCGGGAAGATGCACTTGTCGTCGGTGCACGGGTCGCCGTCGTCGCAGTCCTTGGTCAAGCCGGCGCAGACGCTGTTTTGGCAGGTCGTGTTGTACGTGCACGGGTTGCCGTCGTCGCACGCGCCGCCGTCCTGGATCGGCACGTTGCTGCAGGTCGCGTTGGTGCTGTCGCAGGTGTCCGCGGTGCAGGGGTTGCCATCGTCGCAGGTCTTGATCGTGCCTTTGCACGCGCCGTCGACGCAGGTGTCAAAGTTGGTGCAGACTTGGCCGTCGCTGCAAATCTGCGTCAAATTCAAGTGCTTGCAGCCGTCGGTGCCTTCGCAGCTGTCCGCCGTGCACGGGTTGCCGTCGTCGCACAAGCCGCCACCGCCGCACGCGCCGAAGGTGCATTTGTCGTTCAGTGTGCAGGGGTTGCCGTCGTCGCAGGCCGGACCGCTGAGCGCGACGGTGTGGCAGCCGAGCGTGCCGCTGCAGTCTTCCTGCGTGCACGGGTTGCCATCGTCGCAGGCGGAGCCCACGGCGAAGCACGAGCCGTCGGTGCACTTGTACGCCGTGCACGGGTCGCCGTCGCTGCAGGATTGGTTGGTCGGGGCGTGGACACAGCCGAGCTTGGGGTCGCAGGCGTCCAACGTACAGGCGTTGCCGTCCGAGCACTGGACCGGCGAGCCGATGCACGCGCCCTTGAAGCAGGCGTCGTGGAGCGTGCAGATGTCGTTGTCATCGCAGACAAAACCGTTGGGACCGGGCATCAGCTGGCACTTGCCGGCGGTACAGACGCCGACGCCGCACGGCGTGTCGGTCTCGCAGTCGATGTCGCCGGTACACGGGCGGCCTTCGATCGGCGTGGCCGGCGCGCCGTCCTGGTCGTAGCTGGCGGAGTCCCCGGCGGTATCGCCCGTTGCATCGCCGCTGAAGCTCGCGTCTGCGCCCACACAGCCGGCCATGGCCCATGCACACGCGCCAAGCAGGCTGAAGGTCTGCAGGCGATTCTGATGCTGGTATGTTGCGCTCATGCCCGCCTCCTATTCGCAGAGTAGGCCGTTCGCCGGCCGGAGTCGACGCAGTTCACGAAACTAAACAACTCCGCCGTCAAAAATCGGCATCCGCAGGGCAAAAAAGTCGGAACGAGAAAACTTGACGGACTGCAAGTCGCTGAAACCTGCACCTGGGGCGCGATCGTCACCACACAGCAAAGTGGTCCTCGACGACGCCAAACGCCGGCGGCAGGCTCAATTGTCCACCGTCGGGCAGGCGCAAGGTGCCGGCGAAGTGGCCGTATGGTTGTACGAATTGGCTGCGCACCAACCCGAGGTTCACCCGCTGCTGACGCGCGCCCAGCGGCGAAAATGCCAAGTCCACGTGATCGCCGCGGATGTGCCAGACCTCCACCGCGGGCGATGCCGGCAGCGAAAACGTCACGCCGCCGAGCACGTGTAGCTGGCCGTCCAGCCACAGCGCGTTCTCCAGGCTCGCGCCTTGCGCGTCGTCGTAGACGTGCGCGGAGAGGTTCAGCCCCAGCCGGCGGCCGTCCGGCAGCAGCGTCGCGGTCGACGCCCAGTTCCAGCGCGTTGTCCGCAGCGCCGCCGAGCGTGTCCAATCGAGCGTCGCCAGCCCGGCGTGCGGCAGCGGCTGACCGTCGAAATTCAGCTGCACACGCGCGGGCATGCCCGCGTCCTTGTGCGTGTACGCGACGCGCCCTGGCGCCAGCGGGTAGGCCAGCGCCAGACCCTCGCCCTGCGTGACGTCGGCGGTGCCGTTAAGCGCCTTGCCGTCCAGCTGCAGCGCCAGCTCCAGGTGCCAGCCCAGCTCGGTCGCCGTCATTGCCACCCGCGTCGCGCCGCGCACCCACTGCGTCGTGCCGTGGCGCGAGCTCTCGGCGATCGTCAGGCCGCGGCCCAGCGGCGACAGCGCTTCGGTCTGCCACATCGCCCGGCTGCGGCGATCGACGACGTAGCAGAACAGGTTCGCGGCGTAGCCGAGCTGCACGACGGCGAACGCGACGAAGTGCGTGTCGGTCGCCAGCGAGAAATAGCTCCATTCTTTCAAACGCCAAGCGCCGCCAGGGGCCGTGACGTTGGGGTGCGCGATCGCGCCCTTGAAGCGGCCGATGTGGGTCTCGGTGCCTTCGCAGAGGCAGCTGGGAGCCGGGTCCAAGTCGCTCATTTTGCCTCGCCACGGCCGCGGATCGGCCCGCACTTGCGCATTTTGCCGCCGCGCGTCCAGCCGACTGCGCCAGAAATCGCCCGCGACCGCGGCATTCTGCCACACTGCCCGCCCGATGGGCAGGGCGCCGCGAGGCTTGACGGCGCGCGTGCCACGCGGTACTGCACACAGGTTCTGGCCGAATTTGGCCGAGTTGACAGTTTGTTGGGCGAAAAGACGCTGGATTTCAAGAAGTTGCAATCGAAGTTGACAAAACTGGCGCAAGTTATCGGTCCGGTGCATCTTCAGGGCATGAAGACGCTGGGTTTCACGCTGCTTGCCGCTCTCCTGACCCTGCCCGCGCTGCCGACGCAGGCTGCGGATTCGCGGGCGCGGGCGGCGATCGCGCCGCTGCAGTGGGTGGAGCCGGACGCCGTGGAGTACACGCTGGCGCGCATCCGCGGGCTGGGCGACGCCAAGGCGCAGCTGCGCGAAGTGGCGGAAGCCGGTCTGGAACAGATGGCGTGCCGCGGGCTGATCGATTTTCGCGGGCTGACGGCCGTGCGCACGGGCGGTTTTGGCTACCGCGACCAGTTTCGCGGTCGCAGCTGGATGCGCCCGGCGCTGGCGCGGGTTGTCCTGCGCGCCCACGAGGCCTTTCGCGCCGAGCGGCCGACGAATTGGGTGACGGTCGCTGATGCCACGCAGCCGGGCTGCGGTCAGGTTTCCTACGGCACGCTGGTGCGGATGGTCGAGGACGGCCAGTCGAGCGAGGCGCGGGCGACGGCGGGGCGCGTGGCCGGGCTGAACGCGGCGAGCCTCGATGTCGACGGCCCTTCCGAGACGCAGCGGCTGCTCGAGCAGGTCGAATTCCTGATGGGCCAGCCGGGCGTGGCGGAGCTGCACACGGCCGCGGATTTCCCCTTGGAACACGAGCGCTTTCACAGCCAGAACCAGCCCGTGCTTGTGGAGCATCGGATCCTGGCCCGCGGGTTGTCCGAGGACGGCGAGGGCCGCACCGTGCTGCGCGTGGCGACGCGCCGGTACGCGCTGCTGCCGAATTTGCCGCGGCCGCGCCAGCAAAAGCGCCTGATTGCGGCGATGACGCGCACCGTGCAGAAGCTGTGGGCGGCGGGCCAGACGATTCGTGCGGAACAGGTCGCTGACTACGATCCGATCGCCGGGCCGCGACAGGTGTGGCTCGTGCACAAGGTCGACCAGAAGGCCGGGCTGCAGCTGATGGTGCTGGCCAACGCCCAGCCGGGCGCCAGCCTGGACCCGACGAGCGCGATCGAGATTCGCCTGTCGCACTGGCACGATCGCAAGCCGGGCAACGGCAACGGCGAAGTGCGTTGGCGGCCGACCGAGAACGGCTGGCAGCGCTGGCTGATGCTGAGCGAAGCCGGGCACATGACGCACGCGGGCGGCCGCGACGCCGACATCAGCTACGTCACCGCGGACAACACGGAGCACCTGCGCGTGCGGCTGAACCGCATCGACGTCGGCGGCACGTGGCGCTGGTGGCAGCTGCTGGACGAGACGGCGCGGGCGGCGGGCACGCCGCTGGAGCGCATCTACATCGACGGCAAGGTCCGCGCGCTGTTTGCCAAGCACCTGCCGGCCGAGGCCAAGGCGACGCTGTTGTGGCAGGACATCGTCGCGGTGGCGCAGGGCCACGACGCGCACCACCACGTGCGGCTGGCGGCAGCGCCGGCGGAGCGCGAGGGCGCGGCGCTCGTCGATTTGTTCACGCCGGTGGCGCCGCAGGAAGATGCCGTCGGCGTCAGCATGCCTGGTGACTCGTGGATTCGCGCGCAGGCCGTCTGCGTTGCGCCGCTGGTGCCGGTCTCAGCGCCGCCCGCCGCGTCAACGGCGGCGTCCTCGCGCGCGCTGGCGTACCCGAGCCGCTAAGCGATCGGCGCAGAATCACTTTGGTACTTTGCCTTTTGTCTGGGTCGCCAAGTGTGCCCGCCTTCGGCGATGCGCGGTTTGGATCGCGCACGGCAGGGTCTCGCGGGCCCCAAGCGCTCACGGCGTCGGGCGGTACTTGCGCTCGGCGCGCAGGCTCCAGGCGCTCTCAAAAACCGTGGCATCGCCCGCGCGTTCGGTCAGCTTGCCGGCGCGCCATAGCCCGACCGACTCCAGCCACGCCTCGAATTCCGGCGCCGGCCGCAAGCCGTACAGCTCGCGCACCTGGGCGTTGTCGTGAAAGCTCGTTGTGTTGTAGTTGAGCATCACGTCGTCGCCCATCGGGATGCCCATGAGGTAGCTGCAGCCGGCGCTGGCCAGCAACATCTCGAGGTTTTCCTGGTCGTCCTGGTCGGCGTCGGCGTGGTTCGTGTAGCACGCGTCGCAGCCCATCGAGATGCCGGACAGCTTGCCCATGAAGTGGTCTTCCAGCCCGGCGCGGGTGATTTGCTTGCCGTTCTGCAGGTATTCCGGGCCGATGAAGCCGACGACGGTGTTGACCAAGAACGGCGTGTAGCGCCGCGCCAGGCCGTACGCCCGCGCCTCCATCGTCGTCTGGTCGGTGCCGTGGTGGGCGTTGGCGGAGAGCGCGGTGCCCTGGCCGGTCTCGAAGTACATGACGTGCGGGCCTTCCGCCGTGCCTTCGCGCTTTGTCAGGTCCCACGCCTCGTCCAACAGGCTGACGCTGATGCCGAAGTTGCGGTTGGCTTTCTCCGAGCCGGCGATGGACTGAAAACACAAATCGACCGGCGCGTGGAAGCGGCGCATCGCCTCCATCTGCACCGTGATGTGGGCAAGTACGCAGACTTGCGTGGGAATGCGCATCTGGCGCATCAGGTCCTTGACGGCGTGGAGGATCGCCGAGGTGTTTTCCACGCTCTCGGTCGACGGGTTGATGCCGATCACCGCGTCGCCGTTGCCATAGCTCAGCCCTTCCTTGATCGCCGCGAGGATGCCCGGCACGTCGTCCACCGGGTGGTTGGGCTGCAAGCGCGAGGAAATGTGCCCCGGCAGGCCGATCGTGTTGTTGCAGCGCCGCACCTGGGTGATTTTGCGGCCGGCGATGACAAGATCCAGCGTCGACATCAGCTTCGCGACAGCGCTGACCATCTCCGGCGTCAAGCCCATGGAAATGCTGCGGATTTCGTCGGCGGTGGTCTTGCGATCCAAGAGCCATTCGCGCAGCTGCGCCACGCTCCAGCCGCGGATTTTTTGGTAAGCGCGGGCGTCCAGATCGTCGACGACGACGCGCGTCACTTCGTCCAACTCATACGGAACCGACGGATTTTCGTAGAAAATGCTCAGCGGCAGGTCGGCAATGACGCGTTTGGCGGCGACCCGTTCGCGGGCATTGCGGGCGACAAGTCCGGCGCCGCGATCGCCGGATTTCAGCTCGGAAGCGCGGTTCAACGCGTCCTTGACGCTCTTGAAAGTAAAGGTTTCGCCATGCACGGCCGCCGTCAGCTTCATGCCGCGAGTGTACGGCGGCGGCGGCCTTTGGGGAAGGGTGCGGGGCTTGCCGCGCCGCGCGTTCGCCCGTAGCGTGGAGCCGAGGAGGCGCCGATGAAAAAGCTCGACAAGACGCCAGATGACGATCTGCTGGGCGTCTTCCAGCAGGAAAAACGCAAGGAGCTGGGCGGTGTTGTGCCCGTGGCAAAAGTGCCGCGGCCGCAGCCGGTGCCGTCGCCCGTGGTTGTCGCGCCGCCGCCAGACGATCCGCGGCTTGTGGCCTTGCGGGCGGAGACCACGGCGCTGCAGGCGGCGCTGGCGCAGGCCAAAGAGGCGCTGCAGGCGGCGCAGGCGGGCCTGCAACTGGCGATGACGACTCAGGAACGGCTGGATCAGGAGCGGCGGCAGGCGGACAAACGCGCCGCGCAGGCGCACGAGCGGGCGCGCGGGCTGGAGGCGGCGCTGGCGGCGGCCGACAAGTCGGCGCTGTGGACGGAGCGCGGCTTGAGCCGGACGGAGACGGCGCAGGCGCTCGCGCTGCTGGCGGTCGAGCAGCCACAGCCGCTGCTGGCGGCGCTGATGGCGGTGGAGCCGCAGCCGCTGGCGCAGCTGCTCAACGACCGGCTCGCGCTGGTTTGCGCCGCCGCTGAGTGCCAGCCGACCAAGGATACTGCGGTGTTGCGCGTCGCGGCGGAGCGCTGTGAGCTGTGCGGCGGTTCGGACCTGCGCGGCGCCTATCGCACTTTTGCCCAGGCGACCGTCACGGCGCGGCTGCCGAGCGTGACGTTCATCGGCGGTTCACCGGCCTACCGCGAGGCGCTGCGGACGCTGCACCGCGAGCTGAAGCCGGCGTTCGAGCTCGAAGTCGTCGCCAAGAAGCGCCCCGGCGAGGGCAAGCGGGCGCAGGCGGCGCGCGGGCTGATCGTCATCTGGGGCGGCAGCGAGGTCGACCACGACACGACGATCCACTACCGGCAGAGCGGCGATTTGGTGCTGACGATGAACCACCGCGGGCTGTCCGGAATCCTGCCGAAGCTGGCGGCGCAGCTGCAAAAAACCGCGCGCAGCTAGCTATTTTTTGTGCAGCGTCGCCAACGGCGACACCACCTGCGCGCCGTCGAGAATGGCGGACACTGCCGCGCCGCTATCGCCCAGCACCGCGCGCCGCGCCAGCGCCAGCGTGTAGGTCCAGACAATCGGCGTGCCGACGTCGGCAGTCATCGGCGGCGCGCAGTCGCCGAGGCCAAAAGTCTGGTGGCATGCGCCGGCGATCTCGACCCACCAGCCATGCGGCAGCGGGTCCCACAGCGGCGCGGACGGGTGATCGGTGTCCGCCGTCCCGGTCATGACAAGCAGCGGCAGCGTCGCCGCCGTCGGTGCGTCCGGGGCGAAGACCGCCGCGTCCACGCCGCCGGCCAGCTGCGCCGCGCCGACGATGCGTGCGTCGTGGAAGCCGGCCTTGTACTTGGCGAGCGCCACGGCGGAACAGTCGATTGTGCTGGTCCCGGCGGCGCAGTTGGCGGTGATGCGCGCCATGTCGTACGGCACGCCGACGAGCGACCAGACGTCGGTGCTGCCAAAGCTGTGGCCGGACAAAAATACCTTTTCGGTTCGCGCTTTGCCGTACAGCGGATCGCTTGGCGGCAGCGTCTCCAGCCAGTTCAGGCACGCTTCGTCGTCGGTCTGCCGCCACCAATAGATCGCCGGCGGCCGCGGTCCGGCATTGTCGACGAGCGTGTTGCCGGTGTGATCCGCGGCGATCACCACCCAGCCGTGCGAGGCAAAATGCCGCACCATGTACGGCGCCGAACCGGCGAAGCCCAGGTGGCCATGGGTGAATTCGTGCACCGGATAGCCGGCCGGATCGACCGGTGGCGCCAGGCTGGCGTCCTGGAATACGTCCGGCTCTGGCACTGGCAGCGCCGCAAAATACACAGCCGGCGTGCCGGTCGCGTCGTTTGTCGGGTACCACACGCTGACCTGGATCGTGCGCGTCACGCCGTCGGGCGCCGGCACGTAGGTCAGCGGGAAGGTGCGATACCCGACGTGATACGGCCCGGTTTGGTCGGGCGGCCACGTCAAATCCGCGCGCCCGGTGGCCGTTGCGTCCGCAGCCGCATCGACAGCGGCATCTGCCGCCACGTCCGCCGCCACCGTCGCCGGCGGCGTCGTCGCCGCACCGCACGCCCAGAGCATCCCTGCCGCCAGCATCGCTGCTGCCGTCTGCCACCGCTGCATCGCCATCTCGTTCTCCCGCACCCGCAGCGCCACCATAGCGGAGGCGCGCGGCGACCGCAAAATTCGCCGCGCCTTGCCGTCCCTGTCGCAGTTTGCGATCCTGCGGCGTGGAGGGCCGATGTCCAGTCCCGTTGTCTTTCGCCCGCTGCCGCAGCTGGGGCGGTTCTTGAACCAGTGCGGGCCGACGCCGCTGGTGCCGGTGCGGCTGACCGACGGCGCCCCGCTTGTGTGGTGCAAGCTGGAGTTCCTCAATCCGTCGGGTTCGACAAAAGACCGCATCGCCCGTTACATGCTCGAAAAAGCGTGGCGTACCGGGCGGTTGCAAGAGGGCGGCACGGTCGTCGAGGCTTCGTCGGGCTCGACGAGCATCGCGCTGGCGCTGACGTGCGCGCAGATGGGGCTGCGGTTTGTCGCGGTGATGCCGGAGGGCGTAAGCCAGGAACGCGTGCTGATGATCCGCGCGTACGGCGCCGAGACGATCCTCGTGCCGCGCGAAGCCGGCATCCGCGGCGCGATCGACACCGCCGAGCGCTATGCCCGCCAGCACGGCGCGCTGCACACCCGCCAGTTCGAGAATCCCGACAACGCCGAGGCGCACCGGCTGTGGACTGGCCAGGAGATTCTATCGCAAATTCCGCATGGTATGGTGCACGCGGTGGTCAGCGGCGTCGGCACCGGCGGCACCATCGTCGGCTTGCACAGCGCGTTCACGCAAGCCGGCTGCCCGACAATTCCGGTCGCCGCGCGGCCGATCCACATCGCCGACGGCGGCGCGCACACCGAAATCGAGTGCTGCAGCTTCTCCACGCGCGTGCCCGGCGTCGTCGACGGCATCTCCAAGCTGTACACGCACGCCGCGCTGCCGGGGTTGCGCGAGCTCGACGTCGACGAAAACGCCGCGCTGGAGACGACCCGTGCCTTGATCCGCAAGGGGTTTCCGGTCGGACCGTCGACCGGGCTGAACTACTGCGCCGCCGAGCGCATCGCCGCCGAGCTGGGACCGGACGCGCAGGTGGTGACGGTCTTTGCCGATCGCATGGAGCGCTACTTTTCGACCGAGCTGTTCGCCCGCTAAACCACGAGATTCGCTTGGACAAACGCCGGCGGATGCCGACATAATGACCGCCCGCGCGCGGGCCGATCGAGGATGCGATGGCGAATTTGTGGGTACTCGTGACGCTGCTGGCCGGGCTGCAGGCGCCGCAGCCAGTGGAGCTGGGGCTGGCCGCGCTCGTGGCGCAAGCGCCGGTGATCGTCCGCGCGCGCGTCGCGGATCCGCGCATGGACGTGCAGAATTTGCCGGTGGCGGACGGTCGCGGCCGGCCGTTCCAGCGCATGCGCCGGCACTTGGACGTCGTGGCGACCTTGCGCGGCCACGCGCCCGAGCACCTGCGCGTGGATGAGCCGCACTGGGCGGCGCAGTTCGCGCAGTGGCAGCAGTGCCAGGGCGACCGCAGCTGCCAGCCGGCGCCGCAGCCACGCTACCGCGGCCAGTTGTCGCGCGAGCCGAATCCCCGACAGGAAGTGCTTGTTTTTCTGCAGAAAAATGCCAAGGGCGAGTGGGAGCTGGCCGCTGAATTTGCGCTGGAGACCGCCGACCGCGAGGCCGAGGTCCGCGCGCTGCTGCAGGCGGCGCGGCAAGGCGGTCGGCGATGAAATTTTTGCGCACAATCATGGGCTTTTGTCTGTTGGCCAGCCTCGCTGCCGCGCCGGCGTGGGCCGGGACGACGGTGTGTGCGACGGGCGCGACGACGCCGGGCATCGACGTGTCCAAGTGGCAGGGCGCGATCGACTGGACACAGGTCGCCGCAACGCAGCAGTTCGTGATCGCGCGGGTCAGCGACGGCACGTACCTCGACACCTGGTTTGACAGCTACTGGCCGGCGATCGCCGCGCAGGGCCTGGTGCGCGGCGCGTACCAATACTTCGAGCCCGCGGACGATCCGATCGCCCAAGCGGACATCCTGCTGCAGAAAATGGGGCCGATGCAGCCGGGCATGCTGCCGCCGACGCTGGATGTGGAGGCCACAGGCGGCCTGGCGCCGGCGGACGTCGAGGCGGCGGTGCAGCAGTGGGTCGACTACGTGCAAGCGCAGCTGGGCGTGGCGCCAATCATCTACACCGGCAACTGGTTTTGGGACCCGAGCGTCGGCAGCAGCGCGCAAGCCGGCTTGCCGCTTTGGGAATCGACGTATTGCACAAACTGCTGCCCGACAATCCCCACGCCGTGGACGTCCTGGGCCATCTGGCAGTACGACGACAAAGGCACGGTTGCCGGCATCAGCGGCGACTGCGACATGAACCTGTGGAACGGCGACGCGGCGTCACTGCAGGCCTTCGCCGGCGGCGGCGGCGGCCCGACGACCGCGTGCGGCGACGGCATCTGCAACGGCAGCGAGGACTGCGGCAGCTGCGCCAGCGACTGCGCCTGCGCCAGCGGCCAGAGCTGCCAGGGCGGCCAGTGCGTCGCCGCCTACTGCCCCGGCTACACCGGCGGCGACCCGTGCTGCACGACCGCCAACGCCTGCGGCTACAACAACGACGGCTACTGCGACTGCGGCGGCTACTGCAGCTGGGAGGCCAGCGACTGCCCCGCCGCGCCGGTCTGCGGCGACGGCACCTGCAACGGCAGCGAGACCTGCACCAGCTGCGCCGGCGACTGCGGACCGTGCGCCGCCAGCTGCGGCGACGGCACCTGCAACGGCAGCGAGACCTGTAGCAGCTGCGCCGGCGACTGCGGACCGTGCGCCGCCAGCTGTGGCGACGGCACCTGCGACAGCAGCGAGACGTGCACCAGCTGCCCCGGCGACTGCGGACCGTGCGGCAGCGACGCCTTCAGCTGGGACATCTTTCCGACCGACACTGGCAGCGGCGGCACCAGCGGCTGCACGGACGACAGCCAGTGCCCCAACGTCTGCAACCTCGCGACCGCGACGTGCGTGCAGTGCAACAAGAGCGCGGACTGCATCGGCGGCCAGCAGTGCCAGGCCAACCACACGTGCATTTCAGTCTGCGGCGACGGCCAGTGCGCGGGCGACGAGTCCAGCCAGACGTGCTGCGTCGACTGCCCCTGCGCCAGCGGCCAGCAGTGCGTCAACAGCAGCTGCACCACCGGCGCCGGCTGCAGCGACACCTGCGTCAAGCTCTACGCCGCGGAATGCACGGGCAGCAGCAGCTACCACACCTGCCAAAAGTCCAGCGGCGGCTGCATGGCGTGGGACGTGGCCAAGAACTGCGCCAGCGGCTTGGTCTGCTACCAGGGCAAGTGCATGAACCCGGCCAGCGTCCCGGACGCCGGCAGCACCGACGTCACAAGCGGCGACGGCGGCGGCGCCAAGGACACCGGCGGCAGCAAGGACACCGGCGGCAGCGACGCGGTGGACGCCGGCAGCGGCAAGGACATCTTGCTGGACGGCGTTGCCGGCAGCAGCGACGCCACCGCCAGCGCGGACGGCAAGGGCGTCAGCGGCGATGGGAGCAAGGCTGACGTGAAGTACCTCGGCGGCGGCGGCGCCGTGGCGTCATCGGGCTGCACGGCCAGCCGTGGCGGTGACAGCTTGGGCGGCTTGGGCGGCGCGCTGCTGGCGGTCCTGGCGCTGTTGCAGCGGCGGCGGCGCGCTCACCACACGTAGAGGCCGACGCCAATCCACGGAAAATAAACGGGAGTTGCGTTCTGTCGGCCAACCGCGGGGTTGGCGTCCAAGATGATCCAGGCGAGCGCCAAATCGATGCGCGCCTTGATGCGGTCGAGCGCGATGAAGCCCGCGGGCGCATCGCTGCCGGGCAGCCAGCGCACCCCGGTCGTCCACATCGTGTTGCTGACGGGATAGCGCGGCAGCAGCTCCACCGCCGCCGACCAGTGCGCGTTGAACGCCTGCTCCAAGCCGAGGAACGCCTGGAATTGCAACGGCAAGCGCGGCAGCTCGGTCGCGCCGCTGCACTTGGTCATCGCCGCGCCGCCGGACACGCCGTTGGACCCGGCGACACCGCACGCCGCGACAAAGCTGGCGCTCTGCGGCAAGAAGTTGTGGTTGTCCAGCAGCCAGCCGCCCAGCGTGATCTGCGTGCCGGTGCTGAAGTGTTTGCCGGCGGTGAGCGTGAACAAGTTGAACTGCGCGTTGCTACCGGCCGTGCCGACAAAGCCGGCGCCGCCCAAGCCGCTGCCACCGATGCCGACCCCGCCGCCGCCGCCGATCGCCGAGCCGAACGCGTCGAGCATGTCGTAGGAAACGGCGATGCCGGGCAGGGTGCGCGTCTCCTCCAGGGCGACGTACTTCACGCCGAGGTCGAAAAGGCCAAACAGCGCCAGCCCGGCGCCGCCGCCCGCGACGATCGCTCCCGGCAGGGGCACCGCGCCGCCGCCGAAAGCCGGCACCGGCAGGCCACCCAGCCACAGATCCAGCTGCAGCCGGCGGGTCACGCCGTAGGCCACGCGCAGCAGCAGCGCCTCGTCATCGCTCAGCACGAACGCGCCGTCCGGCACGGTGCGCGCCGTCGGCGTGAAGAACAGCCGCTCGTCCGCGCCGCGCCGCGGGTACCACTCCGCTTCTTGCACATGCATCGCCTTGCCCAGCGCTTGGCCCAGGTCCATGCCCGCCGTGCCGGCCAGGCTCGTCGGCGCGCCCACGGCCTGCCAACGCGACGCGCCGAGCGTCGCCGTGCCATCGGGATCGCGCAAAGTCGCTTCGACCGCCAACAGGCCGCGATCGGCGTCGCGAAAGCCGCCCAGCGTCGCCAGCCCACCGAGCAGCTGGTCCTTGAGCGACACCTCCGCGCTCACCGGCGTCTGCGCCTCGGCGATCGCCAGCTCCAGCGTATAGGCCGGCTCACCGGCTTTCGCCAGCCGCCACCCACTGCGCGGCAGCCCCACGCGCGCGCCGGCGACAAGCTCCGCCGCCATCGTTGAGCCCGGCTCCGCCGCCACGACCCGCACCGCCCGGACGTCGCCGTACAGCGCTAGCGGCGACACGCTGGTTTGCCGCACCGCGCCGGCCGCGCAGCCGAGGGCGAGCGTGCAGAGCAGCGGCCACAGGCCCGCCCTCAGAGGGTGGGGAACAGGGTGATGTTCGTGCGCCGCCGCCTTTTGCCGCGCGCTGTCCGCAAATGTCACACAAGCGCTGCCGCCGGTCTCGCCCATCGCCTGTCCTTACGCGGCGGTCTCGCCAAGCTCGCCCTCGATCGCTTCGATGCGCAGGGCCAAATCCTCCCACTTCGCCATCGCGGCGTCGATGGTCGACTGCAGCCCCGCGTGCTCGATCTGCAGCGTCCGCACCCGCTCACCGTCCGCGTAGAGCGCCGGGTCCAGCTGCTCGGTGGCGATGCCCGCCAGCCGCGCCTCCGCCTTGGCGATCTCCGCCTCCAGCGCCGTCAGCCGCTCGCGCAGCGGCTTGGTCCGCCGTCCCAGCTCGTTGCGCCGCTCCGCTTCCTCGCGTTTGCGCGCCTTGTCGTCGGCGCGCGTCTCGCCCGTGCCCAAGCCCGCCACCGGCGGCGCCGCGCGTCCCGGCTCGCGATCCAGCACCAGCTCCCCGCGCAACAGCCGTTCGATCACCGCCGGATCGCCGCCGCTTTTGCGGTACAGATACGCGTCGTAGTCGCCAGGATACAGCGTCGTGTGGCCGCCGGGCTGCACTTCCAGCACGTGGGTCGCCACCGCGTTGATGAAGTAGCGGTCGTGGCTCACCAGCACCGCGTTGCCGGGAAATTCGGACAGCGCGTCCTCCAGCACCTCGCGACTG
>CAIPXZ010000119.1 GCA_903869075.1 uncultured Myxococcales bacterium | reverse complement strand
CTGCCGGGGATGGACGTCGTGGTCTCGGCGCGGCATCGGCTGCGGGTGGCGGCGCTGCTGCACGCGCTGGCGACGCGCGCGGGCACCGGCAGCACGTGGCCGGGGCCGCTCGGCGCGGTGCTCGTGTCGTGGGACGTGGAAGCGCGGCGCGGGGGCAACGCGGATGCGGCGCCATGCACAACGATGCAAGCGCTGGCGGATGCCGACGTCGACCCCTTCTTGCTGGGCGGTCGGCCATGGCTGCGGGCGCTGATCTCGGCGGTGGCGGGTACGCCGCCGGGCGCCGTCGTCGTCGATGGCGCCAATCAGCTGGCGGCGGTGCTCGATGCGTCGGGGCGGTCAGGTGGCGGGCGGCCGATGCTGGTCAGCCAGGGCCAGATGGTCCAAGGCCAGCTGCCGCTGGTGCCGCTGCTGCGCGACGCCTGAGCGTCAAAAACATCAACAGCGACTGCGGGTTACGGGCAGGTCGTGCCCGCGGTCTTGCACTCGCCCACGCACGTGATGTCCCAGTGGCCGCTGCCGCTGCCGTCCTGGTTGCAGCAGTACGGGTCTTCCTGGCAGACCGTCGCTTCGCACGCGCAGCCGCCGCACCCGGCCGTGGTCTGGGACGTGCAGCCGGCGCTGCCGGTCGCCGGGCAGTCGCCGGGGCAGGTGGCGCTCGTCTCGCCGGTTTCGCAAACGAGGTTGCCGCACACCGCGCTGGCGGTCTGGCAGGTGTAGGACGACGTGTCGCAGGTCTGGCCGCCGCCGCAGACGCCGCAGCTGCCGTTGCAGATCGCCACGTTGCCGCACTGGTAGCCGTTGGCGGTGCAGCACACCGACGTCGGGCAGTCCTGCAGGCAGGTGGTCGAGGTCTCGCCGACCTCGCATGTGCCGTTGCCGCAGACTGGGCCGGCGGCGACGCACTTGTAAGCGGCGTTGCAGGTCTGGTTGAAGCCGCACGAGCCGCACGTGCCGTTGCACGCCGCGACGTCGCCGCACTGGTAGCCCTTGGCGAGGCAGCAGCTGGTCGTCGGGCAGTCTTGCAGGCAGCTGGTTGGTGTCTCGCTGGCGTCGCAGATGCCGTTGCCGCAGAGCGACGTCGGCGGGCAGTCGCTTGGGCACATGGCGTTGGTCTCGCCGCTCTCGCAAATGCCGTTGCCGCACACCGGACCAGTGGCGCAGTCCTGCGGGCAGGTTGTGGCTTCACTGCCGGTGCACTTGCCGTCGCCGCAGACCGGCGCGCTGGCGCAGGCGGTGTTGGCGCATTGCAGCAGGTTCAAGGACGTGCCATCGCCGGACTTCTGGCAGGTGCTGGCGCAGGTGATTGCGTCCGAGGTGCAGCCGGCAAAGCACCCGAGCACGCTCAGGCACGTCGGGTCCGTCTGGCACGCCGACCATTGGGTGCTGCAGCTGCTCTGCGCGCACGCCAACAGCGCGGCGATCGTGCCGGCCGTGTCGCCAGTCTTGGTGTCGGTGACCGTGTCCGTGATCGTGCCGTCGGGGCCGATCTTGGTGTCCTCGCCGGTGCCGTCCGGCAGGACGGTGGCGTCGCCGATCGCCGTGTCGCCTGGCGTTGCGTCGCTGACGCCGCCGTCGTCGCCGCCCTTGCCGTCGCTTGTCGCGTCCGGACCGGGGAGCACGGCTGCGGCCTTGCACTCGGTGGTGCGCGCCGCCTGACCGGGCGTGGTGATCTTTTCCTGACAGACCTCGCCGGCGTTGCAGTCGGCGATCAGCGCCCACTTGCCGCCGTCGCATTTCTCGCGCGATGCAACGCCGTTGGCCGTATAGCAGCCCTCGCCGTACGCGACATTGCAGGGAGAATCGACTTTGCCGCCGACGCTTACGGCCCCGCCGCCGCCGCCGGCGACGGTCGAGCCGCACGCCGCAAGCAGGCAGAGCACGCTGAGAACGAGGAGACGAAGGGCCGTACAAGAGCGCTTGAGCATTGCGGGTTCTCCAAAACGAGCGGCCGAATGGACGGCGAATCGACGAGGCAGGGTACGCCTTGGCGGGCGATTTTTCAAGCTTGGAACGCAGCTGGCACCCTCCCGCTCGCGAGAATTGCCAATCGCCTCGCGCCTTTGGCGCACATCCCCTGCCGCGGGGTTGCAAAGACGCCGCGGCCGCCGCACAGTGCATGCGCCAGCGACTGCCTGGCGATTGGGATCGGATGGCGCGTCTGCTTTCGTTGCTGCTGCTGTTGCTCGCGCTGCCCGCGCCAGCGCAGCCCGTGGCGACCCCGCCGCCGTCGGACGCGGTGCTACCGCCGCGCGATGCCGCCCGTGACATCGCGCTGCAGGCGATCGAGGTGCATCTGGCGTGCGGGCGCTATGATCACGGTGACTTGCAGCTCGATCTGGAGCAGGGGTCGCAAGCGGCAACCTGCCCCGGGCCGTTTGCCACCCAGCTGCGCAGCGACCTGGAGCGCAGCTTGGCGGCGCTGACGACGGCGCAGCTGGCAGACAAGCGCCTCGTCGCTGAGGCCGTGGAGCGGAAATTCGTGCCGCTGCGGCCAGAATACGAGCGGGCGTTTCGCTACCCGCGCGCGCAGCTGGACTGGTTCATGAAAAACGTGCGCTGCGTCTGCGAAGGCTGCAAGCCCACGATTTTTTTCGCCAAATGCGGGCTTTCGTGCGCCACGGGCATCGTCTACAAGCTGCGCGCCAAGGTGTTCTTGGCGTTTGGTTTCAGCACGGACGAGCTGTTGGCGTACTACCTCGCCGACGTCAACGCCCAGCGGCCGCCGCGCGAGCAGATCGACCACGACTACCTGCTGCCGGGGACGCAGCGCGAAAAAGGCTGGCTGGTCCCGGCGTTAGCGCTGGGTGGCGTGGGGCTGTTGCTCCTCTGGCTGCTGCGCCGCTGGGCCAAGCGCAAGCCGCCGCAACCGGACGTCGCCGCGCCACCGCAACCACAGGTGTCGGACGCGGCGCGCCGCAAAGTCGCGGCGGCATTGGACGACGACCCGCAATGGTGACTGAGGAAATGCCGATGCATGTTCAGGTTTTTCACTACGCCGGCTGCAGTACCTGCAAACAGGCGCTGACGTGGCTGCGCGGCCAAGGCGTGGCGTTTGACGCGGTGGATCTCGTCGAGACGCCGCCTTCTCCAGCGCAACTGGCCGAAGTACTGCGGTTTTCCGGCGCGGAAGCGCGCAAGCTCTTCAATGTCACCGGCCTTGTCTACCGCGGCGAGGGCTGGGCGCAAAAAGCCGTCGGGCTGAGCGACGCCGCGATTCTCACGGCGCTCGCCGCCAACGGCCGGCTCATCAAGCGGCCGCTGCTGGTGGTGACGCGCACGGGCGGCAAGGGCGCTGCCTGCATCGGTTTTCGCGCGCCGGAGTGGCACGCCGCCCTGGAGTTGCCATGACGACCTGGACCGAACGCCTCCACCCCACGCGCCTGCGCAAGCGCGCCGGCGGCCTGATCGTCGACGGCTTCTTCAACGGCCTGGCGCGCGCCGGCAAGCTGCACCCGCTGGCGCGGCCGTCGCGCCATGGCCTGGAAGTGATTGAGGATATTGCCTATCGCGACACCGGTGACCACGCGCATTTGCTGGACATTTGGCGACCGGCGCAGCGGGCGCGCGCGGGTGGACCGATGCCGACGGTGCTGTACATCCACGGCGGCGGGTTTCGCATACTCTCCAAAAACACGCACTGGATCATGGCGTTAGGCTTTGCGCGCCGCGGCTGGCAAGTCGTCTCCATCAACTACCGGCTGGCGCCGCAGCACCGCTATCCGGCGGCGATCGAGGACGCCTGCGATGCGTTCACCTGGCTTGTGGCGCACGCCGCCGAGTACCAAATCGATCTCAACCATCTCATTTTCGCAGGCGAATCGGCCGGTGGTAACCTGGTGACGGCGCTGGCGCTGGCGACCAGCTGGCCGCGTCCTGAGGCCTTCGCGCAGCGCGCGTTCGCGACGGGCGTGACTGCGCGCGCGGTGCTGCCGGCGTGCGGCATGTTGCAGGTCAGCGACGTGCAGCGCGTACGCCGTCGCAAGCCGCATCTGACGAAATTTATTGAGGATCGCCTGACGGAAGTGTCCGAGGCCTACCTCGGGCCGCCGCCGCACGCGGACCTGACGTTGGCCGATCCGCTGACGCTTTTTGAGTCGGCGTCCCAGCCGGCGCGGCCGCTGCCGCCGTTCTTCGCCGGCGTCGGCACGTCCGACCCGCTGCTGGACGACACGCGGCGGCTCAAAGCGGCGCTCGACAGCCGCGGCGTGACCTGCGAGGCGCGGTATTACCCCAAGGAACTCCACGCCTTCCACGCGCTGGTGATGCGCAAGCACGCGCGGCAGTTCTGGG
>CAIPXZ010000118.1 GCA_903869075.1 uncultured Myxococcales bacterium | reverse complement strand
GTGCGACGACGGCAACGCCTGCACGACCGCTGACACCTGCGCCAACACCGCGTGCGTCGGCGGCACCGCGCCCGCGTGCGGCGACAACAACGGCTGCACCGCGGACGCGTGCGATCCCGCCAGCGGCTGCTTCCACGTCAACCTGACGCCCCCGTGCGACGACGGCAACGCCTGCACGACCGGCGACGCGTGCAGCGGCGGCGCGTGCGTCGGCGGCGGCGCCACCAACTGCGACGACCAAAACCCGTGCACGAGCGACAGCTGCGCCACCGCCAGCGGCTGCGTCCACAGCAACCTGGACGGTGTGGCGTGCACCGACGGCAACGCCTGCACCGTCGGCGACACCTGCGCCAGCGCGGCGTGCAAAGGCACGTCCAAGATCTGCGACGACCAGAACCCGTGCACCATCGACGGTTGCAACCCGGCCAGCGGCTGCACCGTCGCGCCCGGCAACGACGGCGCGACCTGCACCGACAACGACGCCTGCACCGGCGACGACGCGTGCGGCAACGGCGCCTGCCACGGCTCCGCCATCCCGTGCAACGACTTGAACCCATGCACGACCGACAGCTGCGACCCCGCCACCGGCTGCGTCTTTGCCAACAACACCGCGGCGTGCGACGACGGCGTGGCCTGCACCGTCAACGACGTCTGCGGCGGCGGCACCTGCGCCGGCAGCGCCGACGCCAGCCTGTGCGACGACAAATTCCCTTGCACAATCGACGCGTGCAGCGGCACGACCGGCTGCAGCCACGTCGCCGGCAACGACGGCGCCAGCTGCAACGACGGCGAAGTCTGCACGCTGGCCGACACCTGCGCCGGCGGCAGCTGCACTGGCAGCGCCGACGCGTGCGACGACGCCAACCCGTGCACGGACGACGCCTGCACCGCGGGTTCCGGCTGCAAACACGCGGCAAACACCTTGGCGTGCGACGACGGCAACGCTTGCACGACGGTCGACACGTGCGCCAACAGCGCCTGCGTCGGCGCGCTGCCCGTTGTCTGCAGCGCCCTGGACCAGTGCCATGGCGTCGGCAGCTGCGACCCTGCGAACGGCCAGTGCAGCAACCCAGCGCTCGCCGATGGCATCAGCTGCAGCGACGGCAACGCTTGCACGCTGGCCGACACCTGCGCGCAGGGCGCCTGCCAGGCCGGCAGCGCCAAAACCTGCAGCGCCACTGACCAGTGCCACGTCGCCGGCGTCTGCGACCCAGCCACCGGCAGTTGCAGCAACCCGCCGCACGCCAACGGCACCAGCTGCGACGACGGCAACGCCTGCACCCTCGCGGACGTGTGCACCGCCGGCGCCTGCGCGGGCGTGGACGGCAGCGCGCAGGCGTGCAGCACCGGCTTGCCCGGCGTGTGCGCGCCCGGCACCACGCAATGTGGCGCCAACGGCTTGATCTGCGTGCAAAATGTCGCCAGCGGCGCCGAGGTCTGCGACGGCTTGGACAACGACTGCAACGGCGCCGTCGACGACACGAACCCCGGCGGCGGCTTGGCCTGCAACACCGGCTCGCCAGGCGCGTGCGCCGTGGGCGTGACCGTGTGCGCCGGCGGCGAAGTGGTCTGCCAGCAAGTCGGCCAGCCGAGCGCGGAACAGTGCAACGACGTTGACGATGACTGCGATGGCATTGTCGACAACAACATCGCCGTCGTCGGGCAAGTCTGCCTGACCGGCAACAAGGGCGCGTGCAGCGCCGGCGTGACCGTCTGCAGCAGCGGCAGCTTGGCGTGTGCGCAAAACACCCTGCCAAGCGCGGAAATGTGCGACGGCGTGGACAACGACTGCGACGGCACCGTCGACAACGGCAACCCCGGCGGCGGCGCGGCGTGCAACACCGGCTTGGTCGGCGCTTGCGCCGCGGGCACTACGGCGTGCAGCGGCGGGGCGGTCGCGTGCGTCCAGAACACGGCATCGGCGGCGGAGAGCTGCGACGGCGTGGACAACAACTGCAATGGCATCGTCGACGAGGGCGACCCCGGCGGCGGCGGCGCGTGCAGCTCCGGCGGCAAGGGCGAATGCAACGCCGGCACCGGTCACTGCCAGAACGGCGCGGTGCAGTGCGTGGCCAACCAGCAGCCTGCGACGGAG
>CAIPXZ010000117.1 GCA_903869075.1 uncultured Myxococcales bacterium | reverse complement strand
GATTTCTTGAACCATAGCCGCGGACTTTAGTCCGGGGCGTTGGGATGTGGGCGCGACTTTCTGAGCTTGCGACCGACCCGGCCACTCTCCAAAGCCAATTGCCCGGCCACCAACGCCCTGCTAACCTTGGTGAACGCCGCCATCCGGGCGGGAGGCGCTGCCCATGACCGCTGCCGCAATCACTGAGGAAGACCGTCGCATCTCCGCCGAGATCGAGCGCCGGATCCATGCGGCCGCGCCGGAAGTCACGCAGGTCCTGCTGTTTGGTTCGCGGGCACGGGGTGAGGCACGGGCGGACAGCGACCTGGACCTGCTCATCGTGGTGCCCGATGCCTGTCGCAAGCGTGAGGTGGCCGTGCGGATTCGATTGGCGCTCTGGGGCATCGGCTATGGCGTGGACATTATCGCCCTGACCGAATCGGATCTGGCCGAATTGCGGGCGTCAGGTGCATGGTTCCACCGCCAAATGCTGGGAGACGCGAGGCCGCTGCATGACGCTGCGTGAAAAGCCGGGCGTTCAGGCATGGCTCGCGCTGGCGTTCACCCAGTCCGACCGCAGGCAGACTCGGCCAAGAACTCCATCCCGCAAGGGATTTCTTGAACAATAGCCGCGGACTTCAGTCCGGGGCGTCAGCGCGGTACCGCCAAGTGGGGACCTTGCGACCGACCCATCCCCACCCCAACCCGCTTGACCCCCGCCCGCACCCGGCGCACAGTGACCCTACGCGCGCTCCCGTGCGCGCAGGCGAGCCACGCCATGTCCGCCAACCTCTCGCATCTCTCCGGCAAAAAAGGCGTGCGCGCCGGGATCTTCCGCCACCTCGTCGCCCGCTCGCGCACGCACGCGCTCGGCCGCAGCGACTTCACCGCGCTCAGCGACACCACGCTCTTTGGCAAGGCCAACCTCCACGGCACCGCGTCGTTCTACGACTTCTTGCGACCCGAAGCCGCCGCTGAGACCGTCCGCATCTGCAGCGGCACCTGCTGCGAGCTGGCCGGCACCCAGCCGGCGCTGCGGACGGCGCTGGCGGCACATGTCGCGGCGGAGCGCATCGGCCACGCGGTGTGTCTGGGTCGCTGCTATGAAAACCGCGCGTTCCAGGTGGATGGCCAGACGTTCTCGGGGCCGACCGACGTCGCCGCGGCGCTGGCTGGCAAGCTGCCGGCGCAGACGCCGCTGCCGGTGCAGTCGGGCTGCGAGACGCCGATGCTGACCGGGGCGCAACTGGATGTGCCGGCATTTCTGACGCGGCTGGCCGCTGTCTACGCCGCGGCGCCGGCGGCGCTGCTGGCGCAGGTGCAGGCGAGCGGGCTGCGCGGTCGCGGCGGCGCGGGCTTTCCGCTGGCGCGCAAGCTGGCGACGTGTCAGGACGCGGTGGGCGAGACCAAGTTCATCGTCTGCAATGCCGACGAGGGCGACCCGGGCGCGTTCTCCGACCGCTACCTGCTGGAAGAACAGCCGCTGCTGCTGCTGCTGGGGCTGGCGGTGGCGGCGCGGGTTGTCGGCGCCGACGCGGCGATTGTCTACATCCGCGCCGAGTATCCCGAGGCGCTGCGCGCGGTGGAAGCGGCAATTTCCGACGTCGCCACGGCGGCAGCGGCGCACGACCTGGAGTTCATCGCCGTCGCCGGTGCCGGCTCGTACGTCTGCGGCGAGGAGACGGCGCTGCTGTCGTCCCTGGAAGGCCAGCGGCCGGAAGTGCGGGTGCGGCCGCCGTTTCCCGTGCAGCAGGGGCTGTTTTTGCAGCCGACGGTGGTGGCCAACGTCGAGACGCTGTCATGCCTGCCGGCGATTGTCGCCGATGGCGGCGCGGCGTTCGCGGCGATCGGCACGGCGCGCTCGGCTGGCACCAAGCTTGTGTGTCTCGACGGCACGTTCCGCAATCCGGGCGTGTACGAGGTGGCGATGGGCACGCCGCTTTCAACAATCCTGCACACGCTCGGCGGCGGGCCGCGGCTGCCGGTCAAGGCGTGGCAGATCGGCGGGCCGCTGGGCGGTATCGTGCCGGTGGGGCTGGCGGACGCGCTGACGCTGGACTTCGAGTCGCTGCATGCCAACGGCTTTTTGCTCGGCCACGCCAGCATCGTCGGCATCCCAGACGCCGTGCCGATGGTCGCGGTGCTGCGCCACCTGTTCGCGTTCACCGCGGCGGAGAGCTGCGGCAAGTGCTACCCGTGCCGGCTGGGCGCGCAGCGCGGCATGGAGCTGCTGGCGGCGAGCGGGGAGGCGCCGATCGACCGCCAGCTGTTTGAGGATTTGCTGGAGACGCTGGAGATTGGCTCGCTGTGTGCGCTGGGCGGCGGCCTGCCGCTGCCGATCCGCAACGCGCTGGCGCATTTTGCCGATGAGCTGGCGCCGCATTTCGCCGGAGGCCAGCGATGACGATCCTGCTCGACGACAAGCCGCGGGCGCTGCAGCCGGGTGAGACGCTGCTGCAGTTCATCCAGCGCCACAACGGCAAGCACGCGGTGCCGACCTTGTGCGACGCGCCGAACCTGAAGCCGTTTGGCAGCTGCCGGCTGTGCTCGGTGGAGGTCGCGAGCACGGCGGAGGGTCCGTGGCGCGTCGTCGGGTCCTGCCACACGCCGGCGACAGCGGGCACGCACGTGCGCACGCACACGCCGCGGCTGCAGCGCCTGCGCCGCAATATCGTCGAGCTGGTGCTGACCAACCACCCGCTGGAGTGCCTGACGTGTCGCGCCAACGGCCAGTGCGAGCTGCAGGACGTCGCCGCCGCCGTCGGCATCCGCGAAGTCCGCTATCCCGCCGGCGCCACGCACTTTGCCGCCGGCAGCGACCACAGCCACACCTACATGACCTCGGACCTGGCCAAGTGCATCCACTGCTACCGCTGCGTCCGCGCCTGCGACGAGATCCAGGGCCAGTTCGTGCTCAGCATGGCCGGCCGCGGTTTTGCCGCGCGCATCATCAAGGGCATGGACCAGAGCTTTGCCGAGAGCGACTGCGTCAGCTGCGGCGCCTGCGCGCAAGCCTGCCCGACGATGGCGATTTCGGACGTCTTCGAGTCGGCCAAGCCGCGCCCCGAGCACGACATCCGCACAACCTGCACGTACTGCGGCGTCGGCTGCAATCTGCTGGTCAACGCCCAGGACGGCGCGGTCAAGAGCATCAGCGCGCCGTACGACGCCGCCGTCAACGCCGGCCACACCTGCGTCAAGGGCCGCTACGCGTTTGGCTTTTACAACCACGCCGACCGCCTGCGCACGCCGCTGATTCGCAAGGACGGCGTGCTGGTGCCCGCCAGCTGGGACGAGGCGCTCGACTTCATCGCCGCCAAGCTCACGGCGATCCGCGCGCAACACGGCGCGGACGCCATCGCCGGCATCTCGTCGGCGCGGTGCACAAACGAAGAAAACTACTTGATGCAGAAGTTCTTCCGCGCCGTTATCGGCACCAACAACATCGACGGCTGCGCGCGGGTCTGCCACGCACCGACGGCGCTGGGGATGCAGCGGACGTTTGGCCTCGGCGCGGCGACGAATTCAATCGAGGACTTGCAGCACACGAACTGCATTTTGGTGATTGGCGCCAATGCCACGGCGGGTCACCCGGTGACCGGCGCCAAGATCAAGCAGGCGGCGCTGCGCGGCGTGCCGCTCATCGTCATTGACCCGCGGCGCACGGAGCTGGCGCGCTACGCGGACGTGCACCTGCAGCTGCGGCCGGGCACCAACGTCGCGGTGCTGAACCTGCTGCTGTACCACATCCTGAAGGAAGGCCTGGCGGACGAGGCGTTCGTCGCGCAACGCACCGCCGGCTATGCGGAATTCAAGGCGCAGATGCTGGCGCTGGACGTCGCGGCGCTGGAAGCGGTGTCGGGCGTGCCGGGGGCGCTGATCCAGAAGGCGGCGCGGCTGTATGCCAACGCTGAAAACGCCATGTCGTTCCATGGCCTGGGCGTGACCGAGCACAACCAGGGCACGTTCGCCGTGATGCTGATTGCCCAGCTGGCGATGCTGACCGGCAACGTCGGCCGGCCGGGCGTGGGCGTGAACCCGCTGCGCGGCCAGAACAATGTGCAGGGCGCGGCGGACATGGGCGTGCAGCCGCACCAGGGCGCGGGCTACCTGGACGTGACGATGGCCGAGAACGTGGCGCACTACACCGCGCAGTACGGCGTGCCGGTGCCGGACCACAAGGGCTACAAAATCCCGGAGATGTTCGAGGCGGCGCTGGAAGGCAAGCTCAAGGCGCTGTGGATCATGGGCGAGGACGTGGCGCAGACCGATCCGAACACGACAAAGGTCGTCGCGGCGTGCCAGAGCCTTGAGCTGCTGGTGGTGCAAGAGCTGTTCCTGACCGAGACCGCCAAGCTGGCGACGGTGGTGCTGCCGGGCGCGTCGTTCCTCGAGAAATCCGGGACGTTTACCAATGGCGAGCGGCGCATCCAGCGCGTGCAGCGGGTGGTGGAGCCGCTGGCGGGCACGCTGCCGGACGGCGAGATCGTCGTG
The DNA here is from genome assembly GCA_903869075.1 of uncultured Myxococcales bacterium. Taxonomy (GTDB): domain Bacteria; phylum Myxococcota_A; class UBA9042; order UBA9042; family UBA9042; genus CAIYBN01. Next base: position 18,204 of record CAIPXZ010000117.1, on the reverse strand, counting down.
GCCATCATGAACCGCATGGGCTACCCGCAGCCGCCGTACGACGCGGCGACGCTGCTGGCGGAGATCAGCCACGTGGTGCCGTTCTTTGCCGGCGTGAAGTGGGACGAGCTGGGCGCGCTGGGCAAGCAGTGGCCGGTGACGGCGGATGGCCACGAGACGCCGATCCTGCACAAGGACGCGTTCAAGATCGGCCGCGCGCCGTTCTTCTTCGTGCCGTTCCGCGAGAGCCCGGAGCTGCTGGAGAACGCCGAGGAATTTCCGCTAATCCTGACGACGGTGCGCGACCTTGTGCACTACAACTGCGGCACGATGACGCGGCGCACCGGCAACGTGCACCTGAAGACCGAGGACGTGCTGCTCATCCACCCGCTGGACGCGGCGGCGCGGCAAGTGCGGGACGGCGAGGTCGTGCACGTGACGTCGGCGCGCGGCCACGTGGCGCTGCACGCCCACGTGACGGACGCGGTGCTGCCGGGCACGGTGAGCACGACGTTCCACTTTCCCGAGACCGACGTGAATCGCCTGACCGGCGACGGCATGGACACCGAGGCGAAGTGCCCGGAGTACAAGGTGGTGGCGGTGGAGGTGGTGTGAACGCGACTTGTCCCGATTTGCCGGAGTGGCGGTTCGAACTATTGGAAATGTCAGCGAATAGCTATCGCGGCCAAGCATTCTTGCGCGAGTCACTGTGGTATGAACGAACTGGGCTCGATCCGGACTGCGTCACGGCAGAGTTGGTCGAGGCGGTGCGGCGTACGGTGGCGCACCCAGACTGGAAGAAAATCAACATCTGAAGCGCGGCAAAAACCGACAATCCCCGAATACCATCTCGCGGCGCTGACCGCCCCGGACTGAAGTCCGCGGCTACAGTTCGAGATGCCCGCGCGCGGGCTGGGGCGCAAAATGCCACATCATCACATGGATTTGTGGGTGCATCTCGTTTGGCGGGTTCACGCCCGGAGTCAGCGGATCGAGGCGGCGGTGCAGGAGTGGCTCTGGCCAGCCTTGGCGGCGAAGGCGCGCGAACTGGGCAGCGCACGCGTCGTCGTGGGTGGCGTGCAGGATCACGTCCATGTCCTCGCCGCGTTGCCGCCAAATCTTGCAGTGGCAGAACTTGCACGGCGTTTGAAGGGCGGGTCGAGCCGGGTCGCGCACCTCAAAGGTCTCAACGACTTCGCCTGGCAGGAAGGGTACGGCGCGTTCACGGTCAGTCGCGAAGATGTGGCGTCGGTGGGCTGGTATGTCGTCGAACAACCGCGCCACCATCAAGCTGGCACTTTCGATCGGAACCTGGAACCGCCGACGGCTCTGCCCGAAGGGCATCTTGAACAATAGCCGCGGACTTCAGTCCGGGGCGTCAGCGTGGACCCCATAGACTCCGCCCCCAATCCGCAATAAAACCCCGCACCGCGCCGTTTTCCTCGCGCGCACCGCGGAGCCTCGCCATGCGTTCCATCCCCCGGGACATTGAAATCGCGCGCAATACCAAGACGTTGTCCATCACGGCCGTCGCCGAGCGCCTCGGCATCCCGCCCGCCAGCCTGCACCCTTACGGCCACACCAAGGCCAAGGTCGCGTTTGACTTCATCGACACGCTCGCCGCCAGGCCCGACGGCAAGCTCATCCTCGTCACGGCCATCTCGCCGACCGCCGCCGGCGAGGGCAAAACCACGCTCAGCGTCGGCCTGACCGACGGCCTCAACGCCATCGGCAAGAACGCCATGGTCTGCCTGCGTGAACCCAGCTTGGGCCCATGCTTTGGCATGAAAGGCGGCGCGGCGGGCGGCGGCTTTGCGCAAGTCGTGCCGATGGAGGACATCAACCTGCACTTCACCGGTGATTTCCATGCGATCGGCGCGGCGAACAACCTGCTGGCGGCGCTGATCGACAACCACGTGCACTGGGGCAACGCGCTGAATCTCGACCTGCGGCGCGTGACGTGGCGGCGGGCGGTGGACATGAACGACCGCTCGCTGCGGTCGATCGTCACCGGGCTGGGCGGCACCGGCGACGGCACGCCGCGCGAGACGGGCTTCAACATCACCGTCGCCAGCGAGGTCATGGCGATCTTTTGCCTCGCCGAGAACCACGCCGATCTGCACCGCCGGCTGGGCAACATCCTGATTGGCTACACTTTTGACAAGAAGCCGATCTTCGCCCGCGACCTGGCGGCACCCGGTGCGATGAGCGTGTTGTTGAAAGACGCGCTGATGCCGAACCTTGTGCAGACGCTGGAAGGCAACCCGGCGTTCGTGCACGGCGGGCCGTTTGCCAACATCGCGCATGGCTGCAATTCCGTGGTGGCGACAAAGACCGCGCTCAAGCTGGCGGATTACGTGGTGACCGAAGCCGGCTTTGGCGCGGATCTCGGCGCTGAAAAATTCTACGACATCAAGTGCCGCAAGGCGGGCTTGCGGCCCGACGCCGTGGTGCTGCTGGCGACGGTGCGGGCGCTGAAGGCGCACGGCGGCGCGGACGTCAAGGCGCTGGAGACGCCGGATCTCGAGACGCTGCAGCGCGGCGCCGCCAACCTGCAGCGCCACCTCAGGAATTTGCAGCAGTTTGGCGTGCCGGCGGTGGTCGCGATCAACCGCTTTGACTCGGATACGCCCGAGGAGATCGCGCTCGTGCAGGCGGTGGCGGCGGCGATGGGCGCGCCGGCGTACCTGTGCACGCACTGGTCGGACGGCGGCAAGGGCGCGGCGGAGCTGGCGCAAGCCGTGGCGGCGCTTGCGGATGGCGGCACCGCGCACTACGCGCCACTGTACGGGGATGACCTGCCGCTGCTGGCCAAGGTCGAGGCGATCGCTACGCGGCTCTACGGCGCCAGCGAGGTCACCGCCGACAAGAAAATCCGCGATCAGCTGGCCGGCTACGAGGCGCAGGGCTACGGCCACTTTCCGGTCTGCATCGCCAAGACGCCGTACAGCTTTTCCACCGACGCCGCGCTCAAAGGCGCGCCGAGCGGCCACAGCCTGCCGATCCGCGAGGTGCGCCTCGCCGCCGGCGCGGAATTCATCGTCGTCATCTGCGGCGAGGTCATGACCATGCCCGGCCTGCCGCGCGTGCCCGCCGCCAACAGCATCCACATCAACGCCCAGGGTTTGGTGGAAGGCCTGTTCTAAGCCTGCTGAACTAGGTCCAACCTCACGCGCTTCCGGTCAGACCTGATGCATTTCGGACTGGACCCACGAGCGTGCCCCTTCTGTGGCACGCCGCGGATGAGAACGGTTTGATCGCGAACGTCGGTTGGCGTGTTGAGCCCGCCCGGCAAAATGACCCTTTCCCGCCGCCGCGGCATCCCATCAGCGTGAGTCGTGCGGTGCCTCCGAACAAACTTCGGAGTAAATTTCCTTTTTGGAAATAGGGGGTTGCTATGAACCACTGGCCTCAACCTTTGCGCGCTTCGACGCGCTGGCGCGGTGCGACGCGGCCGGAGCCGCTCGTGTTCCTGCCGCTGGCTTTGCTGGCGGGCTTGCTGCTGGCGCCCCGGGCGGCGAGCGCCGACGATGCGCCGAGCTATTCGCTGACCGTCGAGCACGGTCACGGCGCCCGCACGGTGACGTACGCGATTGACGATGCGCCGCGCGCCGCCGATTACGCCGGCAGTGTGTTGGTGCGCGCCGATGGCCCGTCGCGCTGGCCCGGCTGGCTGACGCTGGGCGTCGGCGCGATCGCGTTGAGCATGGGCGGCGGCATGGCCTACACCGCGCTGCAGGACGGCCAGACGCTGCACCAGCAGGTCGTGGCCAATCCGCTGGTGTATGCGTCGAGCGCGGCGCAGCAGCAGCTGGCGGACAAGGCCGCAGCGCTGCAGAACCAGGCGCGGCTGGGCGCGGGCGTCGCGGCGGCGGGGCTTGTGGCGTCCGGCGTCGGCGCGTGGCTGCTGCTGCGGCAACCGGCGCGGCAAGTAGCGGTGCTGCCGGCGCTGCAAGGCGCCGAGCTGGTGGTGGCGTTCTGAGGCGTTGCCGCGCGGCGCCACGCGGCTTACCCTGTGCTGCGGCCGTCGCGGCCCGGAGCCCCGCCCATGGACCTGCTGCCGCTGCTGTTTGCCGCGCCCAATCCCGGTGGCGATGGCGTCCGTCCGGGCGACGCGGCGACGTGGCAGGCGCTCGGCTCGCGGCTGGGGCTGGAAGGGCTTGTGGCGGCGCTGGCCGGCGCCGGGCTGCTGGCCGTGACGCCGGAGCAGCGCGTGCAAGCGGACCAACCGCGGCTGGCGGCGGAGATGGAGCAGGGCTGGATCCGCGCCTGTGCCGAAGAAGCGCTGGCGGCGCTGCAGCAAGCCGGCATCGCCGCAGTGCCGCTCAAAGGCCCGCTGCTGGCGGCGCGCATCTACCCGCGGCCACTGGTGCGGCGCTCGACGGACGTGGACGTGCTCGTGGCGCCGGCGCAGCTGGACGCGGCGCTGGCGGTGCTGGCGCAGCTCGATTACCGCCTGGCGGACAGCGCCGAGACGGCGCACCACCTGAGGCACCACCATCACGTCATCTTGCACCGGTCGGCGTCGCCGCCGCTGGAGCTGCACTGGGCGGCGTTGCACGCGCTGGGCACCCACATTGAGACCGCCGATTTGCTGCAGGACGGCGCGGTGGAGCCGCACGCTGAGCTCGTCTACCTCGCCGCGCACGCCGCGTCGCACGATTTTGAGCGGCCGCTGTGGCTCATCGACCTCGCGGCGTTCGCCCGCGCGCACCCGCAGCTGCAGCCGGCGCGCCTGGACGCGATCGCCCAGCGCTGGCACCTCGCGCGCGCGTGGCGGCAGGCGCAGCAGCAGCTCGTGGCGCTGTTGGGACCGGCCGCGCTGCCGTGGCCGGTGCCGGCGCTGGATTGGCAGGACGCGCTGGTGGCGCGCGGTCAGGACGCGTACATGCGGCTGCCGCGCAAGACGGCGCGGCGGTTTGCGGTGCACGTGGCGTGCCTCGTCGGGCGCTGTGACAACCCGTGGCGCGCCGGCTGGCTGGGGCAGTTTGCGGCCCTGCGCGCGGTGGGCGATCTGGCTGAGCGCCGTGGGCTGCCGGTGCCACGCGGTTGGCCGCCGTTGCCGCCCTTTCCACCCGCGCTCGGCAAGCGTCAGCCGTGAACTGCCGCGCCGGGGCTTGCCGGCCGCCGCTGCCGCCGTTTCCACCGTGGTAGTTAGCGGTAGCCCTGTGCCTGCTGCTCGAACAGCTGGGCGTACGTGCCGCCCGCGGCAAGCAGCTCGGCGTGGCTGCCGCGCTCGGTGATGCGGCCGCCGTCCAGCACGGCGATGTAGTCGGCGCGGCGCACGGTCGAAAAACGATGCGAAATCAGGATGTTCATGCGGCCCGCGGCCTGATCTTGCAGGCGGTCGAAGATCTCCACCTCCGCCGCCGCGTCCATCGCCGAGGTCGGCTCGTCCAGCACCAGGATCTGCGCGTCCGTGCGCATCAGCGCCCGCGCCAGCGCCACGCGCTGCCACTGGCCGCCGGACAGCTCGCGGCCGCCGTCAAACCACTTGCCCAGCTGCGTGCGGTAGCCCTGCGGCAAGCCTGCCAGCGTCTCGTGCGCCGCGGCGCGGTCGGCGGCCTCCTGCCAGCGCACTTCGTCGTCGTAGTGGCGGTCGTCGCCGACGCCGACGTTCTCGCCCGCGAGGAACTGGTAGCGCAAAAAATCCTGGAAAATCACGCCAATCCGCAGCCGCAGCGCCGCCGGCTGCCACGCTTGCAGGTCCAGTCCGTCCAGCAGGATGCGCCCGGCGGTCGGCTGGTACAGCCGCGCCAGCAGCTTGATCAGCGTCGTCTTGCCCGAGCCGTTCGCCCCCACCAGCGCCAGCGTCTGTCCCGGCTGCAGGTGCAGCTGGATGCCGGCCAGCGCCGGCGCGTCGGCGCCCGGGTAGGTGAAGGCAACATCTTCAAAACGCAGGCCATCTTGCGGGTCCGGGCCGCTGACGGCGGTGCCCGGCTCCGGATCCGGCGGTAGATCCAGGAGCTCGAACAGCGTTGAAATGTACAGATTGTCTTCGTACAGCCCGCCGACGGCCGCCAGCAGCGCGCCGAATGCCTGCTGGCCCTGCTTGAACGCCAGCAGCCCCGCGGTCATCGCCCCCAGCGTCAGCGCGCCCGCCGCCGTCTGCAGCGCCAGCCATGCGAACGCGCCGTACAGCACAAGCGTCGCCACGACCGCCAGCGCCAGACCCCAGCGGTGGCGCTTCCAGGTCAGCGCGCGGTCCTCCTCGTACACGGTCTGGTAGATGGCGCGGTAGCGCTGCAGCAGCCGCGGGCCAAACTGGAAGACCTTGACTTCCTTGGCGGAATCCTCGCGCGCCATCAGCGTTTCAAGGTACAACTGCATCCGCGTCTCCGGCGCGCGGTAGCGGAACAGCCGGAACGCCTCGCCGGAAAAGCGCGCCTCGGCGAGGAACGCCGGCAGCCCGGCCAGCGCCAGCGCCAGCACCGCGAAGGGCGACAGCGCCATCAGCAACGCCGAAAAGCCGAGCAGTGACACGCCATTTTGAAGCACGTTCAGCAGCTTGGTAATCAAGCCGAGCGGCCGCGTCGACGCCTCGCGCCGCGCCCGGGTCAGCAGGTCGTAGGTCGTGCTGTCCTCAAACTGCGGCAGCGACAGGGTCAGCGCTTTCTGGAAGATTTGCACATGCACCGTGTGACCCAGCTGCGCCCGCAGCAGCGACTGGCACAGCAGCTGCCACCGCTGCGCCACAAGCAGCGCCAGCACCAGCGCCAGCTCCAGCGCGACCCAGCGCACCGCCGCGTGGCGATCGCCGCCGCGCTGGCCGGCGACAACCGCGTCCACCAACCCATGGCCGACCCAGGCGATCGCCGACGGCAGCGCGCCCATCAGCAGCGTCCACAGCAGCAGGCCCAGCAGCAGCCGCGGGGACGTCTGCCAGGCCAGGCGCAGCGCGCGGGGCGCGTGGGTGAAGGCTTGCCAAAAATCGCTGGCCAGCAGACGGGCTTCCGGCAGCGAACGCGGCAGGCGGGCGGCTGCGGGCGGCGGGGCCATCCTCACCCCAACCACATGGCCAGCGCCCAGAGGACAAAACCGCTGACGGCGACGGCCAGCCAGCGCCAGCCGGCGCGGGTGATGCGGGCGTCAGCGTCCAGACCGCGGCGGGCGATCATCAACAGGCCGATGAGCCACGCCAAAAAGCCCAGCACCACGGCGGCGGAAGTCACCGGCGACACGCCGACGGGCCGCGCGTAGTCGCGCGTGAACTGCGCCAGCAAGACCTTCGGATCGCGCTTGTCGCCCGACGCCACCGCGGCCGCCACCATCACCGGCGGGATCGTCGCGTTGACCCACGCCACCAGGTCGGCGCGCGGCTGCCACAGGTGCCGACCGGCAATCAGCCCGGAACGCAGCGCGTCCAGCGCCTGCAGCGCCCGCATCGGCTCGGGCTGCTCAGCCGACTTGGCGATGCGCACCAGCGCCTCGGCGGCCAGCGTCCACTTGGGACCCCACGGCGTGTACCAGCGCAGCGTCCAACGGTATTCGTCAATGGCTTCGCCGAATTTTCGGTCATGCTCCAGGCCCACCGCGCGCTCGTACGCTTGTACCTGCTCCCACGTCGCGCGCGCCGCCAGCGCCCCGAGGACGATCAGCGCAGCGAGCAGCGGCAGGCGCAAGCGTTGCCACAGGGGCTTGAAAATCATCTAGACCAGGTCACGGCGCTCGAAGACAAGCAGCGACAGCACGACGAAAAAGCCGACCCATGACAGGCCGTACAGCGTGGCGTGCAGGAAATACGCCGGCGGGATGGCCACGCCGGCTTGCAGCTCGTCGGCGATGTTGAAAGTCGACAGGTCCGGCACCAGCGCCACGAGCACGCGGCCAAGCACACGCATCGCCGGCACTTCGGCAAACACGCCTTTTGTCGCCTGCATCAAGTCATTGATCACATAAGTGATTCTTCCGATCATGAACACGCCCATCGTCAGCACGCCGCTCAGCACCGGCCGCGACAGCGCGCTGAAGAACAGCGCCGCCGACGTCACAAGCAGGATCTCGACGTAGCTCAGCGCCAGCGCCTGCACGAGCGCCAGCGAGAACGCGCCGCCGCGCAGGTACAGCACGCCCGCCCAGCACGCCGCCAGCGCCGCCAGCTGGCCCAGCAGCAGCAGCGACAGGCCGAGGAACTTGCCCAGCAGGAACTCGGAGCGGCGGATCGGCTTGGGTAGGATCGCATACAGCGTCTTGCGGTCGATTTCCTTGTACAGCAGCACCGCGCCCAGCAGCACCGCCGTGCCGATGCAGACAAGCGGGATCACCGCGAGGCCGAAATCGGTCACCAGCCGCACTTTTTGGTCGGCCAGGGCCAAATCGGACAGCAGGACGGAGAACACGAGCATCAGGATCGTCACGCCCAACAGCCCGAAAAACAGCTTGTTGCGCCCGGCCTCCCGCAGCGTATTGCCCGCCACCGCGGTGATCCGCGCCAGCGCCGGCGCCAGGCCGTCGATGCGCAGCGTCAGCTTTTCCTGGGTCGTCGTGAGGTTCATGCCGGCCCTCCGGGTGTCGTCGCGCGTTGGCCATCGGACGACATGTGTACGGCTTTTTGCACGAACAGCTCCTCCAGCGACTCGCGGCGCTGCGACAGCTCGCGCAGCGTCGCGCGCGCCTCGACGACCGCCGCCGTCAGCCCCGGCACCACGTCCGTCGGCAGCCGCAGCCGCAGCACCGCGCCCACCTGTTCGCGCACTTCCACGCCGGGCAGGCCGGTCAGCAGCGCTTTGGCGGCGTCAGCGTTGTCGGCGGGCAGCTCGATCAGCGCCTCGGACTCGAGCTTGTCCATCCGCAGCAGGTCCGCCAGCCGGCCCTGCGCCACAACCGCGCCGCGGTCGAGGATGCACACGGCGTCGCACAGCGTCTCGATGTCGGTCAGCACGTGCGAACTGAAGAACAGCGACTTGCCTTCGCTGCGCAATTCCGCCATCAGTTCGCGCACTTCCTTGCGGCCAATCGGGTCCAGGCCGCTCAGCGGCTCGTCGTAAATCAGCAGGTCCGGGTCCGAAAGCAGGCTCTGGGCGATGCCGACGCGCTGCAGCATGCCCTTGGAAAAGCCGCGCAATTCGCGGTCCATGGCGTGGCCCAGACCCAGCCGGTCCAGCAGCATCGGGATGCGCTTTTTGCGCGTCGCCGCGTCCAGGCCGTACAATTTCCCCACGTAATCGAGGACTTCGGTCGGCTTCAGGTAATCGTAAAAATACGGCGCTTCCGGCAGGTAGCCCACGCGCGCGCGCGCCGCGGCGTCGCTCGGGTCCGCGCCAAACAGGCGGATCTCGCCGGACGTCGGCTGGATCAGGCTGAGGATGCACTTGATGGAAGTGGTCTTGCCGCTGCCGTTGGGACCCAAATAGCCCAGCGATTCCCCGCGCTTGAGCGTCAGGGACACGTCGCGGACGGCTTGCACCTTTTTGCCCCAAAAGCCGACGCGAAAGGTCTTGCCCAGCTTGTCGAGCACCAGGATGTCGTCGTTCTGCTCCGCCACGTGCCTTTTCCCCACCTTCGCCGTCGTGAACCCTAAACCATGCGCCAATTTGCGGCAATGTCAGGCGTGCGTCGTATTCACCGGCGTCGCCATCGCCTGGCCTTTGTACCACGCGATCGTCCGTGCCAGACCCTCTTCCAGATCCAGCTGCGGTTCGTAGCCCAGCAGCGTCCGCGCCTTGGAAATGTCCGGCACGCGCAGCTCCACGTCCGGGAAATTCCACGGCACACAGTTCAGCGTCGACGTCGAATTCGCCAACCGCACGATGTCCCGCGCCAGCTGGTGGATCGTCACTGTCGAGCGCGGCGAGCCGATGTTGAACGACTGGCCGACCGCCGCTTCCTTGGTCAACACAAGCAGCATTCCGTCAATGATATCGTCGATGTAGCACCACGAGCGGATCTGCGAGCCGTCGTTGTGAATCGTCAGCGGCTCATTGCGCAGCGCGTGGCGGACAAAGTGGTGGATCGCGCCGGTGCCGACCTGCCGCGGGCCGTAGATGTTGAACGGCCGAATCGCAACCGTCGGTAATCCATACTGTTTGTGGTAGTTGGCGCACAGGTGCTCGGTCGCCAGCTTGGCCACGGCGTAGGTCCAGCGCGCTTCGCCGACCGCGCCGAGGCTCGTCGCATCGGTCTCCGCCACGTTGAACGCGTAGCGGCCAAAAACTTCCGAGGTCGAGAAGTCGACGACGCGGCGCACATCCTCGCCGCGCTCGCGCATCGCCTGCGCCACTTCCAGAACGTTCATCGTGCCTTGCAGCGACACCTGCATCGTCAGCACCGGCGCCTTCATCACCGTGTCCACGCCGGCGATCGACGCCATGTGGATGATGTGGTTTGCGCCCGCCAGCGCCTGCGCCACCGCGAATTTGTCGCGCACGTCGCCGCGAAACAGCTTGACGTTCGGCAGCTTGAGCAGCGGCGTCGCCGACACGGCGTCGTGGTGCAGGTTGTCAAACAGCACGATGCGGATGCTCGCGTCGGTCGCCAGCCGCTCCGCCAGCGCCGAGCCGATGAAGCCCGCGCCACCGGTGATGGCAACGGTCTGGCCGCTGAGCGCTTGAAGGGAAAGATCCATGATTTTCCTCTACTGCAAGGGCGCAGCCGCCGTCGCCGCCGGCGGCAAGTCCGCCAGCCACTCGGCTGCATCCGGGCGTTCATTGGGCGTCGGCTGCAAAAAGCGCACCGTCATCCTCGTCAGCAGCGCCGGCGGCGTCGGCACCTCGCGCAGCCAGCCGGTCGGGTCGGCGGGCTGCAGCGGCGGCGTCAGCTCGCGCTTGGGGCCGACCATCGTCGCCAGCGCCGGCGCCAGGTACGACCAATCGCGCTGGTGCACAACGTCCAGCCACGCCAGCTCAGCGGCATCCTCGCCGCGGTTGCGCTCGGTCAGCATGTTGCGCAGCTCGCGCCGCTGTTCCTCGCTGGCGCCGCCGTAGTTCACGAGCGCCGACTTGATGCTCTCGTCGACCTGGCCGGCGCGCGCGTACTGCGCCGCCAGATAGTTGGGATCATAGACGAAATTTGGGAACGTGTAGGCGATCTCCAGGTACTTGATCGCCAGCTCCTTGAAGTGCCGCTCCTCGTCCGGGCTGCGCGGGTCCATCGCGTAGCGCAGGTTGAAGGCGATTTCGTGGTACAGCCACGGGTCATCCGGCGCCGCTTCGAGGCCCAAGCGCGCGAACTGGTTGGCACGGATCGACACGTCGCGGTCGATGCGCTGGCCGAATTTCACGACCTGGCTGCCCCAGCGGTAGGACGACTTGCAGTTGGCGTCCAGCGCCCAGATCGCCTCCAGGTAGCGATCCAGCCACGGCAGCTGGCTGTCGGTGATCAGGTGGCGGACAAAATAGTGCGCCGCCTGCATGTACACGAGGTCAGCGAGGAACGACTGCTGGCCCAGCGACATCATCCGCAGCACCGGACCGGGCGGCAGGTAGGTCGACTCGGCGGTGACGCCCAGCGCACGGCGGCCGCCGGCGACGTCTTTTTCAATCCGGAACCACTGCGCGCCAAAGAAGCACAGCCAGGCCAGACACAGCAAAATCACCAGCGAGATCCGGCGCCGCGGGTCGCGCAGCCAGAACGCGGCGAACTCGGCGAGGCCGAACGGACTGCGGCCGCCGGAAGCGCTTGCGGTGAGTGTCTGCGGTTTGCCCACGGGTGCTTCGCTGCGCGGCAACGCCTTGCCGTGGCGCAACGTTAGTCAATCGCCGCAGTCACGGCAACTCCACCCGCCGGATTCGCCGCAGCCGGCCCACCAGCCGGTCCGCGGTCAGCAGCGTGCGCGCCAGCATGCGCCCGGTGCGTGTGCGCGTAACTGCCTGCGGCAGCGGCGGTTTTGGCAGATCGGCGGCCAGAAGCTCCGCCAGCCAGCCTTGGGCGATGCAGCCTTCCAGCGAAAACACGTACAGCTGCGCCGTGTACTGCCGCGCCCGCGCCAGCTCGTGCTGGGTCGCCAGCAGGTCCAGCTGCCGCGGCGCGAACGTCTCTTCCAGCGCCACGACGCCGCCGCCGGTGATGCCGACAGCGATCGCGTCCGCGTGGTGGCCGTAGCCGTCCACGAGCGCCTCGCCCCACGGCTCGGGCAGGGTCGAGCGGTAGAGCATCAGCACCTCGCGGTCGGCGCGCAGGTCGGCGATGCCGAGCACGCGCTGCAGCAGCGACGAGCCCGCGGCGCGTTCATCGGCGATGAACGGAAACTGGTACGTCTCCACCACCGCGACATCCTTGCGAATTTCCTCGACGAGCGCCCGCAGATCCGCCAACGCCGCGCGCCACTGCCGCCGCGACCGCCGCAGCCAGGTCAGCCGCGCCAACGTCAGCAGCGGCGCGTCCACGAGCGCCACGGCGTCGTCGTGCGGCGCCTCGATGTCCAGCCCGACGCAGGCGAACGTCAGCGCATGCTGCCGCGCCCACGCGCGAATCTGCCGCCAGCGGTCGCGCGCCAGCTGCACGTTGTCCAGCGTCAGCCAGTAGCCGTCCATCTCGTCCAGCACCAGCCACGCCGTCACGGGCACGCCGGCGTCAGTCAACTGCCGGACGATCGCCGCGCGCTGCGGCGTCAGGTCGATCAGCGCCAGCGCCACGCCGCAGCGGTGCGCCGCCAGCAGTGGCACAAGCGCCGGGTCAGCGAACAGCGCCGTCAGCCGATCGCTGGGCAGCTCGCAAAAAAAGGTCAGCTGCGCGGGCATCGGCTACAGGAACGCCGGGTCGCGGTAGACGCCGAACTCATCGCGGAACACGTCGCAGATCTCGCCCAGCGTCACTTCCACCTTCACGGCGGCGAGGATCGCTTCGACAAGGTTGGCGTCGGTCTGGCACGCCGTGCGCACGCCCGCGAGCGCCGCGGTCGCCGCCTGCTGGTTGCGGTTCGCCTTGACCGCCACGCAGCGCGCGATCTGCGCCGTCTCGACCTTGTGGTCGATGTGCAGCAGCGGAATCGGCGCGTCCTTGTCTTCCACCGCCGCGTTCACGCCGACGATTTTGCGCTCGCCCGACTCGACGCGCTGCTGGAACCGGAACGCGCTCTCGGCGATCTCGCGCTGTGGATAGCCGATCTCAATCGCCCGCACGATGCCGCCGATGTCGTCGATTTTCTGAATGATCGCCGCGGCTTCCGCCTCGATCTCGTCGGTCAGCTTCTCGATGTACCAGCTGCCGCCCAGCGGATCGGCGACGTTGCTGACGCCCGATTCCTCGGCGATGATCTGCTGCGTCCGTAGCGCCAGCTTCGCCGCGTCGGCGGTCGGCAGCGCGTAGGTCTCGTCCAGCGAATTCGTGTGCAGCGACTGCGTACCGCCCAGCACCGCCGCCAGCGCCTGCAGCGTCGTGCGCACCACGTTGTTCATCGGCTGCTGCGCGGTCAGGCTCACGCCCGCGGTCTGGCAGTGCGTGCGCAGCATCCACGAGCGCGGATTTTTGGCGCCAAAGCGCTCCTTCATGATCTTGGCCCACAGCCGCCGCGCCGCGCGCAACTTCGCGATTTCCTCAAAGAAATCGTTGTGGACGTCGAAGAAAAAGCTCAGCCGCGGCGCAAATGCGTCCACATCCAGCCCGGCTTCGATGCCCGCCTGCACGTAGCCCACGCCGTCCGCCAGCGTGAACGCCAACTCCTGCACGGCGGTCGCGCCGGCCTCGCGGATGTGGTAGCCGGAGATGGAAATCGTGTTCCATTTCGGCAGCTTATGCGTGCAGAACGCCAGCATGTCGCGGATGATGCGCATCGCCGGTCGCGGCGGGCAAATCCACTCTTTTTGCGCGATGAATTCCTTCAGGATGTCGTTCTGCAGCGTCCCGCCCATCTGGTCGTACGGCACGCCGCGCTTTTCCGCGACCGCCACGTACAGCGCCAGCAGCACGATCGCCGGGGCGTTGATCGTCATCGACGTCGTGACCGCGCTCTGGTCGATGCCGTCAAAAAGCGCTTCCATGTCATGGATGTGGCTGACGCTCGTGCCTTCACGGCCGACCTCGCCGTTGGCCAGCTCGTGATCTGGGTCGTAGCCCATCAGCGTCGGCATGTCGAAGGCGGTGGACAAGCCGGTCTGGCCGGACGCGAGCAGGAACTTGAAGCGCTCGTTTGTGTCCTCCGGCGTGCCAAAACCCGCGAACATCCGCATGGTCCAGCTCTTGCCGCGGTACATGTTGGGGTGGACGCCGCGGGTGAACGGGTATTTGCCCGGCACGCCGATCTGCTGCCAGTAGGTCTCGTCCGGCTGCCGCGGAAAGTACGCGACCTCGACCTTGCGGCCGTCCAGCGACACGAACGGCCCCGGCCGCGTGCTCGCCTTGGCGACGGTCTCCTGGTACGCGCCCAGCCGGGGATCGGGCGCGGGTTGGGTCTGCAGCGGGTCGTGGGCCATGTTGTCCTCTCGGAGTTTACCGGGCAGACATGGTACGCTGCCGGTCCGACTGCGTGCAACGACATGACTGCAATTCCGACCGAAATCCGCCGTACGCTCGATCAGGTCCGCCGCGACGTCCGCCGCCATCAGCTGTGGCAGCCGGGCCAGCGCGTGCTGCTGGCATGTAGCGGTGGCCGCGATTCCATGGCGGCGCTGGCGCTGCTCGACGCGCTGCGGCCGTCGCTGGGTCACACGTTGGCGGTGGCGCACGTCGATCACGGCCTGCAGCCCAACCACGCGGCGACGGCGCAGCTTGTGGCGGACGCGGCGGCGGTGCGCGGCTTGCCGGTGGCGATCGCTGCGCTGCAGCTGCACGGCGGCGCGGGGCTGGAGGCGCGGGCGCGGGCGGCGCGGTACCGGGCGCTGCAGCGGCTGCGCGCGGAGCTGGCGGCGGACTGCATCGCCACGGCGCATCACGCGGACGACCAGGCGGAGACCCTGCTGCTGCGACTGGCGCGTGGCGCGGGTACGGACGCCCACGCGGGCGCGCGCCGGCTGCGTGCGGACGCGGTGGTGCGGCCGCTGCTCGCGGTGACACGAGCGCAACTAGCTGAATGTGCCGATTATTTTGCGGTGCCGTGGCTGGCTGACCCGTCCAACGCCGACGTGACGCTGACGCGCAACCACCTGCGCCATCGCGTGCTGCCGGTGCTGGAAGCGGCGATTCCGGGCGCGGCAGCGGGCCTGGCGCGGTCGGCGGCGCTCGCGGCGGCGCAAGAGGGCGCGCTGGCGGTATGGATCGATCGCGCGCTGGGCGATCGCCTGCAGTTGGACCGCGCGGCGGGCACTGCGCGCGTCGCCGTGGCCGATGTGCCGGACCATCCGGCGGCGAAATCCGCGCTGTTGCAGCGGGTTTGTCAGCGGCTGGGCGTGCCGGCACCGTCGCAGCGAGCGGTGGACCAATGGCTGGCGTTGGGCGCGGCGGGTGAAGCGGACTTGCACGGCCTGACCGTGGTGGGCAACGGCTTTTTGTGGCAGTTTTTTGCAAAGAACGTTGCGCACCCCGCACCCGCGGACTAACCTGACTCCAGTAGGTGTTCGCACCTTATGCGCACCTCCAGCGCACTTCTTTGGCACTTCCCGCGTCTCACCATGCGGGCGGCGGCAAATGAAGGCAGCCGATCAGGAGTCGAACTTGAAGCATACGAAAAGTCTTTTGATCTGGGCCGGCGTGTTCTTGCTGGTCGTCATGGTCATCCAATACTCGACCGCGACCGGCAAAACCAAGCAGCTGTCGTTCACGCAGTTCGTCAATAATTCCTTGAATGTCGACAAGGTGCCGGCCGCCGATCGCGTGCGCGACATCACGGTGCGCGGCAACAACATTGACGGCACGCTCGGCAACGGCGACCTGTTTCGCACGACCGGCGACATCACAAGCTTCCAAAAAGACCTCATCGGCAAGGGCGTCGAGATCAACTACGAGCGCGAGGAGGCCAACACCTGGCTTTTCCAGTTGCTGATCAACGGCTTGCCGATGCTGGTCATCATCGGCTTGTTCTTCTTTTTCATGCGGCAGATCCAGTCCGGCGGCAACCGCGCGATGAGCTTTGGCAAGTCCAAGGCGAAGATGCTGACCGAAGCGACGAACCGCGTGACTTTTGAGGACGTCGCCGGCATCGACGAGTCCAAGCAGGAGCTGGAGGAAATCATCCAGTTCCTCAAGGATCCCAAGAAGTTCACCAAGCTCGGCGGGCGCATTCCCAAGGGCGTGCTGCTGATGGGCCAGCCGGGCACCGGCAAGACGCTGCTGGCGCGCGCTGTCGCGGGCGAGGCGGGCGTGCCGTTCTTTTCGATCTCGGGCTCGGACTTCGTCGAGATGTTCGTCGGCGTCGGCGCGAGCCGCGTGCGTGACCTGTTCGAGCAGGGCAAAAAGAACGCGCCGTGCATCATTTTCATTGACGAAATCGACGCCGTTGGCCGTCACCGCGGCGCCGGCATGGGCGGCGGTCACGACGAGCGCGAGCAGACGCTGAATCAGCTGCTCGTCGAGATGGACGGCTTTGAGAACAATACCGGCGTGATCCTCGTCGCCGCGACGAATCGGCCGGACGTGCTGGATCCGGCGCTGCTGCGCGCGGGTCGCTTTGACCGCCGCGTGGTCGTGCCGGCGCCCGACGCCAAGGGCCGGCTGGCGATCCTGAAAGTGCACACGCGCAAGGTGCCGCTGTCGCCGGACGTCGACCTGCAAACGATCGCCCGCGGCACGCCGGGCTTTGCCGGCGCGGATCTGGAGAACCTCATCAACGAAGGTGCGCTGCTGGCGGCGCGCCACGACCACGAGCTCGTGTCGATGGCCGATCTGGAGCACTCCAAGGACAAGGTCATCATGGGCGCCGAGCGCCGCGGCATGATGCTGAACGCCGACGAGCTGAAGTTGACGGCGGTGCATGAAGCCGGCCACGCGCTGGTGTCCAAGCACCTGAAGACCTCGGATCCGCTGCACAAAGTGACGATCGTGCCGCGCGGCCGCGCGCTGGGCTTGACGCAGCAGCTGCCGGAGCGCGATCGGTACTCGCATTCGGCCAGCTACCTGCTGGACCGCATCGCCATCATGATGGGCGGCCGCATCGCCGAGGACATCGTGCTGGGCGAGATCACCACGGGCGCCGCCAACGACATCGAGCAGGCGACCGGCATGGCGCGGCAGATGGTGTGCGAGTGGGGCATGTCCCGGCTCGGGCCGCTGGCGTACGGCAAAAAAGAGGGTGAGCCGTTCCTCGGCCGCGATTACGGCCACGTGCAGAACTTCTCGGAGTCGACGGCGGTGCAGGTTGATCAGGAAATTCGCCGGCTTGTCGACGAGAACTACAACCGCGCGCGGCAGATCTTGACCGATCACCGCGACCAGCTGGACCTGCTGACGACGGCGCTCCTGGAATTCGAGACGCTGGACGGCGAGGAAGTCGACTGGATCATCGAAAACAAGGATATCAAAGAGTTGCGCTCGGGTCGCGAGGCCAAGGTGCGCCACCGCGTCGCCCAGGACGCGGCCAACAGCGCCAACAAGAAGCCGACGCCGCCGCCGGTCATCGACTCGCTGCCGGGTCTGCCGGAACCGCTGACGCACTGACCGCCTGAGCCGCCGATGCAGTTGCGCGATCGCCATTTCGACCTGCGCAAGCCGCTGCTGGTGGGCATTCTCAACCTCACGCCCGACAGCTTCTCCGATGGTGGCCAGCTCACCACCCGCGATGCGCTGCTGCGGCGCGCGGAACAGCTGTGCGCGGACGGCGCCGACGTGCTGGATCTCGGTGGCGAATCGACGCGGCCACATGCGCCGCCGGTGTCGCCGGCGGAGGAAGCCGACCGGGTGTTGCCGGCGATCGCGGCGCTGGCGCAGCGCCTGGACGTGCCGCTGTCTGTGGACACCCGCCGGGCGGCGATCGCCGCGCCAGCGCTCGAGCTTGGCGCGTCCATGATCAATGATGTCAGCGGCTTTGGCGACCCCGATATGGGCGGCATCGTCGCGCGCGCGGGCGCCGCGTGGGTGCTCATGCACATGCCGCACGCGGTCGGGCAGATGGCGCCGTCGGCCAAAGTCAGCGCCATGTCCGACGAGCCAGCCGCGGCAATCGCCCAGATCGCCGCGTGGCTGGCCGATGCAGTGGCCCGTGCCGAGGCCGCAGGTGTTGCCCGCGGCCAGCTGGCGATCGACCCGGGCATCGGTTTTGGCAAGTCGTTGCAGCAGAATTTGGCTTTGTTGCGCCGATCCGAGGCGCTTGCTAGGCTCGGGCTGCCGCTGTACTTCGGCCCATCGCGAAAGTCCTTCCTTGGCGCCATCACCGGCGCGCCCGTGGACGACCGGGTGGGTGCGACCGCAGCAGCGGTAACG
>CAIPXZ010000116.1 GCA_903869075.1 uncultured Myxococcales bacterium | reverse complement strand
TTGTCGCTGCTGACCGACCATTCCGCGTGGCAAATCGGCGGCGTGGCCCTGCTTTTTGGCGGTTTTTACGCGACGGACCTGCTGTACATCACGCCGCGGGTGATCGGCAACCAGGTCGGGCTCAAGCCGGTCGTCGTGCTGCTGGGCATCATCGCGATGGGCGAGCTGGCGGGGCTGACGGGCATCCTGCTGGCGCTGCCGCTGTTGGCGGTGGGGCGGATTTTGCTCGACGAGGCGATCCAGGACTACCGGCAATCCGCGGCGTACGCTGCGGCTGCTGACGGCGATCGCGAACCGTAGCCCTCGCCGCGCGCCGCGAAGTTCGCTATCCTTGGCGTCTCGCCGCCCAGGAGTCCGCCATGCGAACGCGTTCGATTGCCCCGATTTGTTGGATTGTGCTCGCCAGCGCGCTGAGCGTGGCATGCGGCTCGGCCGCCAAGCCCAGCGGTGACGGCGCGACCGCCGACGCCGCGGGCGACGGCAGCGGCGGTGACGTCAGCGGCGACGTCGCGGCCGTCAGCTGCACCGCCGACAACACCGGCGCCACCTGCGACGACAAGAACGCCTGCACCGGCGGCGACAAGTGCGCGGCGGGCGCGTGCGTCGGCACCGCCGTCGACTGTTCGGACGGCATCACCTGCACCGACGACAGCTGCGACCCGGCGAAAGGCTGCGTCCACAAGACCAAGGGCTGCGTCATCGCGGGCGTCTGCCTCAGCGCCGGCGACGTCTCGCCGACCGACGCGTGCCGCACCTGCCAGCCGGGCGTGTCGGCGAGCGCCTGGAGCGTCGACATCAAGCTGAACTGCGACGACGGCGACCCGTGCACGCAGTTCGACAGCTGCAAGCAGGACGGCAGCTGCGGCGGCGCCAAGCTCGGCTGCGATGACGGCAACGTCTGCACGCTGGACGCCTGCACCGCCAAGGACGGCTGCACGAGCACGCCCGCCGACGGCAACGCCTGCGAGGACAACAACCCGTGCACGCTCGACGACGTCTGCAAGGGCAGCAAGTGCCAAGCCGGCGCCACGCCGCTTGTCTGCGACGACAAGAACCCGTGCACCAAGGACAGCTGCGCCGCCGGCAAGGGCTGCACCGCCGCCAACGACCCGACGGCGTGCGACGACAACGAGGGCTGCACAATCGACAGCTGCGACCCGACGACCGGCTGCAAGCACGTCAACCTGCAGGTCGGCGACCCGTGCTCCACCGGCGACTTGTGCATCACCGGCGCCAGCTGCTCGCCGGCGCTCAAGTGCCAGGGCGGCAGCCCGCTCAGCTGCGAGGACAAGAACGTCTGCACCGACGACTCCTGCAAGCCCGACAAGGGCTGCATCCACGCCATCAACAAGCTGAGCTGCGACGACGGCGAGTGGTGCACCTACCCGGACCTCTGCACCGGCGGCCAGTGCATCGGCGTCAAGGGCCAAAGCTGCCCGTTCTGCAGCAAGATCTTCAGCGATTTCGACGGCAAGCTTACCCAGTTCCAGATCGGCGTCAGCGGCAACCCGGGCGACGGCATCGACGTCGACGGCGACCCGACGACCTGCGCGCCAGACGGCGACTGCTCCGCCGGCATCGACAACGCCGCGTCGGTGCTGTCGCTCATCGTCAACGACCCGCTCATCGCCTCGGTCAACAACGGCCAGTTCCTTTTCGTCGCCGAGCTGGCGGGCTATCAGGGCGAAAACGTTCCGTTTACCCTCAATTTGTACTACGCCAACATGGACATCACGAGCCTGAACGTCAACTGCGACGCGCAAAAGGACGTCTGCAACTGGGACGCGATGCAGACGGCATTCACGGCCAGCTGCCAGCCGAAATTCTCGTTCAAAGACGCGATGGTCCAAAACGGCGTGCTGACCGCCGGCGGCGCCGATACGCTTTTCGCCATGGACGCGTCGATCCTCGGCGCCAAGAACGCCACGCTGTACGTCAAGGGCGCGCGCGTCGAGGCCAAGGTCGTGTTCACGCCCGACGGCAAGGCCATCCAGGGCATGGCAGGCGCGCTCGGCGGCGCGGTGCCGACGCCCGTCATCGTCGACATCATCAACGCCATGGATGACAGCGTTTTCGCCTCGTTCGGCGGCAAAGCCGGCGCGCTGACGATGGTCCAGCAGCTGTTGACCGTGGACATCGACACCGACGGCGACGGCACCAAGGACGCCAGCAGCATCGGCCTGCGCTTTTCGGCCCTCGGCGCCAAGCTCGTCGGGACCAAGTACTGATGGAACAACATATTTTTGCGCCGGGAGTGGCGCACTTGGCCGCGGTCAGCCCGGAGCTGGCGGCGATCATCGACCGCGTCGGGCCGTGTACGCTGCGGTTCCACGACGATCGCTTTGGCGCGCTTGTCAGCGCCATCTTGTCGCAGCAGGTCTCCAGCGCGGCGGCGCGCACCATCCACGGCCGGCTGTGCGCGCTGATGCCGGACGGCCAGCCGACGCCGGCGCACATCGCCGCGCAGGCGCCGGAAGTGTTGCGGACGGCTGGGTTGTCGGGGCAAAAAGCCAAGTATCTACATGCCTTGGCGGCGTTCGTCGTCGATGGCCGCCTGGACCTGGCGGCGCTGGACGCGATGGACGATGAGGCGGTGGCGGCAGCGCTCGTCGCGGTGCCGGGCATCGGCCGCTGGACGGCGGACATGTTCCTGATGTTCACGCTGCAGCGGCCGGACGTGCTGCCGCTGGGCGATTTGGCGGTGCGCGACGCGTTTTCGCACCATTTTGCCCTGGAAAAGGCCGACTTTCCCGGCAAAGCCATCGTCCTGGCTGAGGCCTGGCGGCCGTGGCGCAGCGTCGCCTGCTGGTATTTCTACCGCGACGCCGACGCGCGCAAGGGCCGGCCGCCGGTGGTCTGACGGTTGCGGCATTACTGCTTGGGAATCCAGACTTTGGCGGCGAACGGATCGAAAACGACGGTGCCCAGCGTGCCGTAGAACGACGCGCCGACCTGCGCTGCCGGCACCGACCATGTGCCGATGCCACCGCAGCTGTGCGCCGCCGCCGGCGTCTGCTTGACGAAGATCGTCGTGTCCGGCCACGCGCGGGCGACGCTGCCATCGGCAGCGACGAGCTCAAACTGCTGGCCCGCGGCAAGGTG